>MEYI01000001.1:0-104 GCA_001773975.1 Candidatus Azambacteria bacterium RBG_16_47_10
CAAAGAGAGGTTGATGCTGCCGATGCCGAGCGGGCGTCTATCGCGTATAAACAAGTGGAATACATGATGGAAAGGATCGGTAATGTGTATACGGGCGTGATCTC
>MEYI01000001.1:341-1082 GCA_001773975.1 Candidatus Azambacteria bacterium RBG_16_47_10
TTTTTTATCATTTAAAGCGCAGACTGTAGTACTCATTACTAATATCTATATACTATGGCAGATTTTAAACGCGGAGGGGGTAATCGTTTTGACGGGAACAGAGGAGGGTCTCGATTTGGCGGACGCGATGGCGGACGGCCGAATTTCGAGAGGAAAAGCTGGGGAGGTGATCAGGGCGGCAACAGAGGACCTGCAACAATGCATCAGGCAGTGTGTAGCGAATGCAGAAAAGCATGCGAAGTTCCATTTCGTCCGGTAGCCGGCAAGCCGGTGTATTGTGCCGAATGTTTCGGCGGAAAAAAGAACGCAGGATTTGATTCATTCTCACGAAAGGATTTTAACGTACGCATCCCCGCAGCAGAAAAGCCGGTTGTCGAAACCGCAGTAGGAAACAACGATGTGAATCGACAGCTTCAGGCTATCAATGTAAAACTCGAGAAGCTTATCCAGATCGCAGACGCTTTGGTACGCGCAAAGAGCGGTGAACAGAAGGAAGTGGTGAAAACTGCTCCTGTGGTGAAAGCCGCTCCTGCTGTGGCGCAGCCAAAAGTTGTCGCTATAAAAGAACCGGCAAAAAAGAAAGAATCGGTAAAGGTGGTAGCAAAGAAAACAGTAAAGAAAGCGCCGGCAAAGAAAGGCAAGAAATAGATCCACAAGAGCTTTTGCTCGCATGGCCTATTACGTCTACATTCTCACATGTGCCGATAACACACTGTATGTCGGCTCGACCAACAATTTAGA
>MEYI01000001.1:1161-1498 GCA_001773975.1 Candidatus Azambacteria bacterium RBG_16_47_10
TCTGAAACGGTACAAACGCTTTCAGAGGCGCTCCGCCGGGAGGCTGAAATAAAAAGCTGGCGCCGGGAGGAAAAGCTCGCGCTGATCACGTCTGCCTCATAGCTCTTCCTTTTTTGAGAAAAATGAGGTATTATGTTGGCTTACGACTATGGCTCAAAACGAAATTGTCATCAGATTTGACGATGTGTCTTTTGAATACGGACATACAAAACCCATTTTACATGAGGTGAGTTTTTCTGTGCGCCGAGGAATGAAGGTTGCGCTCATGGGGCAGAATGGCGCCGGGAAAAGCACGTTGTTCTCGCTGATCATGAAAACGGGAAAGCCGGAATCAGGA
>MEYI01000001.1:1616-9555 GCA_001773975.1 Candidatus Azambacteria bacterium RBG_16_47_10
ATATCGATCCGCGGATCGATGCGGTGCTTGAGGTGGTGCATCTTGCGGCTCCGTACGATCGGATCATTAAGTCATTTTCAGGCGGCCAGCAGGCGCGTTTGTTGCTTGCGTCCGCACTCATTCAGGATCCTGATATTTTATTGCTTGATGAGCCGACGAATAATCTTGATAAAGCGGGGATCGCGCATCTCACGGATTTTCTCAAAAAATATCAGAAGACGGTCATTGTTATTTCCCATGACGCGGACTTTTTAAATGCGTTTACCGACGGCGTATTGTATCTTGATGTGTTCACCAAAAAGATCGAGCAATATGCGGGAAATTATTTTGATGTGGTAAAAGACATCACGGTGCGTATCGAAAAAGAAAACAGCAAGAACGCCCAGCTGGCCAAAGAGATCCAGGAGAATAAAGATAAGGCGAACTTCTTTGCGCAAAAAGGCGGAGGGATGCGTATGGTGGCAAAGCGCATGCGTATGAAGGCAGAGGCATTGGAAGAGGAGAAGGTGGATGTCCGCCGGGAAGACAAAACGATCCGTCCGTTCCAGATCCCTGTGCAGAAAGATCTGACGGGGGAGCTCATGCGTATTACGTCATTTACCACGCTGAAAAATCATAAGCCTGTATCGCATTCGGCAAACATCATTCTCAAGAAAAATACTCATTTACTGCTTTCTGGTCCGAACGGCATCGGAAAAAGCACGTTGCTGGAAACGATCGCGCGCGGGACTGCGCATGGCATCGCCGTGACCCCGGGCGTGAAGATAGGGTATTATCGACAAGATTTTTCTACGCTGAATTTTGAAGACACCATATATGATTCTTTGATGTCTGCGATGGAGAGGCAAGATGAGCATGAAATGCGTTCAACCGCAGCCGGGTTTCTCATTACGGCAGAAAATATGCGCACAAAAGTCGGCAGCCTGTCGGAAGGGCAGAAAGGATTGGTTGCATTTGCGCGGCTGGTGCTCCAGAAGCCGGGTCTGCTTATTTTCGATGAACCGACCAATCATATCAATTTCCGTCATATTCCGTTCATTGCAGAAGCGCTCAATTCATATCAGGGCGCTATGATCTTGGTAAGCCACGTATCGTCATTTGTGAAAAAGATCCGTATCGATGAAACACTCGATCTTGAGAAATTCTAAGGTGTTTTAGCGGTGATGCGATAGATGTATACTGGAGATAGTTTTTCCGCATTACGATATCCCGTAGCTTTTATTTATTTTTGTATTGTATGTAAGCACCATGATTATTACTATTCTTTTATTTATTCTCGGGTTTGCGTTGTTAATCAAAGGAGCTGATCTTTTAGTTGATGGGGCGGTGTCTGTCGCTAAAAAGTTTAACATCTCCAATCTCGTCATCGGACTTACCGTTGTGGCATTCGGCACATCAGCACCCGAGTTCGCGGTAAGTGTTTTTTCAAGCGTGAGCGGTAATACCGATATCGCTATCGGAAATATCATCGGCAGCAATGTTGCCAATATTCTTTTGATCTTGGGCGCTGCCGCACTCGTGTATCCTTTGTCGGTAAAAGGGGGCACGGTGTGGAAGGAGATACCGATGGCATTGCTTGCGGCGGTTTTAGTGGGGTTTATGGCGAATGATGTTTTGATCAATGGTGAAGCAAAGAACGCCATTACTCGAATTGACGGTTTGATCCTGCTGTCGTTTTTCATCATTTTTTTGTACTACATTTATGGCATAGCAAAATCGGGTAACGGATCTGATGTCGAGGAAGTGAATGAAATGCCCATCGGGAGATCCATCGTATTTGTCGGTGCGGGTCTTTTGGCTCTTGTTGTTGGCGGTAAATGGATAGTCGATGGGGCGGTTGCCGCCGCGGAACTTCTGGGAGTTAGGCAGTCGGTGATCGGCTTGACCGTGGTGGCGATCGGTACATCATTGCCTGAGCTTGCAACATCTGTGGTTGCGGCATACAGAAAGCACACGGATATCGCGATTGGAAATGTGGTTGGTTCAAATATTTTCAATGTATTTTGGATCATGGGCATTAGCTCGGTCATCAACCCTTTACCTCTTCAGCCAGGCAGTAATTATGATATCGGCATGATGATCGCCTCGAGTGTTGTGCTTTTTGTTATTTTATTCATTGGCAAAAGGCATGTCGTTGAAAGATGGCAAGGAATCTTATTTCTGGTATTGTATTGCGCGTACATCGCCTCCTTGATCCTCTGATGTCGCGCCCGTCAACGAGGCGTATGATTAGGGATAGTGCTGACTTGTAGTATCTCAAGACAATTCCCGGTATTGATGTAATTACGCCAAGATGAGAAAGAAACGAGAAAAATGACCAGAGCGGTGTTTTCTTGGCGCGAATGTCATATAATAATGAAGCGCGCTATTTTTTAACATTCGCGCACTTCTTAAAAGACAGCTTTGCCTTTTATTGTTACAATTTTTTTTGCGACAGCCATTTTTCTCTATGCGCCGGCATATCCTGCTGATGCCGCTTTTGATTGTTTGACCCTGCATAGTTCTTCCGCCGCAGAAGATAAGGAGTATTGCCAAAATCAGCTTAATCAAATAGAGGCGGAGCTTGCGGAGCTTTTGGATAAACAGGCGGCGCAACAAAAACAAACCGGCACGTTAAAAGGTGATGTTGATTATCTGACGAGCCAGATCAATGCATTGCGGGCAAAGATCAAAGCCCGGGAGCTTGTCATTGCCCGACTGAAGGTTGATATCATCGATAAAGAGGAGGAGATCAAGTCTCTTTCGGAAAAAATAAACAGCGGGCATGAGTCATTGGCGCAGTTATTGCGCAGTGTGGATGAATTTGAGAGTGAAAATGTCCTGATCATTATTCTTTCCGGCAATAGCATTTCTGATTTTTACAGCTATCTGGAAGAATATAATTCCATGATGAACGCCGTAAAAAATTCTGTTGATCTTATTCATTCGGTGCGGACGCAAACGGAAATCGCGAAGGAACATCTGGAGAAAAAACAGGACGCGGAGACCGACAGCAAGGCCGAGCTTGAGACCGCGCGCATGCAGGCGGCGCGGTCCGAGGCCGATAAAAAACAGCTCCTTGCCATTTCTAAGAAAAAAGAGAGCGACTATAAAAAACTTGCCGCGGAGAAAAAAGCAAAGGCCGATAGTATTCGCAGCGCTTTATTCAGTCTTGCCGGTACATCTCAAAAAATCGAATTTGGAACGGCATTAGAATATGCCAACGGAGCAAAAAATAAAACCGGCATCGACCCTGCATTTTTACTGGCAATTCTCACACAAGAAAGCAATCTCGGCGCAAATGTCGGCCAGTGTTATTTAACAGATCCCGAAACTGGCTCAGGAGTGGGCAAAAATACCGGAACAGTATTTAAAAATGTCATGAAGCCGACGCGTGATGTGGCGCCGTTTTTGCAAATTACGAACGCACTCGGATTTAATGCGTTTCAAACCGCCGTGTCTTGTCCTATTGCCGGCGTTGCGGGATATGGCGGAGCCATGGGGCCTGCGCAATTCATTCCCTCGACGTGGAAGATCTATGAAGAACGTTTACACAATGCTTTGGGATATTCTCCAAACCCATGGTCTCCTAAAGACGCATTTATGGCTTCGGCGATGTATCTGACAAATCTTGGCGCGGTGGGATCCAGTGCGAGCGCGCAAAATAAAGCGGCGTGCAGATATTACGGGTCCGGAGGATCGTCGTGTTCATACAGCAGAAGTGTTCAGAAATTAAAAACGGCAATACAGGCGGATATTGATCTGCTGTGATAGGATACTCGAATAAGTAACAATGCTATGCTAGTATTATTACAAGAATAAATATGTTACCACCATGCAAACGATAAGAGAATTCATGCAAAGCGACCATAAGAGATTGGATGATCTTTTTGAAATGTTCCAAGAACGTAAAGATACAGATCAAGGCGAGGCAAGGCGGAATTTTTGTCCGTTCAGAAGAGGGCTTTTTACTCATATCACATGGGAAGAGGAAATCCTTTTTCCCATCTTTGAGGAGCGGACGGGAATGAAAGATAATGGTCCTACGTTTGTTATGAGAGCTGAGCACCGTGAGATTAGGGATCTGCTCAACCGGATACGAGAAAAGATAAAAGCTGGCGATTTTGCCACGGAGAAAATGGATGGCGCCTTAGATGTTCTTTTGCGAAGTCATAATGATAAAGAGGAAAATGTGCTTTACCCGTGGATCGATAAAGTCGCGGAAAATGCAAAAGATCAAAAAAAGATCTTTGATGCGATACGCGAGATGACCCCGCACAATACATGCGGGTGTTCGCATTAATATATGTTTACAGATCGGCACGAGGCAGGGAAAAAACTTGCTGAAAAGCTTGTTCAGTATCAGGGAACAGATGCTGTTGTTTTCGCGCTTCCGCGCGGAGGCGTCGTTGTCGGCTATGATGTTGCGAAAGCGCTCGCACTGCCGCTTGATAGTATCGCGGTACGCAAGATCGGTCATCCATTAACACCCGAGTACGCGATCGGCGTTGTTGATGAACATGGTGCAACAATTTTTAATGAAGCGGAGAAAAGGGCTGCAAATCCGGAGTGGCTCGCGAAAGAGATTGAGGCGCAGAAAAATGAAGCACAGCGGCGCAGTGCGACATATCGCGGTACGCGGCCACTATATGCTATTGCAGGAAAGACCGCGATCATCGTTGATGACGGCATTGCGACTGGTCTTACGATGCGGCTCGCTGTGCGCGCGATGAAACAGCGCAGCGCAGGAAAGATCGTCGTCGCGGTTCCCCTTGCGCCGCCGGAATCATTGCAGGCGCTGAAGAATGAGGGTGCAGATGAGATCGTGGTGCTTGAATCACCGAGAGATTTCCTTGGCGCGATCGGACTGCATTATGTGGAGTTTTATCAAGTGGAGGATGATGAGGTTATAAAGCTTTTACAATCGGCTTAATAGTATATATATGGATACATCATTTGCGATATTGCGAAATAGAACAGCGAGCACGGCGGAATTCCGGCGGGCGGCGGATGCTGTGTGCGGGCATTTGATGCGCGCGATGAAAGAAGATCTTACAAAAAAAGGAATTGATGAGAAAGATATTGTTGTCGTTATAATTCTTCGCGCGGCGCTTGCGTTTCTTGGCACAGTGACGCAGGTGTTTCCCAATGCGCCTGTCGGCGTGCTTGGCATGAAACGGGATGAGCAAACGCTTGAACCATATTGGTATTATGAAAATCTACCGCCGGTATCGGCGAACAATACGATCGTTATAGCAGATCCGATGCTTGCAACAGGCGGGTCCGTGGAAGCTGCCGTTGAGCGTCTCAAGGTGCGCGGAGCTAACACAAACAATATTTATTTTGTCGGCGTTATTGCCGCTCCTGAAGGTGTTGCTCGACTTTCCACATTGATCCCGAAAGAGAATATGATTCTTGGGGCGATTGATGACGGACTCGACGAGCATGGCATGATCGTGCCGGGACTCGGTGATTTCGGGGATCGATATTTCGGTCATGGCGGTCAGGCGATCATCGGTGCCGGAGGTATTGCTCGCTAGCGTGTTTAGTGATCAATCTGAAAAATACATATAAAAACAGCGGCATTGTGCCACTGTTTTTATATGTAAAAATGTACTTTTTTGCGAAAAAATGGTACTTTTTCAATACTATGAGGAAGGGACAAAACATCTCAGCTCGTGCCATATTTGCCGCATTTTGGCGGGGCATTTCGCCGTATAAAGTGATGTTTTTTTTGGGTATTTTTGGTTTTATCGTAGGGACGATAGTGAATGTGCTCATCCCCATTTTGTACAAGGAATTTTTTGATGTGTTGAGTGATGCGGGCGACCGCGCGCTGGCGACCCCATCGCTGATTCGCATCGTGATATATGTTGCGGCACTGCATGGGTTGAGTTTTGTGTTTTATCGAGGCGGTCTTTTTTTGTATAACACGTCTTCATCAAAGATCATGGCGCGTTTGCGGCAGAATGCGTTTAATGCCATGATGCTTCATTCGTACGGATTTTTTGCAAGCAATTTTACCGGGAGTCTGGTGCAGCGGGTAAATCGATTCAGCAGATCATTTGAGCGTATTGCCGATACGCTGTCGTTTAATATCATTTCGCTTATTATCGCGATCGTTGGGGCTATTGCGGTGACGCTGGTGGTGGCGCCGGTCATTGCATTGATCATTGCGTGCTGGCTTGTGATATTCGTTCCGTTCCATATTTTCTTTGCGCGATGGAAGCAAAAATATGATGTGCTTGTTGCAGCGGCCGATTCAAAAACAACAGGCGTACTTGCCGACAGCATTACCAACCAGAATGCGATAGCACTGTTTACCGGGTATCAGCACGAGGTTGATTATTTTAAAGAGGTCACGGAAGATCAGGCAAAAAAAGCGCGCTTTTCATGGAACTTGGGAGGTGTCGTGGAAATGACGCAGGTCGCGCTGGTGTATGCCGTTGAATTTATAGTATTTTATTTCGCCATTCTGTATTGGCAGAAAGGAGAGATCACGATCGGCGTATTCGTGCTCGCGCAGGCATATATCATCGGTCTATCACAGCAGTTGTGGGGCATCTCGAGGGTCATGCGCGATATTTTTGAAGGCATGGCGGACTCGCGGGAGATGGTGGAAATTCTTTTAAAACCGTATGATGTGCAGGATGCTCACGGTGCCGTGACACTCACGGTACCTAAGGGCGCTATTTCGTTTGCAAATGTATCGTTTAATTTCAATGAAACGCGAACGGTACTCCATGCTATAACGATAGATATCACGGCAGGCGAGAAGATCGCGCTGGTAGGGCCGTCGGGTGCGGGGAAGACAACATTCATCCGGCTTATCTTGCGCATGTACGATCCGACGCAGGGTGCGATATATATCGACGGGCAGGATATTAAAACAGTGACGCAGGAAAGTTTGCGTGCGCACGTGAGCTTGGTTCCGCAGGATCCGGTGTTGTTTCATCGGACGTTGATGGAAAATATCCGCTATGGCAGACGGGATGCGACCGATGAAGAAGTGATGCGTGCGGCAAAGCTCGCGCACTGCGATGAATTCATCGACAATTTGCCGGAGAAATATGAGACGTTCGTCGGCGAGCGCGGTATTAAGTTGTCGGGCGGCGAGCGGCAGCGCGTGGCTATCGCGCGGGCGATTTTGAAAAACGCGCCGATCCTTATTTTAGATGAAGCGACATCATCGCTTGATTCGCATTCAGAATCGCTTATTCAGGACGCGCTCGATACGCTTATGCGCGGATGTACGACAATCGTTATCGCGCACCGATTATCCACGATCAGAAAAATGGATCGTATCGTGGTGATGGAGCATGGGGCGATCCGCGAAGAAGGAACGCATGATACGCTTATTAAAAAAGAAGGAAGTCTGTATGAGAAGCTCTGGAAGCTCCAGGTCAGCGGTTTCATGCGGGAAGAGGAGGAATAGCCTGTAATGTATATTTAGTTTAGAATCATACCTATACATATATGAATGCGGCACAGTTATTCGTGAAATGCCTGGAAGCGGAGGGAGTGAAATATATCTTCGGATTGCCGGGGGAGGAAAATCTGGCATTCCTTGATGCTATTCGCCAGTCGTCGCTCCAGCTGATAGTGACGCGCCATGAACAGGCGGCGGTGTTTATGGCGGCAACAGTTGGACGCCTCACCGGAAAAGCGGGTGTGGCGTTTTCGACGCTGGGTCCTGGCGCGACTAACTTAATGACTGGTGTTGCGTATGCGCAACTTGGCGGCATGCCGCTTGTGGTTATTACAGGTCAAAAGCCGATCCGCAAAAGCAAGCAGGGAGGATTTCAGATCATTGATGCGGTGCGCATGATGGAGCCGGTGACGAAGATGGCAGAAACGATCGTAAGCGGGGATAGAGTGCCGAGCATGGTGCGTATGGCATTTGCATCCGCAGAAACAGAACGTCCCGGCGCGGTGCATCTTGAGTTACCGGAAGACGTTG
>MEYI01000001.1:9629-9851 GCA_001773975.1 Candidatus Azambacteria bacterium RBG_16_47_10
CGAAAGCGATCGATGAAGCGGTGGCGACGATCGAGCGTGCGAAGCATCCGTTGATCGTGATCGCGGCTGGTGCGAATAGGAAGCTGGTCCGGAAGCATCTTAGAAATTTCATAGAAAAAACAAAGATCCCATTTGTCACAACACAGATGGGCAAGGGTGTTGAGGATGAAAGCTCGGAACTCTATATCGGAACGACCGCATTGTCGGGCGGTGATTTTGTGC
>MEYI01000001.1:9954-10217 GCA_001773975.1 Candidatus Azambacteria bacterium RBG_16_47_10
ATCGATGACGTATACATTCCTACGCATGAAGTAGTGGGAGATATTGCGCATTCACTGTGGGCAATATCGGAACGCATCACGCCGCAAAGCGCATGGGACTTTTCATTATTTTTACGCGTGCGTGATGCGCTGCAAAAAGATATTCATGATGGCGCAGCACACAGCGGGTTTCCGCTTACTCCTCAGCGGCTTGTTGCGGATCTGCGCGCGATCATGCCACGCGACGGTATTGTGTCGCTTGATAACGGGATGTATAAGATCTG
>MEYI01000002.1:0-6176 GCA_001773975.1 Candidatus Azambacteria bacterium RBG_16_47_10
TATTTTTAAGTTTTCGCGGGAATTAAGAGTATATGGAGGATGCCTAGACATAAAGAAGCGATGAAGGACGTGGCGTGACTGCGATAAACTCCGGGGAAGTGTCAAGCAACTTGTGATCCGGAGGTGTCCGAATGAGGAAACTCATCTCGACAAACTCGAGATACCTGTCCAACATTTTGTACCTTGTAATCTATGAGCTGGGCCGAAAGGGCCGACGCGCGTGTTCATTCGGTTTATCCCCCAGGGATTCCGATAGAACAGGATGTATGTGCGGCTTGGAAGAAATTCCAGCCCAGCTCACCAGTTTTTACAGGATATAAAATGTTGGACGGGGGCGTACCCAGTGAAGTGAAACATCTCAGTAACTGGAGGAAAAGAAAAAAATCACAAAGTTATATTTTTTCCAATCTGACGCAAGTCAATTGGAGAGAATATTACTTTGTATATTCCCTTAGTAGCGGCGAGCGAAGAGGGAAGAGCCCAAACTTGAGCGTTCAGTAGTTTACTACAAGACGTTTGAGGGTTGCAGGGCACATGCGTCTGTTGCCGCAAGGTAGCAGCAAAGCCAATCAAGTTTTTGATAGTTAATCGAATCTCATGGAAAGGAGAGCCATAGCGGGTGATAGCCCCGTAGGTGAAAATTATCAAAACGCTTTGAGTATGTGTTCCTAAGTAATACGGGGAACGACAACCCCGTGTGAATCCGGGAGAACTACTCTCCCAAGGCTAAATATTCTTTATGATCGATAGTGAACAAGTACCGTGAGGGAAAGGTGAAAAGAACCCCGATGAGGGGAGTGAAATAGAACTGAAACCATATACTTACAAAGAGTGGGAGCCTTGGCGCAAGCCCGGGTGACCGCGTGCCTCTTGGAGAATGAGCCAACGACTTTATGTATATTGCTTGTCTAACCGCTTTGGCGGGAAGGCGAAGGGAAACCGAGTCTGAACAGGGCGTTTTGCGCTTCTCTATCGTTCATCGCGCAAGTCCGCAAGGATTTCGCGTGAGCGATAGCGAAGTGCGCTGCAGTATGCATAAGACCCGAAACCAGAGCGAGCTTACCATGACCAGGGTGAACTTCACTTAACCGTGAAGGGAGGCCCGAACCGGTATGCCGTACAAAACATTCGGATGAGTTGTGGTAAGAAGTGAAAAGCTTATCGAGCCTGGAAATAGCTGGTTCTCCCCGAAATAGCTTTAGGACTAGCCTCACGTGTTTATGAGTGGAGGTAGAGCACTGGATGAGTCTGAATGACGCAAGTTGTCAGACCCAATCAAACTCCGAATTCCGCTCAACATAACGTGGGAGTAAGACTGTGGGGGCTAAGCTCCATAGTCAAAAGGAGAAGAATCCTGATCACCATTTAAGGTCCCTAAATTTACGCTAAGTGAAAAAAGGAGGTGAGATTTCGTAGACAGCTAGGAGGTTGGCTTAGAAGCAGCCACCCTTTAAAGAGTGCGTAACAGCTCACTAGTTTAGAGATCTTGCGCCGATAATATAACGGGGCTAAGCGTAGTACCGAAAATGTGGACTTATAGACTTCGGTCTATAATTGGTAGGGGAGCGTTCCCATCTGCTGTGAAGGTGAAGTGTGAACTTTGCTGGAGCGTTGGGAAGTGCGAATGTTGGCATAAGTAACCGCAATACCGGTGAAAGTCCGGTACACCGAAAACCCAAGGATTCCTTGGCAATGACAATCAACCAAGGGTTAGTCGCGCCTAAGGTGATGCAGAGATGCGTAACCGATGGACAGCAGGTTAATATTCCTGCACCACATACACAATCGATGGAGAGACACTAAAGAGTACGTTGATCGTATTATTGGATTTACGTTCTTTGTCCGACGAAGTCTGCTAGGTAAATCCGGCAGATCCTTTTAATGGGACTTCAGATGGATCGAGAAAATGTTCATAGCAATATGGATAAATTCAACGGAGCATTTGGTCGAGAAAATCTTCTAAGAATATTGTGTGTGTGCGCGTACCGCAAAACCGACGCAGGTGGGTAGGTCGAGAAGACCTAGGTGAACGAGTGAGGGTTCGTTAAGGAACTCGGCAAAAAAGCGGCCGTAAGTTCGCGATAAGGCCTGCCCTACGTAAGTAGGGCCGCAGCTAAAGTATCTCTGGCGACTGTTTATCAAAAACACAGCTCCCTGCTAACTCGCAAGAGGATGTATAGGGGGTGACGCCTGTCCGGTGCTGGAACGTTAACGGTGGATGTATATGTTTACGCAAGTAGGTGTATGCTATCGCCCGAAGCGCCAGTGAACGACAGCGATAACTATAATCGTTCTAAGGTAGCGAAATTCCTTGTCTGGTAAGTTCAGACGCGCACGAATGGCGTAACGACTGGAGAACTGTCTCAACGAATCGCTCGGTGAAATTACAGTGAGGGTGAAGATGCCCTCTTCCTGCAGTTAGACGAAAAGACCCCGGGAGCTTTACTGTCTCTTGTTATTGTGATGCGATTTCTCCTGCGTAGCGTAGGCGGTAGACTTTGAAGTCTTGCTTTCGGGTGAGATGGAGTCGCCAATGAAACACCGCTCTTGAGTGGTTGCATTACTAACCTGTCGTAAAAAAAGACGATGGGAACAGTGGCTGGTGGACAGTTTTAGTGGGGCGCTAGCCTCCCAAATGGTAACGGAGGCGTTTATAAGGTCGGTTAGGTCCGGATGGAAATCGGACCGATAGTGTAAAGGCAAAAACCGGCTTTACTGCAAGACGGACATGTCGCGCAGTTGCGAAAGCAGAACTTAGTGAACCGACGCTACATCGTAGGATGGGCGAAGATTATCGGATAAAAGCTACCCCGGGGATAACAGGCTAGTCTTGCCCAAGAGTTCATATCGACGGCAAGGTTCGGCACCTCGATGTCGGCTCGTCGCATCCTGGGGGTGGAGAAGCTCCCAAGGGTTTGGCTGTTCGCCAATTAAAGCGGCACGTGAGCTGGGTTCAAACCGTAGAGTAGTGAAAAGTAATAAGTAAAAAGTTTAAAGTCGAAAGTGGAAAGTCAGTCCGAATGCATTTGCATTTGAATTAACTTTTAACTTTCTACCTTCAACTTGCAACTTTCCATTTTTGACTATTGTACCGTTTGAGCCCGAGGAATTAGACATCGTTCATGGCGGCGCTCAGCAGTAATGTTGGGTGAGAAGTTGACTCATATCGGTGAAACCCATTTTGGGCAATACCGAGGGAAGTTTTATAATTATGATTTCATGATTATCTAAAACACCCGTAGAGACTACACGTCAACTATCCTGTGTAAAACAGGATAATGGTATAGTCCAATCCACGTAGCAATACGTGACGTAGATGCGTGAGACAGGTTGGTCTCCTATCTACTGCAGGCGCAGAGACTTGAGGGGCGTTCTCTCTAGTACGAGAGGACCGAGAGGAACAGACCGCTGGTGTACCAGCTGTCCCGCCAGGGGCAACGCTGGGTAGCTACGTCTGGAAGTGATAAGAGCTGAAAGCATCTAAGCTCGAAACATCCCCCGAGATTAGGTCTCATTGGAAGTGATTCCTGAAGGATCGTGGAAGATTACCACGTTGATAGGTTGCAGCTGGAAGCACAGTAATGTGTTGAGGCGAGCAATACTAATTATCCAATCCCGCGAAAACCTAAAAGTAAATGAACACCCAAACATGAAGTATGAAAAACACAGTGCGGAACGTTTTGTTTTGCATTGTACGTTTCACATTTCACAAAACACATTTTCCCCGTGACTATAGGGCATGGGTACTACCTCTTCCCATTCCGAACAGAGTCGTAAAACTATGCACCGCCGATGATATTGCTTCGTTATGTTGTGAGAAAGTAGGTCATTGCGGGGATTTATCAGAGAACCGTCGATTATATCGGCGGTTTTTTGTTTTTGTATGCGCTTCATTACAAATTGTCCCGTAAAGCAAAGCATGACATCCGTGTAAAAAGTATGATATTGTATACATATGCTTGAATACGGGTTAAAACGACAACTTCTTTTTATAGGAGCCATTGTGGCTATTATTGCTATCGTCATCGGTGCAGGGTATTTTTTTATGGGCCCGCAGGCAACGTGCATGGATGGGATCTTGAATCAGGATGAAGAAAAGATCGATTGCGGGGGATCATGCGCGGCGTGCACCGTGATCAGATATGATGACATCGAAGTGATTGCATATCATTCTTTTTCTTTCGAAGGCATGTATGATGCGATGGCGCAGGTGCGGAATCCAAACCCGCGCCACGGCACGCGTTCGTTCTCATACACATTTCATTTTTTTAATGCGGGACAGCAGGAGATCGGCACGCGCGCAGGACGCACATATATTCTTGCGGGACAGACGCGGTATATCGTTGAAAACAATATTTCATTGAACGAAGCGCCGGCATTTGTGACACTTTCTGTGGATGCGCCGGGTATCTGGGAAGAACAAAAGTATCTTACGGGACAAGTGGTCATTCCCGTTTTTTCAAAAAAATATGAAAAGATGCCGGCATTGGATCCGGGATTTGCGAAAGTAAGCGGCGTTCTCGAGAATCATACCAGTTATACATTCGCTTCGGTTGACGTACAGGTTGTCCTTGTGGATGCCACTAAGAGGCCTATTGCAGTAGGAAAAACACAGATAGATGGCGTGCGGTTTGGCGAGCAGCGCGCATTTGTGGTGCTTTTTCAAAAAGAGATCGCGTTGCCTGCGGATATCTATGCAGAGGCAGTGACGAACGTGCTGGATGAGGCGAATATCCGGTGAGAAAGTCATAAAGTTAAAAGTCATAAAGTAAAATTCTTCCACTTTCAACTTTCTCCTTTCAACTTTCTAACCCTTAATCCATGTTCTCCCATATCCAAAAAATGGATAAGGTGCTTGCGGGTGCGGCGATATTGCTTGCGGCGTTTGGTATCGTGGAGTTGGTGGCTATGGCATATGGCGGGCGCATCAGCGCCACGCAGGAATACAAGCAGATCATCGCGCTTGGGATCGGTGTTATTGCGATGACGTTTATGTCGTTTCTTGATTATCGGGTCTTTAAAAATAATTCATATGCGGTGGTGTTGTTGTATGTCGCCGCTGTTTTTTTTCTTGGGATCTTGCTTCTGGTGGGTCATCAAGCGCGCGGGTTGACCGGCGCATTTAAGATAGGGGAGTTCGCATTCGCGCCGGTGGAGATGATCAAGATCGTGGTCGCACTGCTTCTCGCAAAGTATTTTTCTGTGCGGCACGTGGAGATCTACCGGTGGTTTCACGTGATCATTTCTTTTATATATGTTGCGATCCCGGCAGGGCTCGTGCTACTGCAGCCCGATCTTGGCTCTGCGCTTGTGCTGCTCGGATTATGGATCGGCATTTTATTTTTTGCGCGCATATCAAAAAAACAGGTCGCGTTGCTTCTTGTTACCGGCCTTCTTTTTACGGGGGTGAGCTGGGTGTATCTTATGAAGGATTATCAAAAAGAGCGCATCGCGACATTCGTGAATCCGTATAACGATCCGCAGGGAGTGGGGTATAACGCGATCCAGTCTATGATCGCCGTCGGATCGGGAGGCATGTTCGGCAAAGGACTCGGATACGGGTCGCAAGTACAACTGGGATTTTTGCCTGAAGCACACACCGATTTTATGTTCGCAAGCATCGCTGAAGAGTTTGGCTTCGTCGGAATACTCATTATTTTTGTGCTCTTGGTCACTATTTTTTGGCGCATCACCCGCATTGCACTTGATGCAGAAAATAATTTTGCCCGGTTATTTTGCGCGGCAATGATCATTTTAATCGCGGTCGAGTTCATTATTAATATGGGGATGAATGTAGGGATCATGCCGGTCATCGGTATTCCATTCCCATTCTTGAGCTACGGGGGATCGAGTGTATTGATGCTTTTTATCGGTCTTGGTATTGTGCAAAGTATTAAAGTCAGAAGTGCCTAATATGTCCACTATTACAGTGTTTTTAACAACAAAAGACAAGGTTATCCACAGTTTTTCACTTGAAAAAGATGAAGATTTCGTATACATCCTTGACAAATTCTTGAAAAAGAATAAACTTTCTGTATCAGATTGTAAAAAGCTGTCGGTCTCCTGTGCGCAGGAAGAGTCGATGCTATGCCGTATTGTTACCGTATCCGCAGCGGCAATTTCATCCCGTTTTTAACTAAAAGGCACATAAAAGGCGCCGGGCCGTGCTTTTTTGT
>MEYI01000002.1:6252-12473 GCA_001773975.1 Candidatus Azambacteria bacterium RBG_16_47_10
AACCGAAAAGGGATTTGTTTTTTTGTCTTTCCTTTTTATTACTAACCGCGAATTTATAATTATCACACAATGAACGCCACAAAAAAGACAAAGCTTTTTTCTTCATTAGAAGCGCCGGCGATTGCGCTTCCGAATTTGGTTGAGGCGCAGTTGAACTCATACCAATGGTTCATCGAGAAAGGGTTACGGGAGTTGTTCGACGAAGTTTCGCCGATCAAGGACTACTCCGGCAAAGACCTCGCATTGTCATTTTTGGATTATTATTTCGACGAGCCTAAGAACAGCGAGCGAAAGGCAAAAGAACACGGACTTTCCTATGAAGCGCCGCTGCGCGTGAAAGTGCGTCTCGAAAATAAGAAGGGCGGGGAGATCAAAGACCAAGAGATCTATCTTGGTGATTTCCCGATCATGACCAAGCGCGGTACGTTCATCGTGAATGGCGTTGAGCGCGTGATCGTTTCTCAGATCATCCGTTCCTCGGGTGTGTTCTTTACCGCGGAGATGATCAAAGGCAAGAAGGCGTTCGGCGCAAAGATCATCCCGAGCCGCGGCGCGTGGATCGAATTTGAAACCGATGCAGACGGCGCGATCAATGTGCGCATCGACCGCAAGCGAAAGATGCCGGTATCAACATTGTTCCGCATTTTCGGATTCAAGGACAATGATGAGATCATGAAGGCGTTTGCGGATATCGATCCAGATGGCACGCACATGGACGCAACACTTAAGAAAGATCTTTCAGAAACGGCAGAGGACAGCTATTTGGAAATATACAAACGCATCCGCCCGGGAGACCCGGTAACGGCAGAGAGCGCAAAGCAGTTGATCGACGGCATGTTCTTCTCGCTTACAAAATACGATCTTTCAGATGTCGGGCGATACAAGTTGAGCATCCGTCTGTATGGCGAACCATCAGAGAAGATGCGCACCCGCGATATCAAGGCGGAAGAGCGGTTGTTGAATAAAAAAGACCTCACGTTGATCGTGCGGGAGATTATTCGCTTGAACACGACACCGCATGCGATGCCGGATGACGTTGATCATTTAGGAAATCGCCGCGTGAAATCAGTTGGCGAATTGCTGCAAGGAAAATTGCGTGTCGGATTTACCCGTATCGAACGTATCGTGAAGGATCGCATGAGCACGCTTGATGTATTCACATTAACCCCGTCACAGTTGGTGAACGTGCGTCCGTTGATGGCGGCGGTAAAAGAATTTTTCACATCATATCAGTTGTCGCAGTTCATGGACCAGATCAATCCGCTTGCGGAGCTGGAACATAAGCGACGTCTCTCGGCACTCGGCCCGGGCGGTTTGACGCGCGAGCGAGCAGGCTTTGAAGTGCGCGATGTGCATCCGTCTCACTATGGCCGTATTTGCCCCATTGAAACTCCGGAAGGCCCGAACATCGGTTTGGTGGGCCATTTGGCATCACATGCACGCGTCAATAAATATGGCTTCATCGAAACACCGTATCGCCGCGTGAAGAACGCAAAGATCACAGATGAGATCGTGCATTTGGATGCATCGGAAGGCGACCGTTATGTCATCGCGGCGGCAGACGTAGGACTTGATAAAAATGGCAAGATCATCGAAGAGACCGTTGGTGCGCGTATTAAAGGCACGCCGGGACTTATCAGTGCAGAGGAAATTGATTTTATCGATGTTGCTCCAAATCAGTTCATTTCTGTCGCGGCGAGTTTTATTCCGTTCTTGGAACATGATGATGCAAACCGCGCATTGATGGGTTCGAACATGCAGAGACAGGCGGTGCCATGCATCCGTCAGGAGGCACCCTTGGTTTCTACCGGCGCGGAAGATAAGGCGGCGCATGACTCAGGTCAGGTTGTTGTTGCGGAAGAAGACGGCGAGGTTGTTTCTGTTGATGCCGATCATGTGACGATCAAGCCGGCGAAAGGAAAGGAAGAAGACAAGAAATACGAATTCCATTCATTCGTCCGGTCAAACCAGTACTCAAGCTTGTCCCAGCAGCCGACGGTTGTAAAAGGCATGAAGGTGAAGAGAGGCGATGTGCTTGCAGACGGCAGTGCAACGGACAACGGGGTGATGGCATTAGGCCAGAACCTTGTGGTGGCATTTCTTTCTTTCTCAGGCAGCAACTATGAAGATGCCATCATTATTTCAGAACGACTCGTAGAGGATGATCGATTCACTTCAATTCACATAGAAGATTTTTCTGTTGATGTTCGAGATACGAAACTCGGTCCCGAGATCACCACATACGATATCCCGAATGTCGGCGAAGATCGATTAAAAGATCTCGATGAAGAGGGTGTCGTCCGTATCGGCGCGGAAGCGGACTCAAATGATATTTTGGTCGGTAAGATCTCACCGAAAGGCGAGGCCGATCTTACGCCGGAGGAGCGCTTGTTGCGCGCGATATTCGGCGAGCATGCACGCGAGGTGAAGGATACCTCACTGCGCTTGCCGCATGGAAAGCGCGGGCGTGTTGTGGGCGTGAAAACATTCTCACGCGACCGCGGTGATAAGCTCCCGTCGGGCGTCATTAAAAGCATTCGTGTGGAGATCGCACAGTTACGTAAGATCGCGGTCGGCGACAAACTCGCGGGACGCCACGGCAATAAAGGTGTTATTTCAAAGATCCTGCCGGTGGAAGATATGCCATATCTCGAAGATGGGTCACCGGTGGACATTATTTTAAATCCGCTTGGTGTCGCGTCCCGTATGAATATCGGGCAGATATTGGAAACACATCTTGGCTGGGCGGCATTGAAGCTCGGCTATCGAGCGATCACGCCATCCATGGCAGGCGCGTCCGAAGATGATATTAAAAATGAACTGGAAGCCGCGGGTATTCCACGCGATGGCAAGGTATGGTTGTACGACGGCAGAACGGGTGAGAAGTTCGATCAACCGGTGACGGTGGGTGTCATGTATATCTTGAAACTGAACCACTTGGTGGAAGACAAGATCCACATGCGGTCTATTGGTCCATACTCATTGATCACGCAGCAGCCGTTGGGCGGTAAGGCGCAATTCGGCGGCCAGCGGTTGGGGGAAATGGAAGTATGGGCGCTTGAAGGATATGGTGCCGCATACACGCTCCAGGAAATGTTGACCATTAAATCAGACGATGTCGTGGGGCGAACCGCGGCATACGATTCGATCATTCGCGGAGAGAAAATAAAGAATCCGAATATCCCTGCTTCGTTCCATGTGTTAGTGAACGAACTCAAGTCGCTGGGATTAGCGGTGACCTTCGGCGGCGAGCAGCGCGAAGCGAGCGAGGATGACGAAAACGCATAATTTATTTTACCAAACCACTATGCTTAAAGTCTCAGATTTCAAATCAATGAAGATACAGCTTGCTTCGCCGGAGGAGATACTCCGATGGTCACACGGCGAGGTGACAAAATCGGAAACCATCAACTACCGTACTCAGCGTGCGGAAAAAGACGGGTTGTTCTGTGAAAAGATATTCGGTCCTGAAAAGGACTGGGAATGTTATTGCGGAAAATACAAGAAGATCCGATACAAGGGCGTAGTCTGCGATAAGTGCGGTGTCGAAGTGACACGCTCTATCGTACGTCGTGAGCGGATGGGGCATATCAAACTGGCGGCGCCTGTCGCGCATGTGTGGTTCTTGCGCGGGGTGCCGTCAAAGATCGGCGCATTACTTGATATTCCACTCCATCAGCTCGAGAAAGTTACCTATTTTGCGTCATACATCATCACGGAGGTCAATGAAACATTGAAGAAGCAGAAGATCGATGAACTCGCGAAGGAATACAGCGTGAAGATCAAGCAGGAATCAGATCCTACCAAGAAGGAAGCATTGAAGGCCGCATACGACAAAGCAAATAGTGAGCTCAAGAGTCTTCGTCCGATCCAGATCTTGTCCGAGAGTGAGTATTATGAAGTAAGCTTGAAATACGGCGAAATGTTCAAGGCGGGCATCGGTGCGGAAGCGATCAAGAGCATCGTTGATACGCTTGATCTTGCCGCACTCGCAAAGGAAGTTGAGGAGGAGCTTAAAGCGAACGAGCATTCCGCACAGAAAGTGAAGATCTTGAAACGCTATAAACTGGTGCACGGCCTTTTGAATTCCGGTACGAATCCAAGCTGGATGTTTCTCTCCGTATTACCGGTCATGCCGCCGGATCTCCGTCCTATGGTGCAGTTGGATGGCGGACGGTATGCATCAAGCGATCTGAACGATCTCTACCGCCGCATCATCAATCGTAATAATCGGTTGAAGAAGTTGCTTGAATTGAATGCGCCGGAAGTGATCGTGCGCAATGAAAAGCGCATGTTGCAGGAAGCGGTTGATGCGCTTATCGATAATTCCGCACGCAAAGGCCAAGCGGTCATGGCGGCCACCGGCCAGAAGCGCCAGCTACGCTCGCTTGCAGATATGTTGAAGGGTAAGTCAGGGCGGTTCCGCCAAAATCTCTTGGGTAAGCGCGTGGATTATTCAGGACGCTCCGTTATCGTTGTAGGACCGGAACTGAAATTGAATCAGTGTGGTTTGCCGAAGAACATGGCACTCGAATTGTTCAAGCCGTTCGTTATTCAGCAGATCATTGAGCGAGGGCTCGCGCATAACATCAAAGGCGCGGGGTATCTCATTGAAGAGGCGTCGGATGTCGTGTGGGAAATTTTGGAAGATGTTATTCGCGGCAAGCACGTGTTGCTCAACCGCGCACCGACCTTGCATCGTTTGGGTATTCAGGCGTTCCAGCCGATTTTGATCGAAGGCATGGCGATTCGCATTCATCCGATGGTCTGCGATGCGTTCAACGCGGACTTCGACGGCGACCAAATGGCGGTACATTTACCGATCACCGAAGAAGCACAGGCAGAAGCACGGGAGATCATGTTATCCGCAAAGAATTTGCTCAAGCCGGCGAATGGCGATCCGATCACGGTGCCGACAAAGGATATTGTATTGGGCTGTTACTTTCTTACTGCGATCAAAGAAGGGGTGAAGGGCGAAGGAAGGCTGTTTTCATCAAAGAATGAAGCGGTGCTCGCGTATGATTTCGGTGTTGTCGATATCAATGCAAAAGTAAAAATATTCATCAAAGAAAAAGAAGAGCGGGAAGATGAGAATAATCCGTATCTTGAGACATCGGTCGGGCGCGTTATTTTCAACTGGGCGCTTGGTGCAGCGACAAAAAAGTTTTTGAATCGTGAGCTTGGTAAGCGAGATCTGGAAGCGCTTGTTGCAGAGATCATCGATCAATTCGGTGTCGAAACAACCGTAGCGGTGCTTGATATCATGAAGCGATTGGGCTTTGAATATGCAACGCGCTCAGGTATTTCCTGGGGCATGGATGATCTGCGCGTTCCGGAAAATAAGCCAAAGGTACTTGCGGGAGCGGAGAAGGAAGTGGATGAGATTACGAAACAGTATGAAAACGGTTTACTAACCGACAACGAGCGATATAGCAGGGTTGTGCAGGTATGGAACCGTGCAAAGATCGAGATCGGAAAGCAGGTGCCTCCATCACTCGAAAAGCATAGCTCGGTATATTCCATTTTACGCTCACGTGCGCGCGGTTCCGAGGCACAGTTGATCCAGATGGCAGGCATGAAAGGGCCGGTGGTGAATCCGTCCGGTCAGATCATCGAGTTGCCGATCAAGAAGTCATACAAAGAAGGTCTTGGCATCCTGGAGTACTTTATTTCTACGCACGGCGCGCGAAAGGGTACTGCAGATACCGCATTGCGTACCGCGTCAGCAGGGTATTTGACCCGTAAGCTCGTGGATGTCGTGCAGGATGTCATCATCAAAGAAGAGGATTGCGGAGACACGAAGGGCTCAATGCTCTTGCGAAAAGATGCGGAAGCGATCAGTCAGGATTTTTCGAAGAAAATTTTCGGACGTTTTCTGCTTGAAGATGTGATCAATGGAAATAATGTTATCGCGAAAGCGGGGGATGTTGTTACAAAAAAGATCGCGGAAGCAATTGCCAACACACCGGTGAGTGAAGTAAAGGTTCGCTCAGTGCTTTCATGCAAGACTATCGATGGTATGTGTCAGAAATGTTACGGTTTTGATCTTGGCGTGAATGACGTGGTGCGCATCGGATCACCGGTGGGCGTTGTTGCGGCACAGGCGATCGGCGAGCCGGGAACGCAGCTGACCATGCGCACGTTCCATATCGGCGGTGTTGCGGGCGGCGGAGATATTACGCAGGGTTTGCCGCGTGTGGAAGAAATCTTTGAGGCACGCA
>MEYI01000002.1:12565-13062 GCA_001773975.1 Candidatus Azambacteria bacterium RBG_16_47_10
TCAGAAGAGAAAGCACCAAAGGCAAAGACACGCAAGAGCGAACGAACTGATGTTATCGAGCGAGATGGTAAATATTATCGCGAATATCAGGTTCCTGAATTTACGACAGTATTCGTGAAGAAGGGCGATGTGATCGCAAAGGGCATGCAGTTGTCTGAAGGACATTGCGATCTCGGCGAATTGCTTAAAGTCTCAGGCATCCGAGAAGTGGAGAAATACATTGTTGCCGAAGTGCAGAAGATCTATATCGCCGAAGGCGCGACGATCTCTGACAAGCACATTGAAGTGATCGTGAAGAAGATGTTCTCTCGTGTTCGCGTGAAGGACGCAGGTGACACCGCGCTCATTCATGCAGACATCATCGAGAA
The DNA here is from genome assembly GCA_001773975.1 of Candidatus Azambacteria bacterium RBG_16_47_10. Taxonomy (GTDB): domain Bacteria; phylum Patescibacteriota; class Minisyncoccia; order GWC2-36-17; family WO2-46-25; genus MEYI01. The sequence continues at coordinate 12,934 of MEYI01000002.1, forward strand.
GGGTGTATTCCATCAGACGAATCGGGATCTCGCGGAAGACCAGAAGAAGGCAACCGCTGCGCAGATCCTTTTGGGTATTACACGCATCGCGCTCACGACGGAATCATTCTTGTCTGCGGCATCATTCCA
>MEYI01000002.1:13098-14068 GCA_001773975.1 Candidatus Azambacteria bacterium RBG_16_47_10
AGGAAAGGTGGATCGCCTTAAGGGTCTCAAAGAGAATGTTATTATCGGCAAGCTCATCCCTGCGGGAACCGGTATTAATATTCTGAAAACACAAGAACAGCAATAAGGCAGGAGTCAGTTAAAAAAACACACCGCGCTCTCTGGCGCGGTGTGTTTTTTGTTTTATTGATAATTGTTTTGGAGTATAATAACAAGGAAGAAATGTGGTTTTTTACAGCAGAAAAATGTGCAAAAAAGTAAAAATCTTTACAGTATTTTTTGTTATTGCGGGATTGATCTCCGGTGTTGTTTACTTTGAACTCGGATGGTTTAAAGCGACACCTGCACAGGCCGCGATATCCCTGGTGAACTGCGGAACGGTCGTTAAGGTGGCGAGCGGTAATTTGGCATCGATCGGAATTCCCACGGGGATAACAAGTAATGATATTTTGGTTGTTTTTCTCCATTCTCGAGACAACGTTAATTCGACGATGCCGGTTGATTGGACGCAAGATGTCCAGGGGAACGGCAATACTACGAATAGATTAGAAGTATGGTGGAAGCGCACAACCGGCACTGAATCTGCTCCGACCATCACTCATGCATCAGGAAATTCAGCGATCGGAAAGATGTGCGCATTCAGAGGGGTTGTTCAGTCGGGGAGTCCGTTTGATGCGGTTGGTACCGTACAGAGCAATGCCGGAACACCGATCAGCACGACCGCCATTACCACCGCGACGAATGGCGCAATGATCGTGCATTTTTTTGGTTCCCAAGATAATAATGCATGGGGTTCTTTTAGCGGTATTCCGACCACGCTTGCGGGGGTTGTGGAAGGGAATACATCGGGAACTGATGATAGTCAGGTAGTTACGTATGGAGCGCAAACCAGCGCAGGAACAACCGGGGTAGCGGGTGCCTCTCAAACGAGCACCGGTGGGGGCGGCAACGATGCCGGTGTTTCTGTTTTGATGTCGTTAAAGAGAAATGA
>MEYI01000002.1:14082-14718 GCA_001773975.1 Candidatus Azambacteria bacterium RBG_16_47_10
CCTCAGATACGATCGCGCAAGACGCATCGTATTCCGTCACGTATACCTTATCCGACACCGACAATGTCGTCACTGCTGCATTGTTCTACGATACCAATAATTCCGGTCTTGATGGCACAGCGATCAGCGGATGCGGCACAGTTGCAGAGGGCACGAACGCGACCTGTTCTTGGAACACCACCGGCGTCACACCTGGCACCTATTACGTCTACGGCATCACCACTGACGGCACGAATCCACAGGTGAGCGCATATTCTTCAGGTGTTGTCACTATCAATGCACGCCCGACATTAAGCATCTCACAGCCTGATGGGGTCGGGGATTCTGTTACCCAAGGAAACTCATTTAACGTAACCTATTCACTTGCAGACACCGACAATGTCGTCACCGCCGCATTTTATTATGATGCAAACAGCTCCGGTCTGGACGGCACTGCTATCACCGGCGCATGTGCGACCGCAGCTGAAGGAACCGGAGCAACCTGTTCCTGGGATACCTCAGGTGTTACCCCGGGCTCCTACTATGTATATGGCATCACCACTGACGGCGTAAATTCGCAGGTGAGTGCGTATTCATCGGGAACGTTGACCATTAGCGCTCCAGCAAACTCTCCGCCAACCCTTTCTATCTCCCAAC
>MEYI01000003.1:0-7838 GCA_001773975.1 Candidatus Azambacteria bacterium RBG_16_47_10
AATGGGTGGAGCAAAGATACGAGCGTGATCGCGAGCGGAGTGATTTTCCTTTTGAACGGCATATTTTTCGAGCGGTAGAGCTGAAGGGGAGGAGATTTGTGTTTTCTGTTTCTCAGGATAAAGATGTTGCAAAAGAGACGGCAAAACGCGTGTACGCCGATACGGAAAAAATAAAAAAAGCATTGGAATCGGAGGATCAGTGGCTCATGCATAAATACGATTGCGCCGCTTCGGATCCGGAGATGCGCCTCGCGCATTGTGCGGCAAAGCTTTCAGTGCAGCGCATGGTGGTACGGGATGAATGGAAAAATGCGGAAGGGTTGTATGCGGGAATCCCGTGGTTTACGCAATTTTGGATGCGGGATTTTGCGATAGCGGCCGGGCAGCTTGATCCTGTTGATGCGCATGCGATCGTTATGCGCTATGTCGATGAATACGTGTCGACCGGAATGCTTCCCGGCCGTTCAGCCGGATCTATCGCATATGCGGATACCGAGTTGTTTTTTTTCTGGCGCGTCAGACAGATGTATGATGCCGAAGCATTCACGGAAGAAGAGAAAAAAACCATTATATCGCTGCTGGTCACGTTTCTTGATAATGAGCTTCCCAAGCGAACGCAGAATGGCCTTGTGACGAACGGGCCAAAGGAAACATGGATGGATACGGAGTACAAGGGGTCGTCGCGCGCCGGCTCCCGCGTTGAGATCCAGGCGCTTGCATGTGCGGCATTTGCTTTTGCGGCGCGCGCGACGGGTGATACGAAATACGCTGACCAAGAACATGCCTTGCTGCGCACTGCGCGCGAGGCGCTTTGGAACGGCACGGCGCTTGCCGATGGAGCAGGAGATCCCGATGTGCGCCCGAATTGTTTTCTTGCGTATCATGTGTATCCCGGTCTGCTTTTGAAGCATGAATGGGAGAAAGCGTTTGAGTATACGCTCGGATCGTTATGGCTGCCATGGGGAGGTATTGCTACCATTGCAAAAGATCATCCTCTTTTTTGCGGTATTGATCGTGGATGCGAATACCCGAACCGAAGCTATCATCACGGCAATGCATGGTTTTTCATACATAACATCGCCGCGCGCGCACTGTATCGCGTGAATGATAAAAAATTCAAACCGTATATTGATGCGCTTCTGACAACAAGTTCACGGGATGTTCTATGGAGCGGGATCTTCGGCCATCATTCCGAAATATCATCGGCGGAGCATTTTGCTCCGGCGGGATGTTTTGCGCAAAGCTGGTCCGCGGCGACATTGTGCGATGCGATCGACGCGATGATGGAGCGGAAGGGTGATGCGGGATCCGAAGAGAAAAAGAAATCATAATAGTATGCGTGTTTCTGATCGTGAGAAATTAGTGTTTACGAAAAACATCGCCGTGATGATCCGCGCGAGTATTCCGCTTGCGCAAGCGATGAAATCGCAGGCGGAACAGGCAACAAACCCGATATTTCGCGCGATATTGCGCGAAAGCGCACATGACATCGAGGCAGGACAAAAGTTCTCTTTTGCGCTTGAAAAATACCCACGGGTTTTTTCCGGGTTTTATGTGCATGTGGTGCGCGCTGCGGAAAAAGCAGGGACGCTCGAGCATAATCTTGAGTATCTCGCGGAACACATCGAGGCGAACATGGTATTTAAAAAAACGCTTGCATCGGCATTGATCTATCCCGCGTTTATTATGTCTGCGATCGCGGCTGTTGGGGTGTTGTTCGGATATTCGGTATTGCCGACCATTACCGAGCTGCTTTTGTCATTTGATGTCGAGCCGCCGCTTGCGACAAAAATAGTGTTATTCGCATTGCTCGGGTTTCAGCGGTATGGCGTTGTTATTCTTTTAGGCATCATAGCGGCTGTGCTATCTACGTATGTGTACATACAAACTCCGCAGGGAACGGATTTTTTTACGCGGATTCTTTTACATCTTCCCGTGCTGGGCGGTATTTTTCGCCGCGTGTATCTGGCGCAGTCGGCAAAGATCCTTGGAACATTGCTCAAAAGCGGCGTGCCTATTCATGAGTCGCTGGCGATCTTGGCGGACAGCATGGAGAATGCGACCTTTCGGGACGCGATACGAAGGATCGTTCCCGAAGTATTAAAAGGAAATCCGATCTCTCCGTTTTTGCAAAAAAAACTATTCCCACCACTCTATGTACAAATGATTGAAGTGGGTGAGAAATCGGCGAGCATGGAAAAAAATCTTGATTTTTTGGCGGCGTTCTATCAAAAGGAAGTGGATCATAGCATGAAAAACATTCTCTCATTGCTTGAGCCGGTGCTCTTGATTATTGTCGGTGTTGCGGTACTATTGCTTGCATTAGCGATATTGGGACCTATCTATCAGACGATCGGCGACATATAGTGGACGTATCGCAATGGGAGATATGCTGGGATGGCGGAATTGGCAGACGCGCCAGCCTTAGGAGCTGGTGGGGCAACCCGTGGGAGTTCAAGTCTCCCTCCCAGCACACATGATATGGGAAAATTTATTATATTGGCTGCAATAATAACCATTGTTTCTTTCGGACTTTTAAAGTACGCGCAAAAAAAACCTGCGCAAGATTTTTTGGATCATGCCGCTCAAAAAGAATTGAGTCCGGGTCAGCATGAATTCAGCATTGAACATGGAGGGATCAGTCGGCGGTACATCGTGTATCTCCCTATTTCATATAACAAGGCGAATGTAGCGCCGGTAATTTTTAATTTTCACGGAGGCGGCGGAAATGCGGAATCGAATATATCGATGGCGAACATGAATGAAACCGCCGATAAGTACGGATTTATCGTTGTGTATCCGGAAGGGACAGGCGTGAAAATTTTTGGCAAGACCATTGCCGCATGGAATACCGGCACTGATGAGCGGATAGTTCATGTGGATGATGTTGGGTTTATTGCCGTAGTCATAGAAAAAATAAAAAGTGATTTTAATGGTAATCCCGCGCGGATCTATGCGACGGGTATTTCAAATGGCGCACAAATGGCATATCGCCTTGCCTGCGAGCTTTCGGGAACGATAGCTGCGATCGCTCCCGTCGCCGCGCAAGGCGTAACCGCGCCGTGCAATTCGCAACGGCCTATGCCGATAATGCATTTTCACGGGACTGAGGATATGTGCGCTCCGTATGCCGGAGGGATATGCGGAGGGTGCATTCAAAAATATTTTAAAGCAACTATTGGAATTGAAATAAAACAAGTTCAGTTTCAATGCGACCCGGTTCCTGAGTATATAAAAAAATGGATAACGATCAACCGTATCGCCGATACAGCGCCGCATATTGTGTATCAGAATAATTCAGCGCAATGCATAGCGTATGGAAAAGACGAGCCAGGCGAGGTTGTGTTATGCACTGTGGATGGAATGGGACATACATGGCCCGGGGGAACGTATGGAATCCCTTGCGAAGGAGGATTAGATGCAAAGAAATGCCGGCAATGGATATCCGTTGTGGGAAAGCTTAATGCCGATATTTCCGCCAACGAAATCATGTGGGAGTTCTTCAAAAAACACGATCTTTTTGAAAAAGTAAAATAAATCATCCATACATGTGTAGTATCTTTTATCGGGCCATTTCCATTTTTAGGTGTTTCTGGTAAAATGTGACGGCGCCCATGGAGACATTTTTCACCAATTTTTCAGAGGTTCATCGTTTTCTCACTTATCTTCTCATCTTCGGGGGAATTTTTATCGAGGGGGAGATCGTGCTTATCATAGCGGGCGTTTTGATCCGGGCGGGGAACATCGACTTTTTCGATACGATTATCATTGCTTTTATCGGAACGGTTGCGCACGATATTTTTTATTGGCAGCTCGGACGGTGGTTTTTTGCATCTCAAAAAGACAGGTTTTTCTTTCTCAATGTCGGGAAGCTCGGCCCATTTCTCACGAAGATCCATAAAAATGACAGCTACATCTTCACGTCTAAATTTACCTGGGCATTTAACCGCCTTATCTTGATCGCGAGCGGATATGGGAATATGCCGATGCGGAAGCTGTTGCGCCATGCCGTCCCGGCCGCTTTTATATGGGTCGTCACGCTGGTGTCGTTGGGGTATATATTTGCCGATAAAACCGATCTTTTAAAAAAGAATATTACAACGATCATTTTTTCCATCACTCTGTTTGTGGTCGTTCTGTATATTCTTGAGAATGTATTTCAGCGAACGCTATCATTTAAGAAAATAAAAAACGAAGACATCTCTGAAAAAATATGAAAAAGGCGGCCATAGCTTTGATAGTATTTTTATAATGATACTTTTTACCGCATACGCGAATAAAAAATTCGATATTTTAAAGCGCCACGGATGCGTCATTACCCGTGAAAGTGTGTGTGATGCGGTGGGGAGTGTGTTGGGTGAGGAAGCGACAGGGCAGAAGCTTTTTTTTGCAGAAAAAAAGACCGATCAAGGATATGCAGTGCGTGTCGCGTATCGCACAGAGGCGGGAGTTGCGCGCGTTATCACTTTTTATCCCGTTTCACGCAATGACTAACCAAGAAAGCAAAATAACATACGATCCCGATGCCGATGTTTTGGCATGGGAAATGAATGACAGGACTATCGCATATGCGAAGGAAGTAAAAGGCATTGTTATTCATTTTTCTCCGCATCATGTGCCGGTGCTCGTGGAGGTTTTAGAAGCAACGCAATTTCTTGCGAAAACAAAAGATTTCACCCGCATCATGCAGGAGCTTGGTATTGCCGTTCCTAAGTAATATCATTCGAGAGGGTTTTTTTGGATCACTTCTTTTTTTGGAGAACGATAGCTCGAGGTGAATGTTTTCGTTGTGATCAGTGTGTCGTCTTTATATATCTCTTGCGTGAGTTTTGCTTTTAATGATCCGTCCGGTTTTTTATCATATTCTATCGGGCCGATCACTTTTGTTTCTCGTCCATCGGAGGTTCCATAAAATTCAAAATATAATTTTGAACCCACGATCCTTGTTTGCACAAGAATATATGACGGAGTGTTATTGATGAAGCGGAGATCAGGATGCGGGCTGTAGACCGCTGCGTCAAATCCCTGCGGATTATAGTACGAAACAGGAAGACTGTGAGGAGCGCGCTCAGTGATCGTGAGGCCGGAATATATCGCGGCGCGAAACATCGTGGTGGAAACCTGACAGAGCCCGCCGCCGTATTCTTTTACGAGATCGCCGCCGTTTTTAATGACCAGTGCAGATTGATACCCCTCTTTTGCTCCGACATCACCGATCGTATTCATAAAGGAAAATTCTTCCCCCGGTTTGATAAGAACCCCGTTTAATTTTTCAGCGCCGAGTTTGATGTTGAAAATGCGGGATGCGGGGGATCCTGAGAAATCGGATTCCCCTTTACCCAAAAGCGAAATGAGTCCGAGATTTTCAATTGTTTCCGTTCTGATCTCAGGGAGTATTACGTTTGCCGCAAGATCAATACGCGTACTCTCGGCGCGGATACCATCTCTGATGAGCTCACTGCTTTTCTCAATATCAAGTTCCATGCCGTCTCGTGATATGGCAAATTCTTTCGCTTTTCCGTTTTGCACGGTGAGCACGGCATTACGAGGTTTGCTATTAATGGACGGGGCGATCTGCGCCAGAAAAGCGCGTATCTCGTTCTGGTTCGCATCGAGGTATGCTTCATTATCGCGATACCCGGCGGTAATGATGTCCTTCATTTGTTCTTTTGTGATCTGATAGTGCACGTCACGCGGTGTGTGTGTATTCACCGGATTTCCCGGTTCGGCGAGTATAAGTGTAATAGGTGCTTGATCGATGATAACGTTTGCCTTGACGATAACATGGGCAAGCATAGGGGCGGTGATGAGAGGGTCGTCATTTTGCATTGAGAGAGTGATAGATCGTTCCGAGGAGTGCAGTGCAATGTTTAAGAGGTCATATTTTAACTTGCTTTTATTGAGAATGGTGCCGGCGCGCGCCTCTGTTGCTTCAAAACGATGCAACACATCATTAAAGCGCAGCGATGCATCGATCGCTGTACGATTGAGTGAAGCGAAAGCGGTATCCGTGTGCGCGGCAAATCGTTCTTCATCTATATCTACAGTAAAAGGGATTGTTGTTCCAGATATCATGGACCGCGCGCGACCCATGATAGTGCGCATGATATTTGGTTCCCGTCCGATCGCGTACGCATTGCGCGCGGTCGCATCTGCATCGAATATTATCCCGATGTCGTGCGGGGCGAATGTCCATGTTTTTTCGTTATAGGCCAGGGTGATCTTTCCGTATTCGTAAAATGCCGCTTTTTGTGCGATGACCGCTCGCGCCTCTTCGATTGTTTTTCCCCCCAGTGATGTTTCGTTCACGGAGACGCCGGGAACGATCGTATCAGATGTATTGAACGCAATGACCGCGTATCCTCCGGAAATGGGTACGATGATCGTTATGATTCCCCAGATAAGTACGCGCAACAGCATGTCAGTTTTCGCTAATGGTAATGGATCCCCTTTCTTCTTTTGGAATGCGAATGGTGAGAATGCCGTTTTTTAATGTCGCCTTTATCGTGTCCCCATGACCGTTATCAGGGAGGATCATCGAGCGCGAAAATGGGCCGAAATAACACTCGCGATAGTAATAATCATGCGGGGGTATCGTGTCGGTTTCGGTGCGTACACCGCGAATGGTCAGTGTATCGTTTGTCAGGCTTATCTCCAGGTCTTCCGAGCGAACTCCGGCGATCAGCGCTTTAATGATCAGCTCATTTTCCGTTCGATATACATCAAAAGGGCATTGTTCGGTATCGATCGGTCTTTTTTCGTTATGATGTGTTTTGGCAGGAATGGTTTTTTTCGAAGCCGGCAGAGGTGCTCCTTTTCCGCCCTCGGTAAGTCGGCTAAAAAACGATCGTTTTTCCATAGTTTTAAAATTGTGCTTTGGTAAAGCTGAGTCGTTTCGCGCTTTTAAACAGAAGAGAAACGATGAAAAACGCGCCAAGCATGAGTATGAGAATAGAGAGCGTCGCATGTTGTTGCCACTGTGAGGTTATTATAAGGAAATTAAACAATGTGTGCAATAAAGTGGCACATGCGACCCCAATGGCGATATACGCATATTTATTTTTCTTATGAATGATGGAAATGGTCAAAAAATAGCCGATAATCGCGGAAGATAATGCGTGCAGTGATGTGGAGCTGAGAAAACGGAGGTATGCGATGCCGATGGCGTTGTCCGGATTTTGGAGGATGTACCCGATATTTTCCGCTGCGGCAAAACCCAGCGCGGCAACAATAAGATAGATCATCGCATCAACCGGTTCGTCAAAATAGCGCGAGTGCATGATGCCGATGCGTGCCGCGATGTATTTTACCCATTCCTCAATAAGGGCAAGGATGGAAAGGAAAAAAAAAGAAAACATGAAAGGGATCGTCGCGGTTCCGGAATCAAATAATTGCGCCGCCAGGGATCCGCAGGTTGGGCATGTTGCCGTATTGGTGAGTGATAGGCGAATAATAACCCACTCGATACCAAATGCAACAAATGTTGAAATAAAGCCGTAAAGGAATATGCGGAGGATCGCAATCTTTGGCTCGGGATTATTGCTATTATCTTGTTTCAGATAGTAGCTAATCCACAATGCGCTCGGAGCAAGGCCAAGCGCGATCAATACTCCAAAGCCTCCCCAAGGGTACGATTGTATGAAGTCCGTCATGATTGCGGCGTTGGCTCGTCTGCCAATTGCCTAGTAATAAAAATTCTATAAAACATTGAGGTGTGCGCGTCGCGTGAGAATATCATTATAGTGTTGTGTTAGGCATATGGCGGGCAGGCCCGCCTGCCAATTGCCTGTCATTTGGAAATCCATGAACCACGGCATAATGAGAGATATAGGGGAATA
>MEYI01000003.1:7860-11152 GCA_001773975.1 Candidatus Azambacteria bacterium RBG_16_47_10
TGCCTGTCATTTGGAAATCCATGAACCACGGCATAATGAGAGATATAGGGGAATATCACGGAAATAGTGTGTTAGGCATATGGCGGGCAGGCCACTGTTCAACGATAAGCGGTTTTTTATCCGGTATCGGAACTGCATCATAAATCTCTTCAGTAACAAACGGCATGAACGGATGAAGGAGTTTTAATGAATCAATAAAGATCTGGCGCATGACAACTTGCCGTGATCGTTTGCTGTCCGCATCTCCTTCCCGGAAAATAGGTTTGCTTTGTTCAATTATCTCGCTTGCAAATCTATCCCATACGTAATGGTAGAGTTTTTCTGCGGCGATGTAGAGCTGGAATTGCTCGATATCCGCAGTAACATCTGTGATGAGCGCAGTACATTCATCGGAAAGTTTTTTATCCTCATCGGTCAGCGGTGCATCTGCAGGCGCATCCGCGGTATTTTCAAGAACAAAGCGGGCGATATTCCACAGCTTGTTCGCAAAATGTTTGTATCCGCGAATACGGTCTTCGGAAAGCTTCACGTCGTTGCCCGGCGCAGCGCCCATGATGAGCGCGAGACGAACGGCATCGGTGCCATATTTTTCTATCATGTCGATCGGGTCGATGATATTGCCGAGCGACTTACTCATCTTCCGTCCTTTTTCATCTCGCACAAGACCGTGCAGGTAGACGTTTTTGAACGGTACCGTTCCCAGATGGAATCCGCTCATGAGTATCATGCGCGCGACCCAGAAAAAAAGGATATCGTAGCCCGTTTCAAGAAGCGCGGTCGGGTGATATGTTGCGAAATCGTTTGTTTTTTCCGGCCATCCGAGCGTGGAAAAGGTCCATAACCCCGATGAAAACCAAGTATCGAGCGTATCAGGGTCTTGCTCCCACCCATCGCCTTCGGGCGCTGTCACGCCGCAATATAGTTCGTTTCCGCGGTACCATACTGGAATGCGATGTCCGAACCAGATCTGGCGGGAGATGCACCAATCGCGAAGATTGTCGATCCAGTGGAAATAGATCTTTTCAAATCGCTCCGGTACGATCTTGATCGCTCCGCTTGTTACCGCGGTGCGCATGATCTCTTTGAGTGTTGTTTTCGATCCCGAAGCGATGCCGGGAATTTCCGAATGCGGAATGACAAATTCTTTATTCACTGCCACGAACCACTGCTTCATTACCTGCGGTTCAATGACCGCTCCGGTGCGCTCTGCGGTTGCCACATTGTGCATATAGTTTTCATCGATCTCTACTAAGAGTCCTTTGGCATCGAGTTTTTCCACGATTGTATCGCGCGCATCTTTTATCTTCATGCCGGCAAATTCTCCGGCGACCGGCAAAAGTTTGCCGTACAGGTCGATGATCTGCTCTCCATGGAGATCGTGCCGTTCCGCCATGTCGAAATCGACCGCGCTGTGCCATGGCGTGATCGTCATGATGCCGGTACCGAATTCCGGATTGACCGCCGCATCTTTGATGATCGTCGCGGTCATCGGGCCGTTGATCCATTCGATTTCTAAAGTCTGTCCGTGCACGTATTCTTTATAGCGCGCATCGTCCGGATGCATGACGACATATGTATCCGCAAATTTCGTTTCCGGGCGCGCGGTGCCGATCGTGAACGGGCCGTATTTGAAATAATAAAATTTTGTTTTCTCTTCTTTATATACAATCTCGTCATCAGAAATGACCGTTTGTCCTTTTGGGTCCCAGTTCACGAGACGCTTCCCCTGGAAAATAAGTCCTACGTCATACATGCTTTTAAATGCAGTATAGACCGCGGTCATGCGTGGTGCATCGAGCGTGTATGCTTCTCGGCTCCAATCCACCGATGATCCCATGCGGCGCACCTGATTCACGATGGTGTCGTGGCTTTCTTGCGCGAATTGATTCACGCGAGCGAGAAAGGCATCGCGGCCAAGGTCGTTTCGGCGCACCCCTTCCTTTTCGATGATCTTTTCCACTTTTGATTGCGTTGCGATCGCGGCGTGGTCGGTGCCAGGGATCCACAGCGTTCGTTTCCCACGCATGCGTTCAAAGCGGACAAGAATATCTTCTACTGCGAGCATCGCGGCGTGTCCCAAGTGGAGCGTTCCGGTGACATTCGGCGGAGGGAGGACGATAGAAAACGACTCGGCATCTGGCGCTGTGAATCCTTTTTGTACTAAAACGTCAGGATTAAAAAAGCCGCCTTCTTCCCAGCGTTTATAGAGTGCTTCCTCAACTTTTTTCGGGTCGTACGGGGTATTGAATTTTTCTCTCCTTGTGTCTGCCATACACAAATAGTGTAGCATTTTTCAGCCTTTTTTTGCTAGGGGCTGTAGATGAGTTTTATTTCAGTGGTGCGTGCGCGCTTGCATCCAGTCCCTTCCATGATCGTGCCGCTTTTTTGTTGAAAAACGCCGCGGCGCCGACCATAGCGGCGTTGTCCGTGGATAAATAAGAATATGGAACGATGAATTTCGTTTTTGAAAGCCGTGTGCTGATGTTTGTGGTCATGTGTTCGCGGAGACGCGCGTTTGCAGATACGCCGCCCGATAAGGCGATCGTGCGGACGTTGTATTGTTTCGCCGCCCGGATCGTTTTTTCAGTGATCGTATCTGCGACCGCCTGCTCAAATGACGCGCAAAAATCGCGAAGCGCCGTTTTATTTTTTTTGATCCCAGGATGTTTTTGTACGAGATACAGCACCGCGGTCTTTAATCCGGAAAAAGAAAAATCATAATCTCCGCTTGAAAGCATCGGACGGGGAAGCGCATAGCGATTCGCATCGCCGCCACGGGCGAGTTTTGAAATAACAGGACCACCGGGATACCCGAGTCCGAGCAGTTTTGCCGTTTTATCAAATGCTTCCCCTGCCGCATCATCGCGCGTGCTTCCGAGTATGATATATGAACCCTGCTTTTTCATGAGCACCAGTTCGGTGTGTCCTCCGGATACGACGACATTTAAAAGCGGAAATGCGACAGGTTCTCCCGCGATCCAGTTTGACGCAATATGCGCCGCGATATGATGCACGGGAATAATGGGTTTGTTAAATGCATACGCAAGTCCTTTTGCAAAATTGATGCCGATAAGAAGAGCGATAACAAGCCCCGGCGCGTAGGTGACGGCGATCGCATCGATCTCGTCCATGGTCGTGTGCGCGTCGCGCAGCGCTTTTTTAAATACGCGCGGAATATTTTTTGTATGTTCGCGCGAGGCGAGTGTCGGCACCACACCGCCATAGGGCGCATGGAGTTTTATTTGTGATGATACAACATTCGAAAGAATATCGAATTTTGGTTTTGTGCGCC
>MEYI01000004.1:0-3450 GCA_001773975.1 Candidatus Azambacteria bacterium RBG_16_47_10
CGGGAACGCCGAGTCGTCGGGGCTTTTTTCCGGTTGCAACGATCACCGCTCTCCCCCTATATGATCCCCCATCATATGCAACAATAAAAATATTTTTCCCCTCCTCCTGTGCGGAAGATACCTTCCTGATGTCGTCTTCCACGGTTATAACGGACACCCCAAGCTCTTCCGCCTGCTTACGCATATTATGCACCAACCGATCCGCATCTGTTCCTAAAAATCCGGGATATGCATATTTACTTAAACGCACCCCGGCATACTTCATCGACTCATCTGAAAGCGCCAATACTGACGATCCCTTTCGCGCGGCATACATCGCCGCCGCCCACGATGCGATATCACACCCAATAACGATGACGTCGTACATATTATTTTTTGAGATTTTTTTCTATTATTGTTTTATATGTTTCAAACGGAAGGGACCCCTCTATTTTCTCGCCGTTAACAAAAACCGTCGGCGTTCCTTGTACTCCCGCATTCTTTCCTTCTTCAAGATCGCGCATAACATTTTCCTTGTATCGCTCGGATGAAAGGCATTGCTCGAACATGCTCTTTTGCAATCCAACCTGCTCCGCAGCACTCATCAGATTAGCGCTGGAAAATATTCCACTATTTTCCAGAATGCTTTGCGATTGCCGATCAAATAGAAAATCCTGGTACTCCCAGAATTTTCCTTGTTCTTTTGCGCATTCACTCGCATATGCCGCGACGAACGATTCATCGCCAAGAGAAGGATAATGCTTGAACACAAACCGGACAAGCCCCTTTTTGACGAATGTATCCATAATAGCCTGCTCCGCTCCAAAATGGAATATGGCGCACAACGGACATTGAAAATCGGAGAACGAGACCACGGTCACCGGTGCATCCGGCCTTCCCATCAATGAAGAACGACTGAGATCGAAAAATACTGCATTTTTTCCCGCATCATCGGCAGAAAACCAATGCTTTACCGAACCTATCTCATACCCGGAAAATGAAAGCGCCACACCCATAAGCACAAAAGAAAACAACGCCGCGGGAACGATCGTTCCCCACGGCAGTGATTGCCTTTGTTTTTCGTATTCACCCATGGTGGCATGGTACCATGCACCGTTGCCTTATACCAGTAATAAAAGATCCTTGAGAAGCAAAAAAGCGGCCTTAAGCCGCTTTTTTCTTTTTAATCACACCCTTCTTCTTTTCCTTTTTTGTCGCCCGAATCTTAATGACCTGTGCAGGACAAATATCCTGAGCGTCCGCATTACACCCGGGATCATCGAGCTCAAGCACATATACATTCTCCTTCGTCTTTTTTTGTAACACCGACCCCGTCAGATGTGCAATACCATCATCCTGTATTTCCCAGTATTTCTCGCACACAGCGGCACAAGACCCGCATCCGATGCAGCCATCCTTGAAATGAAGTATTGTGTATTTTTTTGCCATGGAATGATTATACTATTTCATAAAAGACAAAACCAGATGTACAATGCTTTGCTTCGCGATCATGGTTATAATCGCACCCGCGAAAATATAGGGCGCAAAAGAAAATGTCTTATAGATCGGAATATTTTTCTTGTCATGTTCGAGAAACCATTTTTTTAACAAAGGTACTTGCTCTTTTGAGATGCCCTCGGGATACAACTCTCCGAGTACATGCGAAAGATCGTCATCACTTTGAATATTTTTCACCAACTCATCAGAAATAACCATACCGGGTCTCAGATCCTCTACCTCCACAACAACAACCTCTTTTCGTTTTATATAAAAACTTGAAAATCGTTCAAGTATCTTAAGGATAGCAAAAAACATCACCCCAACCTTAACGGTCATTATAAGAGCAGTAGTAAGTAGATCAGGGAAATACAAAAACCCGAGAATAAAATAGCCGGCAATGAAAACTAACGTGCCGTTTACAAACCATTTACTCTTTAAAAATACGGCAATGATCAGGCGCAGGTAACCCTGAAGGAGATAAAAAACGAAAAAAATCGCAAGCACGCCGCCAAAACTCAGAGAAAGAGCAGGAATTGTCTGATACTTCAATAAAGGAATAAAGAGAAACGTCAGCAAAAATGTCCCCGCGAAAATAAGAATGCGCTTCTTATGCTTTACCGTACTCGCCAACTCTTGCCGTATCCTTTGATACCGCTCCCCCATGACACCAGCCTCGTCAGCGATGAATCGCTTAAAATGCATCGCGATCTCTACCATCATTCTCACAAGTAGAAATAAAAAAATGGGGACGAAAATATTAATCACGAGTGCCAATGAAGGAAAATAAAGCAAATATCCGTTCGCATAAAATCGCAGCGGTAAAAGAAACGAAAGTAGCATAAAAAATTTCGCATCACCCGCAGACCACAACTTATAATGCCAGAGAAGATACCCGCACAATACGCTTATGATAAAATTCATCCCGACATGAAGAAAATACGAGGGAGAAATCTCGGGCATCTGCGCCGCATACATCAACACAAAAACACCGACATATCCCAAAAAACCGATGACTAGGCCCGTGCCAATCACCGCATTACGTATCTTCCCGCGATACATATCCTCCTTAGTAACTACAATGCCAAAAACCACCACCAAAACAGCAAAAAAATAATCGATGTAATCAACAATTTCAATCATTATCATTCATTATTTTTTTTCGAATTTTTTCAGGGTCGACGAAAACGGGATAAAGCTCTTTTGACGAATAATACGTATCCATCTGCCAAAGCCCCGCACAAATATCATTGAGCGTACATACGCGGCAACAGGACGCTTTCCCATGTTCCCATTTTTTCTGGCGCACCTCTTTTTTTTCGTCCAAAAAATGCACGGATCGCTCCTCCCCTTTCACGATCTTCCGCGTTTCCGTCGAATACTGCGCATATTCCGTCATGTAGCACAGGGGTACTCGCTCAACCCTGAATGTTTTTTTATGATCATCCAGGAATTTCATCGCTTTAAAAAGTTCCCGCTCAAATTCATTGAGGGTCGGGATGGTGCTTATATTCGTTGATGCCCTGTTCATCAGCGGATCCATATTATTCCATATAAAATGATTCACAATGGGATATTTTTCAACGACGAACCGAACAATATCCGACAAGTGGTCCGCATTATACGTATTGATCACCGTATTCACATGAGTGGTCACGCCGATCTCCTGCGCATTTTTAAGTGCCATCATGATGCGGCGATACGAATCTTTTTTTTGCGCCAGGAAATTCTGAACTTTCGGTTTATGGGAAAAAAGGGAAATATTCACATGCACAAGACCCGCATCGACCAATTTTTTGAAATACATGCGATTCGACAATCGCTGTCCGTTGGTAATGATCCTGGAATGAATGCCGCGCTCATGTGCATATGCAATAAGTTCGGCAAGCCGCGGGTATAGCGTCGGTTCGCCGCCTGTCCAAATTATTCCCGTATATCCGCGAGCAATATAATCATCAACCGCTTTTTTTGCCG
>MEYI01000004.1:3494-4199 GCA_001773975.1 Candidatus Azambacteria bacterium RBG_16_47_10
AGACATTCTTGATCGCAGATCCTTGTTATTTGTATATATCCGAGATTTGCCATTGATTGATCTTTGGTCTCATTTTATCGTACGTAAGATTTTAAATCCACGCTCTTTCATAAGAGCAACCGGCGCACCGGAACAATGCTTTGATTCTTTGCATTTTTTACATCGGAGACTTTTAACAAAATACCTTTCCTTGATGTAAAAATCGACAAATTTCTTCATATCGACCTTTTTGCCGTCATATACGTCTTTCAATGCAAGCGCGTCGCCTCTTTTCAAGGAATCCGCTTTGCTGATGCAGGTCGGCCATTTCTCAGGATCCAGTATTTTATTCTTTTTAAATGATCTAAGATCTGTGCAAAATTTCTCAAGAAAGCAGTATGTGCACCTTTCGCCCCTGCAATAAAATTCCCTTCCTTTTTTAAAAAAGTCATCAAACATTTCCGTGCGTCCCGCAACCTCATCCATGATCTTTGAAGGATCCTGGATCAACCGCTCATATCCTTCAAGATAGTGTGCTGGCAGTCGATTGGTCCAGATATGCACTCTGGGGTCTTTTGAAAATGAGAATGCCTTATGCAGGTACGGCAACGCTTTTTCAACATCAAAAAACAGGATCTTCCTATTTTCCCACGCGGAACTAAAAGGAATGATGTGTAAAAGATCAAATTCATAAAAACCTGCTTTGATGAACATCTCCACCATCTC
>MEYI01000004.1:4297-4557 GCA_001773975.1 Candidatus Azambacteria bacterium RBG_16_47_10
ATGAATGCACCTTCCACACCAACTAACATATCATGCAGTGCAGACGTGTGCCCATGAATTGAAAATGTCATTTCATCAACCCCCGCCCTTACCGCCGCATCAAAAAACTCCGGACTGGAAAGCCGCTGCCCGTTCGATATCACCTGAACATGTGCATATCCTTCCTTTTTTGCGCGCTTCACGATAGTAAAAAAATCGGGATGTATCGTTGCTTCCCCGCCGCTCAATATTACCCGCTCCGCACCATCCTTTCTCCCCCT
>MEYI01000004.1:4711-4853 GCA_001773975.1 Candidatus Azambacteria bacterium RBG_16_47_10
ACCGGATCAAACTCGCTCCATCCGCGCCGCGCCGCATATTCTTTTGATACGCCATCGCATGTATCAAAATACAGGCACTGTTTGCACTCGTTCCTCTTTGTTTTTCCTTCATAATCAACACGCGCGAACCTCTTCTTTTTAT
>MEYI01000004.1:5004-5118 GCA_001773975.1 Candidatus Azambacteria bacterium RBG_16_47_10
ATCCTCATACCGCGGCACCACGGTGTCAAAATTCTTTCGCGCATTGCCGAGAATATGCGGAAAATAAACATTAGTATGCTTTACACCGAGGCTGGAAAAAAATCGCACGATTTC
>MEYI01000004.1:5146-8270 GCA_001773975.1 Candidatus Azambacteria bacterium RBG_16_47_10
GCCCTATGATTCGGCTGAACAACTGACAAAGAAATACAATTCACCTTCGGAAAATTCTTATGAACAAAATCAATATAATCCGGCAAACTGCGGTAGGTCAGCGTATTGACCACCGGATTTAAAATGACTTCAATGCCGCTGTCCAGGAGATTTTTTATCCCATGCACGCATTTTTCAAAACCGCCTTTTTTCATAATCAGGAGGTCGTGGATCCTTGACACATGCGAGTGAAAACTTACAAATGCCTTATCCACCCCCGCTTTTCTCAACCGCTTGACCATGCCCTTATCCGCAAGTAAAACCGCATTGGTTTGCAACTCTATTGTCCGCGCGCCTTTTTTCTTCAGATACGCGACAATGTCGATCAAATCGTTGCGGATAGTGGGCTCGCCGCCCGTTATCGATATTTTCGGATGCGGATCTTTTTTAAAAATAGTATCGGCCTCTTTTTTCACCTGCGCATGACTCAGATGCGCAGGATACACTCCCGATTCCACCGGAATATTACAAAACACACACGCGACATTGCATGCCAAACCGACACGCAGCAAATGATACGGTAAATTATCCCCTATCTCCGCCTGATTTTTTGCCGGAGAAATCGGCTTAAATACCGACCGATTTTTATACATCACAAGATGATTCTTCCAGATACCATCGCATAAGGAATTCATAGTGCATGATCCGCATGTCGGAAGTTTTTGCTTGTAATGATTCCGTTTTTCTTCTTGAAAATTAAATCTCTTTTCACTTATCCGGTCGATGGTCGCGTTTTTCTTTCCTTTTGCACTAGGCAAACGATCGTAATCTCTAAGCGATACCTCGGTAGGCAGGTCAAAAAATTCGCCGACATATTTTTTCATAAGATGATCATCGCCGACGCGTGCGTGCAGATCGGCATACATACACAGCGGCATTTCCCCGAAATTCAGATCGATTTTATATTTCTTTTCATTGAGATCGACCAATTTTTTAATGTAGGGTTTAAACGTGTGTAAGGAAATACTGCTCCGCAGATCTTCTTCCGCCAGACCCTCGAGCCGGATAAAATTCAGGCGAATATCTCGGATGCCGATGCTCGAAAAAAAATCGATAAATATATCTAAATTCTTATAATTATACGCATTAATCACCCCGTTAATGGAAACACCGTATGGTATTAATCCTTTTTTTCGCAACATGACAAGATTTTTTAACGCTTTTATTTTTCTCTTGAAATTGCCGGGAACCCGCGTGATCGCATCTTCTATTTTTTCGTCATGACTATGGATCGAAATATTAAATCTGTTCACTCCCGCATTGATCAACTTCATGCAAAATTCACGATCGTCGCACAATCTCCCGTTTGTTGTCAAAGAGATCCGCTCGTATCCTAATTTTTTCGCAAACCGCACAACCTCTTCCAGGTATGGATAGATGGTGGGTTCGCCTCCCAAAAATCCTAGCGACCTACATCCTTCGCTATAGTATCTTTTGATCTCCTTCTTCGCCTCTTTTACGGGAAACATCCTATGATGCATAGGATTTCCTATTTTTCCGCTCATACAAAAAACACAGTGGTTATTACATCCCTTTCCCAGATTCAATTCTAGATTTTTGAAATTATTATTCTTCATCGCAAAACGGCCTTAATTCCGTATCTCCAAAATTCGCAACATATGCATCGAAAACACCGAAACACATTTTTCCATACGCGCACATTCCGCACCGATCCGTTTTCACTCTGTTCCTGGCGGGCACATCCCCCGGCACATCGACAAGCGCTGGAATGGGCGCCCCCGACCGTTCAATTGTCGTTCTCGCATCCCAGAATAGATCATTTGATAAAAATGCATACTGCTTGAGCGCACATAACGGCAAACCAAAAAACCGCATGGTCATCTCATATTTTTCCACGATCGCAACAAGCTCAGGCACCTTTCTTCTCCACTCATCAATGCGTACCGACAAATCCTTATATTGCCTTAGCCCCATACCTTCGGGAGCGAGATTTGAAAACAATACCTGTGAAAATCCTCGTTCGCCCAAAAATTCTAAAATACTCCCCGCGCTCTCAAAATTATCCCGCACCATAACACTATTTGCGAATTTATTTGTAAAACCTAGTGCATCGATATTTTGTATAGCGGCAACAATATCACGAAACGCACCCTTTCTTCCCACGAGCACGTCATGGAGCGGCGCAGTGTGTCCATGAATGGAAAAACTGATCTCATCTAAAAAAGGAACCGTGTCCTCGCAAAATTCTTTTTTTGCAAGCATGCACCCATTGGTGCCGATATAGATCCTATATCCCAATTCCTTCGCATATTTCGCTATTTCCGGGAAATCCGGATGCATAGTCGGCTCTCCCCCGGTAAAATTCACAAAATCAAACCCTTCTTTTCTTTTTACGATCAATTCTTTTTTTATTTCAGAAAAAGAAACTGGATTTCTCTTGAACTGCTCCATGCGATCATACTCACTGCAAAATGAGCACTTATTGACGCACGTATAGGAGATATGAAATTCCAAACGTTTCATAATATTAGTTAATCCAGGACAGATACATAGAGATCATACTTCATTGAGCCGCCTAAGGGGAGATCAATCGAAGAGATCACCGGATAAAACAGTATCTTCTTTTTGAGGGAAAATGCCAATAATTCTCTAAACTTTCGCACATCATTTTTCATTGGGGAATATTTTAAGAAATGAAAGATCTCTTTGTATGATCGCGAAAAATCGCGGATGCTGGCAACTTCATATATTTTGTATACTTTCACCGATTGCATTCCTCCGCCGCCAAACCTCCGCGCCATGTAATAAAAACATAATTTTTCCAAAGAAAAAATATCGCAAAACTCCCGTATCGCATCGCCTGCGTCATCTCTGCCGCAAAAAATCTCCTTTACATAGGAAAAATCAATAGTATGAGACATAAAATATACCTTCAGATTGGTTTTTTTCTGCGGTAAAAAATCCACACATATCGCCCCAATAACATCATCCGCTTTTATTATTAATTGCGTGCGGTCAAAATCAAGTATCCCCGCAATTTTTTCAACCAACTCCATTCTTTCCGACGGTGAGAGTTTTTGATGGATCTCTTCGAAATATATCTTGAATCGTGGTAATGCATCGC
>MEYI01000004.1:8357-10100 GCA_001773975.1 Candidatus Azambacteria bacterium RBG_16_47_10
TATACGCGTCATCGAACAGATCGAAAATTGCCAGTGTTTTATCGTAAAACCCTTTCTTCTCTCCAAAATTATTATAACTGAATCTCATGCTATCCGCGCCGCGATCTTTGAAAGAAAAAGAAAAATCAAACTTTTGATTTTTCTTTTTCCATTCATTGTTAAAATCGGTAAATAAGATCTCTCTGATTCTTTCTATCTCTCTTTTCTTACTCGACAATCCGTTGCGAGTGATCAAAAAGTCAAAGATCGAGATGATTTTATCCGCCACGGTGTCCATACGATTATTGTATCGGTTTAAACTCATCCCAACCGAATTTCTCCGGATATTCCCTCCACGGTCCCTCGCATTTTTTAAAGTAGTAGCATTTTTTGCAATTCGGGCCTCGTTTTTTACCTTCATCCACTCTTAATTTCGAATAATCCTCGATGACGTTATCAAGGTCATAGATCTTGGTGTCCGGTATGATCTCCTCGGCTATATAGCTCTCATACCCCTGCATGAAACAATATGGGATTCCTTCGGTCATTACGTTCACTCCTGCATGTATGCCGACATCAAGCGCCTTTTTAACATACGGCTCGATCAAAGATTTTCTCGGGATCATTGCGTCGAAATTGGTTTCCGCGTGCCCTAATGCGTGAGCAAATGCCAACTGAAACTGATCGACGCGGAGCCGAACCAACAGTTTTGCAATCTCGGGTAAATGACGGTAATTCGGTTTTGTGATCACGGTGTTTGTTATTATGGTTTGCCCTAATTTTTTCAAATTTTTAATGCCCATAACCGTCTGCGCGAACGCACCTTTTGCGTTCGTAAGATAATCATGCAGTTCGGGCGTATGACCATGGAGTGCCGGTGAAAATTCATTCGCTCCGGCAGCAATGATGTCCTTGCAAAAATCCTCGTAAACAAACCTTCTTCCGTTCGTCTGTATTTGGATCAGAGAAAAACCAAGTTTTTTCGCATACCCAACGAGATCTAAAATATCGGGACGTATCGTCGGTTCTCCCCCGGTCAACACCACCCCTGTATACCCTTCTTCCGCCGATTTTTTTAAATATCGTTTAAGCTCCGCCGTCTCTTTGTTTCCGAATTTCTTCTTGTGCCCTTGCACGCAAAAATGGCAATTATTATTGCATGCGAATCCTGTCTTCAGATCGATCCTTTTTATATTCATTGCGTTATTTGCTTTTTATTTCAATAATACTCCCTTCACATATTCAATTTCTTCACAAAATTACTCAATATCCTGTCAACCTTCAAAGAAGCATAGAACAGCGTGCCATCAACGGCACTTCTCATGATAGATACCATATCGGTATCCTTGTCGAAATGCAACAAATTATTTCTCTCGATTTTCAGCACATTTCCCATGATAAGATCATCTCTTACGCGCGTATAATGATCAGATAAGATCATATTAGTGCCAAACAGATCTCCATTGCAATCAACAACAAATCCCGGGTTAAAAAATGGCTGGGTGCTAAACACCTCCGTATTTTTTATTGAAATATCCTTATGTGCGCGCAGAAATCCCACCACCGCGTTAAATCCGGTTATCAGCGACCCCAGCTCTTTTTCCTTCCATGCGGCAAAATACGCCGGTAAGAAATTAAATCGTGTAAATCCAAGTTGATAATTGTGCAAGAAATTTTCGTAGAAACGCCCTACCTGATTCGGCGCGATCACCATATTCACTGTCATATTCGGCAATGCAATCAATTCCTTTTTGTATTTACGTA
>MEYI01000004.1:10197-15575 GCA_001773975.1 Candidatus Azambacteria bacterium RBG_16_47_10
TGAAAAAATCAATTACACCATCATTGACGAGCAGACCATTTGTAGTGAGATCAAACGATGCTTTTACCTTCTCCCGGCGCGCGTATTTTTTTGCATACGCGACCACTTCCTTTACAACACTAAAATTCATCAGGGGTTCTCCGCCAAAAAACCGGATCAGCAGTTCTTTTTGTTTATTTTTTTTCGCCCACGCGCAATAAAGAAAAGCGGCCTTCCGAGCCACCTTTTCTTCCATTGAGATATTCTTTTTATCGACATCGCAATAATCGCATCGGAGATTGCATGCGCGCGTGACTATTAAGATAAGGGGCTTCATTGTTATTGTATTTCGGCAAGTTTTTTATTAAGATCAGCTATTTCATTTCTTAAATTATCAGCGGTCTTTTGCACGATATCATAATCGTCGACCAAACCATGCATGCAATCATATTCGTTTATAAACTTCGTGAATTCACTTTTGCATGAAACACTCCCGTCAAACATGACATCCCCGATTGCCTTTTTAAAACTGTAGACCATATCATTTAATGCGCCTGCGTTATTATTTTGGATAGCCGTATAAAAATGATATTCATTCCTGCATGATTCCTTTTGGGATCCATCGGCAATGCCATTGCAGAGATCGATATTTTTTTGCGTAAACGCCAGGCATACTTTATTCAGGTCGGCATCCTTGGCAATACTACATACAGAAGCGTCGTTTTGAGAATACATCGCGCAGATATTATTGCAATCGGCTCGGGTCAATAAGCCGCTCTTTATGCACTGATTTATACTCTCTACCGAGCATTTTTCAGCTGCGATCCTGATGTTTGCCGCATTTAATATGCATCGTTCAAAAAGGCGGGAATCAACGCTTTTTAGGAAATTACACTGATCGATATTTTTGTTTGTGACCGCTTCACACGTGTAATACCCTGCAATCGTCTGTGTGAAGTTTTCCCTCCCGATATCCTTGACTTCCGATACGGTAACACGCGCAAGATCTACACTACCGCACGCTTTTTGCGCAAAAACGATCTGGTCATTTATTTTTTCAAATTGAGATTGCTTTTCCTCGATCTGCACTATTATCTCCTTCTTCATTGCCTCAAAATACGCCTGTCTTTCTTCCCCTGATGCTTCTTTACGGATCCCCTCTTCTCTAAAAGTTTCCTGTGGGGTACTTCCCAAGTTTACCAACGCAAATCCGCCAACGATAACGACGAAAGCTATGAGTACAATTAACGCTATGTTGATTTTTGTATTTGTCAGCATAAAACCTACCACTGCCCGTGGGAACCATGGGAACCATGGGAGCCGTGGGAACCATGGGAGCCGTGGGAGCCGTGACCAGGATTGGAACCCTGATTACCGGAATTGTGCAACGCTCCAGCTGAGCTCGTATGCGCGGGATGTGCAGATGTAACGCTTGGATCAAACATCGCTCCTAAAAGCGCTAGCGCAACACCCGCTTTCACGATGCTTTTCTTGCTGATTTTTCCTTCCTCACTATTGAGGAACTCCTTTATATTTTTTTTCAGCTTTGGCAACTTTGAATTTTTTTGCTCTTTGTTCTCCATATAGTACTATAACCCTTTACTCCTCTCCCTATTATTACTATACCACACGCTCGTACATTATACACGCACCCATTCCTCAAATATCATCTTCACCTTCTTATCCTGCATTTTCTCAAATAGATAGTCAAATACTGCCATATTGATCTTGCATCTGCCGTTTGTCGGCATTTGGCCAAATATATTACCCTGTTCAGAATAGTTATATACCGGACATACGCCGCAATACGGCTTATATGCGCATTCGTTGCAGCCGGGAATCGCATCAAGGCATGATGCAAGACACATGCTTTTCACGACATCACTCTCCATTATTTCCTTATAGCTATTTTCACGCACATTGCCCATTTTGAAGGAATCATCCCCCACCCGCCCGAACATTCTTCCTTCATCGCATGTATAAATATCTCCATTATAATTATATGCCACTTGACCGATTCCCGCTCCGCACGGAGAGCGGTAATCCATATGATTCGGATCGTGATCGGTCAATATCTTTGTGAGAAAGGTCACCGCAAGCTGTTCACGGATTTTTTTTCCTTTAAGATTAAGACCGATAATATATTCCATCGATTTTTTATAAAAATCGATGAATTCTTCTGGAGTATAACCGATCTGCTCCCATGTCTTTTTTGCAAATCCAAAGGGATTGAGATTTCGAATGTAGATATTGGGAAGCCCGAGCGAAACATATTCATCAACCAACTCCTTATAATACGGCAACGTATATCGCGTAATGGTCGTTAATGCGCCGGGTAAAAATGTCTGGCAGTTTTTCTTATATAGCCGTAGCGACTTTTTAAGCCACTTCACCACATTCTCATAGCTATTCCCCGCCAAATACACTCTATTTTTATTATGTACCGCGCTTGGTCCGTCAAATGAAGTGCTTAAACTCACCTGATTTTTCAAAAGAAAATTCAGTTTTTCGTCGGTCATTAAACTAAAATTGGAAACCAGGGAAAGCTGAACATTTTTTTTGTCGATCTTTTGTTTTTCTCTGCTGTATTCAATTATGAATTTTACGACATCCCAGTTCAAAAGCGGCTCACC
The DNA here is from genome assembly GCA_001773975.1 of Candidatus Azambacteria bacterium RBG_16_47_10. Lineage (GTDB taxonomy): Bacteria > Patescibacteriota > Minisyncoccia > GWC2-36-17 > WO2-46-25 > MEYI01. The sequence continues at coordinate 12,810 of MEYI01000004.1, forward strand.
GCCTTGAAATTCGATGTTAATATTTTGATTATTCGTTTTAAATATCGCATCGACAACATCTTTTGCGAGATCAACAGGCATATCGAGCTCTTTATTTTTTTCCGGTCCCGAAGAAGCGTGACAATACAGACATGTATGATTACACCGCAACGTTACTACAATGATATGCAGTGACGGGCCCAATTTAATAAAAGCATTTTTCGACTGAAATTTCCGTATCAGCTCGGCGAAATTCATCCGATCTTTAATAAATCCTTTTTGCGCAAGCTCGGCGAAAAGAGCCGATGTTTCAGGGATCTTTCCCGCAACATATGTCGCATAGTCCATACCGCTTAAAACCGCAAAATTTCCGAAATCATTCGTTATCAAATGCTTATCTCCCATTTTTCGATAACGGAAATAATTAACCTTCTTTTTACTGTATTTCTGCTTTTCCATAGATTACGCTTTCTTTAATTCTGCCAGTACAAAGTCGCAAAATTCATCTTTAAAAACACTTTTAACATCTGCATCGATCGCGTCCGCCGAAACAACAAAATATCCGCCATACTTTGCGACACGGAAACGAGCAAGATGAGAAAATGCTTTGATGCTGTTATCGATCGCTTTTTTCGTATAGATTTTCCTGTTAAAATGGATTTTTTCAACCATATATTCCTTATTTTCTCTTTCCATTATTTTTCGTCTGTTTCTTTCCCTTCTTCTCATTCCACGTGGTCAGCACGCCAAGAGGGTCCTTTGTTCCTTTAGTCGCTTTTTTTTCCTCATCCTCAAGCGCCTTCAACTCTCGTTCCAATATTTTATCAAGCTCATCGTCCTCTGTTGCTTCAGCACTTTGCACTCCCTCCGGACTTGCACCGAATAATGCTTGGCCGACAATATATTCCCGTAACTTTCTATTGTCTCTTGCCAACCTCAACCTGAGATCCTGCTCCAATAGCTCGTTATGAAATTCTCCTTTTATTTTTTCTGGACTGAGACTACAAGATTCCTTTATCTTTAACAAAAGCTTCACCTGCGTTTTCGGGTCCCCGTCGAGAAACACATGCGCCCGGTCAAGAAAAGAATACGCCGTATTCACAATGCTTTCAAACGAATACACCTTCGTACTCAAACTAAAAGATACCGATCTATTTTTTTTGATCGCCATGTCTTCAATGTTAGTAATTAGTCAGCGTTCTTGCAGCACAGCATGATACCTTCCTGTGGAGGATTATTCGGATCTCCAAAATGACCAGCAGCATCCATGACAGCCATCACATAATAATTCGCTCCGCATATTATTGGGCTCGTGGTATTAGGACGGGGATAGCCGCTAGCACCAAGATCTGTCTCCGATCCAGAATCAGCACTAGGACTATGACCTATCTGATACGTAGGAGAAACATACGGAACAGCCTTACACGTATTCGCGGTCCCTGTCACATTCAAATTGCCGCCGATGCCGACCGTTGTCCCGTTATCGGTAATAATCGAGTCGCCAAGCGTATTTGACGCCGTCCATTTAGTAATAGTATTTGTCGTGCCACTTCCTGCGGATGGCCATGACGACTGACACACACCGCCTAAACAAAGCTGTTTAGGACTCATCGCACTCCCGATCTCGACATTGCTATTAAAATAACTCGTTGTCCCCGACGCATACACGGCATATCCTGTCGGATCCGCTTGTTCCGCAAAAAGAGCGGCACCAGTTGTGTTTGCAAACGCAAAGATCGCATCTCCGGTAGAGCCTGTCTTGGTTGTGTCTTTTGGATTATTCACCACCAACTGGGCGCCGATCGAAGAAGCATTGCTATTGATCACGGCATGGCCTGCAAGGTTCAAGGAAATAAGAGATGATGCGGGGTCAATGACATATGTGGGATCCTGGCGGTCGTAGAAACCGTCTGCGGTGATACTGGCACGTTTTGTTTGCGAGGTGGTGCCGAGATTCATGGGGCGGAAGTCTTCTTCAAGACAGGGGAAGGTGCAGCCGGTGATGCCGTAGTTTGGCGGAGCGTTTGGAGCATCTACCCATGCGGCGGAAACAATACCGGTAAGGGTAAAGACGGAAAAGATGACCGCGGCAACGAGGAAGGAGGGGCAGAGTTTATGGGATGTATGATTGTGAGATCCTGACATATGCCTTTAGTATACCATATCTATTCCTTCTCAAGGAAGGTGTATCCGTTGTCATAATCATTTCCCGGATCCCATAACAGCCATCCGGTACTCATACCTCTCAAACCATCGGTTGTTGCTTGTATTTGCGCGCGCATTTTTTCCGGTGTATATACTGCGCCCATGTCAAATGCCTGCAACCATGGTCGTATCTTTGGCGCGCTTGTCGTTGCATTATCTCCGAGCTGTGCAAGTCCTTTTTCCAAAGTTCCTTTCACCACCTCATACGGATGATCCGCAGGATTTGTGAAACCAAAATTACCCGTGCTGTAATGCGACGGATACACCATCGGATACACGCCGTCAAAAATAGCGACGGTATCTTCAAGCCGCTGTCCTATACCAAGTCCGCTGCTTTGTAAGAATGTATATCCGAAAATATCGATCGAGAGTTTCATCGCGGGATCATACGCCTTCAATACGTCCCGTGCACGCATAGCGAACTTTGCAATAACCTCATGCTGTGGCACTTCTGTATTCCATGCCGGATACACCATGGTTCCGAGATTTCCGTCGGTCGGAAACCGGATGTAATCGAAATTGATCTCATCAAACCCCATATCGAGCGCTTTTTTTGAAACATCAAACACATGCTCCCACCCT
>MEYI01000004.1:15598-16205 GCA_001773975.1 Candidatus Azambacteria bacterium RBG_16_47_10
GTCCCGCCATATTCCGCCGCCTTCCTTTTTAATAACCACCGCGGGTTCGCGCGTTGCGGCACCGCTATCCTGAAATACGACAATACGTGCGATCGCATAGATCCCATGCTCATGTAATTTCGCGACCAATGCCGGAGCATCGAACATGTCGTAGATAAGCTCGCCCTGCGATCCTTTTACATCGATCACCATCGCATTCACTTCCGTCGCATCGGCAAGCGCGATCAGCGCATCCATTTTTTTCGTGCTGCCGGCAGTATACATCGTGACATAGATCGCCTTCACGACATCCGCCTGTACATGTTTCTGGGGAATATGTTTTTGTTCGATAGTTGTGTTCTTCTCTTCCGGTGCTAACGCACCATGCGTATCATTTTTTTGAGGCACCGTCGCATACAAAACGAGCCCTGTGAATCCAACAAGGCTGAATGCGAAAAAATAATGATAAAAGAAATTTTTCTTTCCGTTCTGCTTTTTCATTTCACATCATGAGCGAATCGATTCTGGACAACGCGCCAATTGATATGTTCCACGAATTTCGAGATATAATCCTTCCGCACAATGCCATAATCGCGAATATACGCATGCTCGAACACATCCATGACTA
>MEYI01000004.1:16228-19826 GCA_001773975.1 Candidatus Azambacteria bacterium RBG_16_47_10
TGCCCGGCATCGTGCTCGTTCACCCACACATTGAACAGCCGCCCGGCCGTTATATCGCAATACAGCACCACCCAGCCGATCCCCCGCATCGCGCCCATCGACGCGAAATCCTTTTCCCACAGCGCGTAAGAACCGAATTCCTTCGCGATCACCGCATGGAGCGCCGACCCCTCATCTATCTTTCCCGATTCTTTTGTAAGATTGCCGAAATACAATTCATGCAGACGCATGCCGTTGAATTCCCACCCAAGCCGACGATTCATCTCCGCAAATTCCGGCGTGCCAAAAGTGCCCGCCTTCTCCATCGCCATCAATGTTTCATCCAGTTTATTAAAATTTGTGACATATCCCTGATACAGCGTGAAATGATCTTTGAGAAGCTGATCACTAAATCCCTGCATGCCCACCATATGCTCAAATTGCTTCGCTTCGTATGCCATATTATATACATTAATTTTGTATTCCTATTATCTTCTTTTTTACGCGCAAAAACAAGTAAACAAAAAGCAGATCATGCATGACCTGCTTTTGCTTTTGCAGATGAGATTAGGCCTCAGCTGCCTTGACGGGGACGCTCTTTTTGCGTCTCTTAAAAAACCATATCGCTGTCAGGGAAATTAATCCCGCAGCGATCACCGCCCCAAAGTGGAGCACAAACACGGAGATTTCCATACTCGCTTCCTCCTTTGATTCTTTCTACTTCCTTGTCCGCGCAAAACTGGCAGATCTTCCTGCTTTCATTATGCAGACTGAAAGTAAGCGTGTTTGATGTTTTCGCGCAATCCAGCAAACAAGATTGAGCGGGTACATGATACTGTCTGCGATCCAGACAAGTGCCCCAAGCACCATCATTGTTCCCCAAACGATTATTATATTCTCCCACATATGGCCTCCTTTTGCGCTCGCGGCGCGTGGTTTTTTATTTTGAAATGTTCGAATTTTCATTATATCATATTAAGATGTCTTTGTCAAATATCTCCCTCTGTGCTACAATATCCATCTATGATCAAAGTCTACAATTCGCGCACGCGAAAAAAAGAGGTCTTTAAGCCTCGCAAAGGCAAAAAAGTAAATATGTTCGTCTGTGGTATCACGCCGTACAACTCCGCGCACATCGGCAATCTCAAAACATATCTTAATTATGATATCATCGCACGGTATCTCCGCCTGCGCGGATATACCGTCTTTTATCTTCAAAATGTCACCGACATTGATGACAAGATCGTGAACGCAGCGCGCGGGGCGGACATACACTGGAAAGAAATACCCGACCGTTATTTCGCCGAATTCCGATCGGTCGGAGAAAAGCTCCATATCACCGGCGTTTCACAATACGCATACGCAACGGATTTCATCCCTGCGATCATCGGGCAAGTCGCCCGACTCATTAAAAAAGGATACGCGTATGAAGCAAATGGAAGCGTATATTTTGAGGTAAAGAGATTTAAAGATTACGGAAAGCTCTCCGGACAGAACCTCGCGAAGCTCCACAAATCGGTGCGCCTCGCTGAAGCTTTGCGAGGTTTTGGACGGGACGAGGACCCGAACAAAAAACATCCATACGACTTCGTGCTATGGAAAGCACGCGAGGGAATGAATGAAAAATACGAACCGTCGTGGGATTCGCCATGGGGCAAGGGACGGCCGGGGTGGCATATTGAGGACACGGCGATCTCCGAACACTTCTTCGGTCCGCAATATGACCTGCACGGCGGCGCGGGAGAATTGAAGTTCCCCCACCATGAAGCGGAGATCGCACAACAAGAGAGTGCATCCGGCAAAAAACCGTTCGTGAAATACTGGGTGCACACCGGCGTGCTGACATTAGCGGAAACAAAGATGTCCAAATCACTCGGCAACGTGATCACCGGAAAAGAAATGGTGGAAACGCACGATCCGGATGCATTCCGTTTCCTTGTCGCATCCACGCATTATCGCTCACCGCTCCCCTACTCAGAAAAACTATATGCGCAGGCAAAAAGCAATCTGGAAAAGATACGTGACTTTACGCGTCGATTAAAAGCGGTAAAACAAAAAAGCGGGAAAGCATTTGCCGTTTCCGGCTACACAAAAAAATTCTTTGCAGCAATGGATGACGATTTTAACACCCCCACCGCGCTTGCCGTGCTATTCACCCTCATCCGCGCAGCAAACCCGCTTATCGAGAAAAAGACGCTATCAGCAAAAAGCGCAAAAGCAATACTTTCATTCATAAAGGACGGGGAGCGTGTTATTGGGGTGCCATTTATAAACACCATTTCCACACAAATCCCACAGGAGATAACCGCACTCGCAGAAGAGCGAAATACCTTGAGAAAACAAGGGAAATGGGCCGAAGCAGACGCCCTCCGCGCGCGCATTTTAGAACAAGGATACCTCGTAAAAGATACTAAAGACGGATTTGAAATTATTCCCGCTGGCAAGTAAGATACGAAGGAACACTTTAATCTAATACTGAAATTACCATTATGGCACGACACGCGACAAAATCTTCTCTTGAGGGAAAAGTACCTCCGCAAAATATCGAGGCTGAGCAGTCCGTGCTCGGTGCATTGCTTTTGGATAAAGAAGCTATTATGAAGGTGGCGGATATTATTCAGACGCGCGACTTTTATCAGAAGAACCACCAGATCATCTATGATACGATCCTGCACCTCTATGAACGGCAGGATCCTATCGATCTCATCAATCTTTCCAATCGCCTGAAATCAACCAATCTTTTGGAGGAAGCGGGCGGGATGGGATATCTCACAACGCTCGTAAATGCAGTGTCGACCCCTGCACATATCGTTTCGCATGCACAGATCGTCCATCGCAAGCGCGTACTCCGCGATCTTATTTTGGCATCCTATGACATTTCCGCGCTTGGTTTTCGTGAAGACGAGGACCCGGAGGTGCTCCTTGATGAAGCGGAACAAAAGATCTTTAGTATTTCGCAAGACAGCGTTTCACAGGAACTGACCCCAATTAAAGACACTCTGGAAGAAGCATTTGAGCGCATTGAACGATTACATCAAAACAAAGGGGAAACGCGAGGCGTTCCCACAGGCTATCATGCGCTAGACAATATTCTTGCTGGGTTGCAAAAATCAGATCTTATCATTCTTGCTGCGCGACCCAGCTTGGGAAAGACCACGCTTGCGCTGGATATCGCGCGCAATGTTGCGACAAAAGAAAAAAAATCTGTCGGCATCTTCAGCTTGGAAATGTCCAAGGAACAGCTGGTGGATCGTTTTATCGCAGCGGAAGCGCGCGTCGGTTTATGGGAATTACGTACCGGCCGGCTTTCCGGCGATGATAAAGACTACAATGACTTCATGCGCATCCGCGATGCACTCTCATCTCTTGCGGAGGCGCCTATCTATATTGAGGATTCTTCCAGTTTAAACGTACTCCAGATCCGCACCATGGCACGACGCTTGCAGGCAATGCATGGGCTCGACCTGCTTATTATCGACTACCTCCAGCTCATTCAGCCGAGAACATCATACGAATCTCCAGTACAGGCGATCACTGAAATTTCACGCGCACTCAAAGGGATCGCAAAGGAATTGAACATTCCCGTTCTTGCACTCTCCCAGCTGTCCCGTGCCGTAGA
>MEYI01000004.1:19843-21576 GCA_001773975.1 Candidatus Azambacteria bacterium RBG_16_47_10
AGCCAAAATTGTCAGACCTCCGGGAAAGCGGAAGTATCGAACAAGATGCTGATGTTGTTCTCTTTATTTACCGCGAAGACCGCGATAAGGAAAATACCTCGCGCAAGAACATGGCTGATATTATCGTTGCAAAACACCGCAACGGCCCGCTTGGCACGGCGGAACTCTTCTTCAACGAACGCAGAACGAGCTTCGAAAACCCGACAAAGGATTTTGAAGACGCACAGATCCCTCAGGATATTTTCTAAACACCCCCCTCCTACTGATGACTCCGAAAACGATACAAGCTGTCATCGACCATTTCACGCGACTTCCCGGCATCGGGCCGCGCCAGGCGACGCGCATTGCGTTTTTTCTTCTTAAACTCTCCCCTTCAGAAGTTACCTCACTTTCCCGTTCGCTTATCGCACTCAAAGAAAAAATAAAAATATGCCCTGTGTGTTTTGCGGGATTTGAAGTGACAGGCGATGAAAAGACGTGCACGATATGTGCAAACCAAAAACGCATCAAAACATCTATCTGCGTCGTGGAACGGGAATCAGATATTGAGCCAATCGAAAAAACGGGAATATTTAAAGGAACCTATCACGTTGTGGGAGAATCAGTAGACATCCTTGAGCGCGCGACACCAGCCACGATCACTCACCTTCTCAACAGAATCACGTATATCCAAAAACAACTTCCACCGGAACGCCAGAAGACCATCGAGGTCATTCTTGCTTTGAATGCGACCGTAGAAGGAGACGCATTCGCATTATACATAGAGCGACTTCTCCGTCCGCTTTCCGTGACTATAACGAGACTCGGAAAAGGACTCGCCTCCGGCGCGGAGCTTGAATACGCTGACCAGCAAACACTCATCCACGCGCTGGAGAACAGGAAGTAATTTTACAGAACTCTCAAATCCAGACACTTCCCGATTCTTAACCTGCCCGTCATAAGCCTGACACTATGCCTTCATGAAACATCAGATCCTTTTATTGTCTGCAGCATACATCCATTTTTCCAGTGGCAGGCATATGGCAGGCGGGCCGAAGCGGAGCCCCCCTGTTTTAATACAAGGGGAGGCGTGAGCGGATGAGGGAAGTATCTGGATTGAGGGTTTATACACTAAACAAAAACACCACCCGCTCGGGTGGTGTTTTTTGTGTTATGCGATCTTTGTGATCGTTACTTCTGTGAAGGGCTGGCGATGACCTCTCTTGGTACGGACTCGCTTCTTTGCCTTATATCTGAGTGAAATGACTTTTGGAGCCTTTCCTTGCGTTACGATCTCGCCGGTAACCTTTGCTCCTGCAACATGCGGCGTGCCGATCTTTGCAGAATCTTCGGATGATGCGGTCAACAAAACGATGTCAAAAACAACGCTGTCGCCGACTTCGCCTTTAACCTTCTCGATCTTTACTTTGTCTCCCACTGCGACCGCGTATTGCTTGCCGCCAGTTTCGATAATGCTGAACATAATTGTGTAATTAGTGGAACAAGCGACATCTTATCATGAAAGATACTTCTTGTAAACCCCTGCCCCCACCCCCTTATTTTCCCTTTATTGATAACACTTTTTTATACACCATAACATACTGCTTTGCTATAGTGCTCAATTTACATGAAGCAACGTCTTCTTCCGCGTATTTGCTTTTTATATCCCATGCGTCATCGTTGATTATTTCCTTGAGTTTTTTTGCCATTTCATCCGCAGGATACAGTTTATTTCTGACAAGATAACCGTTTTT
>MEYI01000004.1:21608-24530 GCA_001773975.1 Candidatus Azambacteria bacterium RBG_16_47_10
CATCAACCGCGACAACAGGGGTTCCGCACGCAAAAGATTCAAGAATGATCATAGGCGCATTTTCAAATGAAGAAGCCAAAATGCTTGCCACGCTGTTATTGAGCAGTTTGGCGATATCCCGCTGGCTTTTTTGCGGCAATAGCATAATGCGCGGAATACGGTTCTTTTTAATGTAGTTTGCCACCTTTTCTTTTTCCGGCCCGTCTCCCACCATCACAAGCCGGGGAATATTTTTATTCCGGCATATTTTCTGATATGCTTTCACGATTTCAATAGGCCGTTTCACTTTTCGAAAATTTGAAGCATGCAGTATATATTTTCTTTTTACAAAATGAGAATTGTAAAAAATAGTGCTGTCGTAAAAATTCCTAATGACATACATCTTTCCCTTAAAAACTTCGTATGTGTCTGCAATCATATCCTGCATTAATTGGGATGCCACCGTCACTGCATCACTTTCTGCGATCATGAATTGATTGATTGATGCAAACGCATTCTCCCCCGGAGCTTCGGGATTTAAACCAACGATATCAGTGCCGTGGAATGTAATCACTACCTTCACATTTCTCCCCTGGCTCTCTAGGATTTTTTTCGCAGTGATCGCTGATTCACCGAATACGATCCCGTAATGCGCATGAATAACATCGATATCATACCGCTTCACAATATTTACGATGCGCTCGGTAAGACTGGTCGTGTACAACGGATGCGGAAAAAGCGCATAGGTCGCCGGCACCATATTAAAAAACATAAAATGATCCTGGGGCGCCTTCGCTCCGCGGGAAGGAAAATCATAGCTCAAAAAATATACCTGATGATTTTTCGACAACTCCTTTGCCAATTCAAAGCCCACGGTTCCGCTCCCTCCAAGCCAAGGCGAGGCAACCATGAGCACTTTCAACGATTGTTTCGTTTTTTTATTAGTCATAATTTGGCAATAGCGACTGCATATCCTTGATTCCGAGAGGGGTCGCGCTTGCATATGCTTCCCCGTATTCTACACCGATCTCATATCCGCTATTTCTGTGGCGTGCCTCAATATACTTCAAAAATGCGGGATTGGTATCTTTCGTATCAATACTCCCCTCTTTCTTCACAAACTGCGATTGATACGCCAATATCGCATCAATCTTTACTGGAAATTCTTTTGAGATGTCTAAAATAAATGTCGGGGTAAATCCGTACCATAACTGATAAAAAAAGACGTATTTCGGCCGATGCGGGAATGACGCGCCGCTGATAAAATTCTTAAGTCCTGCGGTAAACAACGCAGGAAAAATAATATCGCGTGACGCGGCGTGATCCGGATGCCTGTCGTTCCAATACGGGAGCAATACGATCTCGGGCTTATACTTTCTGATGACATTAATTATTTTCTCCTGATTCTCTTTCGAGTTAACAAAAAAATTATTAGGAAATTCGAGATTTTCCCGCACAACCGCGCCGATAATATGCGCGGCATTTTTTGCCTCTTCCATACGCACCGGTATTGTTCCATTCGTGGAAAGTTCAGCCAAACTCAGATCGACAATGCCGACCTTTTTCCCCTGCTGCGCATATTTTATTAAAAACCCCCCGCACCCGGCTTCAACATCATCGGGATGCGCACCAAACGCTAACAAATCAAGTTTCATAGTGTCATTATTAATGAATAGCAAAATATATGTAGCAAAGTATGCGCAGGGGATGAATCATTGATCAATTCACCCCCTGCGCATACACATTACACCTCTATCTCTTCACATGAGGGGCTTAATTCTCCCCCCAAATGAAGCCATCCAAGAACGGTCGGACGACCTCGCCAGTAATTTTGTATCACCGGTAAGGCATCGTCAAAAGAAGGAATCGGTTCACCTCTCAGCTTTTTACGACTGCAGAATTCGCTGAGAAGTTTTTCGTAAGGATCCACCCCCGTGAATGTCCAGTTGAATTTGACATACAGGAGCTTCAGCTTCATACCACGGAAATACTTGTCCCGGAGCTCGATGACTTCAGAGAGATATCCGAGACTGGTACATCCAAGGGTGTGTCCTCGTGCCGCGAACTCAAGAACGAGCGCGGCTGCTTTCGGCGTAACGGGATCACTCCCCGATAAAGAGGTGCAGGGATACCTACACCCGTCCTTTCCAATACTCCAGAAATAGGGTGTTGGAAGAACTTTCTTTATCAGAAGAGGTTCTTGTAAAAACAACTCAACCACGCTATTGATCTCCTTGCCGTCCATATTCATCTCTCCGGCGAGACGCCGAGAAACTTCCAATGGCCCTGCGTTGAAGAGACCCTCTTTTGCTGTGTATGCAGGTCGCACATCAAACGATTCCGCGATCCGCGAGTACCACCGGCACTCATCGTCCAGTAACTGGGAGATAAATCCCTGGACGCTTTTGTCGTGCTCGGTTGAGAATATGGTCTGAGTCGTTTTTGGTCCTGCGATGTACGAGAGTCCCTTTGGTCCTTTAATGGACTCGCGGACATTGTGTAGTGCAGAATCCGGGACATCAAGCGCTAATGCATTTCGCGATGCGATGCTCCAATACTTCACCCATCCGTGACTGATCTTTAGGGATCCGCCTCGTTGCATCCACGGCGCGTCGCCATCATGCAAAAAATACAGCACTTTCTCTTTCGGATAGAACCGCTTCACTGCCAACCACCTGAGTAATCCCCCAGTCCATGGAGACTGGTCTCCGAGCATGATCATAACTCCTCCTTTTTGTTTGTTCTTTTGAATGTCTTAATATTAGACCTGTTGAGTAATAACCTTTCTGCTGCAATTTTCATATTTTGGCTGCGGCTTTGCAGAAACTTCTTGAAATATATACTGTATATTCCTGCGCAATTTCTGCTTCGCCTCGCTCAAAACCTGAAAATTTCGCTACGAAAATTATTACGCGACAGGTCTATTTTTAAAGGTGCTATACA
>MEYI01000004.1:24604-30550 GCA_001773975.1 Candidatus Azambacteria bacterium RBG_16_47_10
GTATAAAAAAACTGACTTTCCATTTTGCGGAAAGCCAGTTTGTTGTTTTCTGTGTTCTGTTATATCTAGACAACTAACTCTCCGCGATGATTCGGGCTAAGAAGGCAGCTCCAAAAAAGAATCGGAGAATAGTTATTCATATAATGATACGGTATCGTATAATGCGGTATCTGTCAATTCGTACGTATAGATCACTGATATGCGCTATAGAGAGTATCTACTGATAATGAATATACGAACTGATATGAGGGTGCATTAGCAAGCTGATACGCAAGCTGAAGATCACTGCTTAATTCATCCGGATGCGCGCCTCCCTGAAGCTTTTCATTTGCCTCTTTCACCTTTCCCGCATACGTTGCAATGGCATCGGCGCTTAAAAATGAATACTCTTGTCCCATGATCAATGAATTATTACTCGCCAGATCCATCGAAATATTGTTTTGTATGAGGGTGATATTCTTCAACCCATTGATCACCTGTGTCTGAAATGCTATTTCCTCATTCCCTTTTACCGTTTCCGCATACATGCCCCACACGCTCTCCCCTGCCTGTGCTTTTTTAAACTGCCATGTGGCATTTATATGATCCGTCTCAATAGCGGTTTCTTCCGAGCCTGTGGATAACTTTGTATCATCCAATGACGATGCTAAAAACGTACGCGCCGAATGAACAAGTGACGAAGTATCGGTTTTAAGCAATGCGAGCATATCCTTTTCAGCGCCATTGAATTGATACCATGCCATGAACGCAATAAGGATTATGATCGCTACTCGCACAGCGCTCTTTTGGGTAAGCGCGTTTTTCAGTAGCGCAAGTTTTGTTTCTTTTGTTTCCATTGCCTTGATGATACCGCGCAATGAAAACTTCCGTCAAACGAATTGATAAAAAAAGGGATGTTTTCAATAGGAAAATAAGGAAATGTGGAAAAGAAATAAGGAAATATTGGATCTGATTTTATTTCCCTATTTATTCCCTTTCTCATAACGCGCTGAGGACGCCGCAAGAATCGTTTTGGTCAGATCGGCAAAATCGATCCCCGCCGCTTTCGCCGCCTTCGGCAACAACGATGTCTCGGTAAGCCCTGGCAACGTGTTTATTTCAAGTACATATGCTTTATTACGGGAAACGATGATATCAGTGCGGGAATAGACGCGGCACCCGATGAGCTCATGTGCGCGCACCGCCGCACACTGCAGCTCTGCGGTTAATTGCTCATCGAGTAACGCCGGCACTGTCTCCGTTGCCGCACCTGGCACATATTTTGCTTCATAATCGAAAAATCCATGCTCTTTCTCCGGTCGTATCTCAACAACGGGTAATGCGCGCACGATCCCGTCTTGCTCTAAAACGCCGCATGTAAATTCTCTCCCATCACAATATTCCTCAACGATGACGTCCGTACCGCTGTGCATTAATTGTTCCGCCTTTTCACGCAATGCTTCCCTTGTTTCTACCAGAAATACGCCGTCCGACGACCCGCTTGCGCGCGGCTTCACCACCGCAGGAAACGCACCATCATACTCATCCCCTCTTTTTTTCCATATATGCGACTCGGGCACGACAAGTCCGCCCATGCGAAAGATCTCCCTGCTTTTCCATTTGTCCATGCCGAGCGCTGACGCTTCCGCGCCGGAGCCGGTATAGCGTACTCCCAGGGCATCGAGCATTGCCTGCAGTTGTCCATCTTCGCCGAACGTACCATGCAGCGCATTGAAAATGATATCGTATTTTTTAAGCGCCTCGGGAAATAAAAGATCGATTCCACCGGAAGAAAGCGAGAGATCTTTGCCGAGTATAAGCGGTGTTATGGCATAATTTCTTTCCCGCAACACGGTGCAAACATTTATACCGGTTTTAAACGAAACCTCGCGTTCCGCCGAAGGCCCGCCCATAAGAACACCGATTGTGATATTTTTGAAATTCATGTGTCTCATAAGATACTATACGCTTTTGCCATTCCATTCAAATCCCTAATGCGATCCATAAATCAAAACACCTCCGAAATGAGGTGTTTTGATTTATGGTAGCCACGACTTCGCTGGACCCCAGTAGGCGAATCTACTGATTCGTGCGATTTGTATCTTCGCTTCGCTTCAGACAAATCGGTAGCCACGACTTCGCTGGACTGCGATTTGTATCTTCGCTTCGCTTCAGACAAATCGGTAGCGCATAGGGGAATCGAACCCCTGTTCCTTGGATGAGAACCAAGCGTCCTAACCACTAGACGAATGCGCCATATAAAATTTGAGCGGGTGAAAGAACCACGCTTCCTAAGCCGGGCTAGACGACGGGACTGTACATAAAAGCGGTACTATTATAACCAGTTTTTATCCTGTCTGACAAGAAGGGTGCTTGCAAGCTCAGGGTACGCCATGATCTCCTTTACCGCTTTCTCCATCCGCATGCCTTGTGATCCTTTTACCAACACGAGATCTCCATCCTGCACTACCGCCACAAGAGCATTTCCCGCATCGGTCGCTGTATCGAAAGAAAACAACGACTCGTTCTTTTTAAAATTATGCGCCAATGCTTCGTCTGCGGCAAACCGCATCCGCTCTCCTACCGTTATCAGTACATCGCATATTTCTGCAGCTTTTTTCCCGATGTCGCGATGAGCGTGTTCGCTGTACGATCCAAGCTCCAACATATCCCCAAACACCGCAATTTTTCTCTGAGCGGGAATAGTAGCAAGAGCATATAAAGCGGCTTCGGTCGATATCGGAGATGCATTATATGTATCATCGAGAATAAAAGATCCTTTTATGCCATCGAGTAATTTCAGCCGTCCATTGGGCGCTCCATATGATTGCAGTGCGGAAGAAATTTCAACAAGATTCATTCCAAGCGCAATTCCCACGGCACATGCCGCCCCTGCCGCATACGCGCCGGGAAAAAGCCCAAATATGCCATCGAGGCGAAACGGCACCACGCTTCCTTTATATTCCATTTTAAACGTCACTCCCAGAGGAGCCGTTTTTCCCTCCCTCGACTCGAATCGATATTCCGGCGTATAAATATGCACGGTGGCGGTATCACTAAATCCATAGGTGACAACAGATGCTTTTATTCTTTCTTTTGCATCCGTCCATGCCGCGATATCCTCGTTGAGAATAACCACATTATCCTTTTCAAGCGCCAAGGCAAGCTTTATTTTTTCTCGGATCACCGCTTGTGCATTTACGAAATTCTCGACATGCACGGGTATTTCGCCGATCGCCGTAAATACGGCGATATCCGGTTTTACGATGGAGAGCAGGTAATCCATATCCCGCGGTTTATCAACGCCCATTTCCAAAATAAGCACGCGTGGATAACGACACCAGACGAGACGCATGCACGCCTGAATGATCACAATGATCCACGTAAATATATTTCTTCCCGCAGATGGCATACCTAAGATCGTCAGCGGCACACCGATCTCGTTGTTATAATTCTTCTCGCTTTTGCGCACGACAAACTGAGAACTCACGACCGCATAGATCGCCTCCTTTGTGCTCGTTTTTCCCACATTACCCGTTACCGCGATAACGCGCGGCGCATACCGCGCGAGCGTTAAGCGCGCAAGAATGGCAACGGTGGATTGTATGATTCGTTTCATATCATTTAAAATCAGGCGGAACTTCATAATACGTCAACAGATACGACATGATACTGGAAAACACCGGCGCAAGCGAGCTCGAAGCGAATCGCACGCCTTTTGGCCGATCGATCGACAGCAACATTGAAAATTGAGGGTGATATGCAGGAGCATATCCGACAAAAGTATGAATGGACTCGTCGGTCAAATATCCTCTCCCATTCGGATCGGGGATCTGCGCGGTTCCCGTCTTTCCCGCCACAAAGTAACCGCGCACTTTCGCCTTATCATAACCGTTTTCCACCGTTGAAACAAGCATTTTTGTAAGCGCTTCTGCTGTTGCGGGAGTAATAACATCCCGTACCGCAACCGCTTCTTTTGCAACTTCCATGCCGTCGCTGTATACTTCCCTATCCACAACATGGGGTTGCATGAGCGTCCCTTTGTTCGCGATGGCAGATATGGCTGTTATCATCTGCAGGGATGTCACGCTAATACCCTGCCCGAACGCCGCCGTTGCAAATTCAAGATCCTTTCCTTTATTCAAGTTACGTATATCTCCCGAAACCTCTCCCTGCAGATCGATCCCTGTTTTTTGTCCGAATCCGAAATTCTGAATATACGTGCGCATGGTCTCCTTCGACATCTGCTTTTGCACGAACACCACGCCGGTGTTCAGTGATTGTTCAAGTACTTGTGTCATCGTTTGGACGCCATGCGCTTTATTATCAAAGTTTCTGATAACATATCCCGCTATGGCAAGCGCGCCCGTATCTTCATACGTCGTATCAGGCGTAACCACTTTTTCATTCAGTCCCGCAGCCATCGTAATGGGCTTAAACACCGACCCAAGCTCAAGCTGGCTTGAGATAGCTTCGTTGGAAAATACCGAAACGTCTTCCTCGCGCGCATATTCGTTCGGATCATATGTCGGCATATGTGCCATGCCAAGGATTCTTCCGGTTGCGGGTTCCATAACGACCACCGACCCCCCTGCCGCATCCCATTTTTCTATTACATTTTTCAATGTATCTTCTATGGTAAATTGAATGTTCGGATCGATGGAAAGAATAAGCTTTTCAACGCCCCCCTCTGCCAACGCATCGTTATAAAACCCTTCAAGACCGTACTGCCCGACACGCTTTTCTCCCCGCATACTTAAAAATCCTGCAAGATGGGAACCGGAACGCCCATAAGGATACTGCCGCCCGCTCTGCGGCTCAAGATGGATACCCGTGATCTTCTGCTGTTTTATTTTCTCTGCGATCTCGTCACTCACTTTTGATGCGATAACTTCGTAAGGGTCGTTTTCCTTTTTTAATTTTTCCGCAATGCCTTCTGCGGGAATCGAAAGTATACGGGAAAGAATTTCCGCGGATCCGTCCGGGTCACTTATTTTCCTCGGATCCGCGGAAACGATATATAATGTTTTATTTACTGCAAATGGCATGAGCGCGCCAAAACGATCTTTGAGAAATATCTCTCCCCGCTCGACCGCATCCTCTAAAGCGATCGATACGGTCGCGGAACTTTTTGTGATGATACGCCCCTCCCCGTCAACAAGTTGCAGTGATGCAAAACGCACACCTAATACCAGCGCAAAAAACAAAAAAAGAGCACTGAGAATGTTTGCCCTTTTCATCACGATGCCTTCGTTGTGCTTCGTTGGTTTCATCTGATCCGCATATAAGCAATAAAAAGAGATTATCGAGCGGGTGGCACCATGGCAACCGCACTGTCTCCGCCGCTCACATACCGTATATCATGTGAAGCGATCATGGCGTGAGAAAGCGCGATATCTTGCACCGCCTGCGATGTCTGCAGCCGCGTCGCTTGTATCTCAAGCGTTTGCACATCATTTTTTATTTCTGTCATCGCACGTTCTTTCATCGGTATCGTGCGCTCTAAAAACATAAGTGCATTTGTTTCAGACACATATATAATACCGAGCACCATGATGCACACGACCCCGATACGCATTGCCATATGCGTATCACATACGGCCATATTCGAGAAAAATGAACCCCCGGATGCGCGTGACTGATATTTTTGTGAATAACTTGTTGCGTACGCCATACCTATGCTTTAATCGCTACCCGTAATTTTGCCGATCGTGCGCGGGGATTATCCCGCATCTCGATATCGGTCGGCACTATGGGTTTTTTTGTAATGATTTTCATTATTCCGTCTTTTTCCTGTTGTTTAAAAAAGTGTTTCACTATCCTATCCTCTAATGAATGAAATGTGATAATAGCTATTTTCCCGTTACTCTCAAGGGCCGCACATAAAGCCGGCAGTGCACGCTCCAGATCGGCAAGCTCCTCGTTCACGTAGATCCGTAATGCCTGAAACACTTTCGTCGCGGGATG
>MEYI01000004.1:30733-30915 GCA_001773975.1 Candidatus Azambacteria bacterium RBG_16_47_10
CTTCCGTTGCATTCGGTTCGTATCGCATGATAAGCGGCTCATTCTTTTGAAACGAAAATCCTCTGCCGGATCCCTCGATGTGATAGCTGGAATATCCCAGGTCAAGCAATATTCCAGAAACATGTTTTATGCCGTGATCAGCAATGATCCGTTCCGCATCGGCATAACTGCCGCACGAACAT
>MEYI01000005.1:0-7838 GCA_001773975.1 Candidatus Azambacteria bacterium RBG_16_47_10
CCCACGCGGACAACCTTTCCCAAGATATTGCTTGAGATGTCGTGAATGGGAATGGCGGTTTTGCCGAGCTGTTCGCGGTATTCGGAAAGCGGATGATCGGAGATATACAGGCCGAGCAATTCTTTTTCCCACGCGAGCTTTTGTTTGCTTGTTGCCGGCTCTGTCGGTTTCATCCGTATTGCGTTCATTGTTTTTGCATTCGGATCGGCTGCGGATGCAAACAGATTTATCTGCGGGTTGTCGGTGTTTTTCTGCACATGACGCGCGTAATCTAAAAGTGCGTCGAGATTGGAAAGAAGCGTTGCTCGTTCGCCGAAGTCTTCCATAGCCCCGCATTTAATAAGCGCTTCAAACGATTTTTTATTGAGATCCTTATGCTTTGTCCGGTCAATAAGATCCTCGATTGATGTAAATGGCTCATCTCCGCGCGCGGCAATGATCGCTTCCACGATCGCCTCTCCGACGTTCTTGATCGCGGCAAGTCCGAAACGAATTTCTTTATCCGATATGACCGTGAACATTTTCAAGCTTTTGTTCACGGTAGGCGGAAGCACATCGATACCCATGGTTTTTGCTTCCTGTACGAGGAATGCGACGCGCTCAATGTCGCCGAAGTCCGATGTCATAAGTGCCGCCATGAATTCCGCAGGGAAGTGTGTTTTCAAAAATGCCGTCTGATATCCGATAAGGCCATAGCACACTGCGTGTGAACGATTGAAGCCGTAGCGCGCGAACGGCTCGACGAATTCCCAGACCTTCTGAGCGGTCTCAGGAGCGATGTCATGCTTGATCATGCCTTCAATGAGAATATCCCGCTGTTGGTCCAAAAGCGATTTGATCTTTTTGCCGATCGCTTTGCGGAGCGTATCTGCTTGCGGAAGTGTGAATCCCGCCATTTCTTTTGCGATGGCCATGACCTGTTCCTGGTAGACGATGATGCCGTAGGTGTTTTTTAAGATCTTCTCCATGCTCGGGTGGAGATATTTGATCTTTGCGCGGCCGTGTTTGCGCGCGACGAAATCAGGAATAAGATCCATCGGGCCCGGACGGAAAAGTGCGACCATTGCGACGATGTCTTCAAATTCTGTCGGCATTAGTTCTTTCAAGTATCGTTTCATGCCGGCAGATTCAAGCTGGAACACGCCGGTGGTGCGCGCTTCCTGGAGAAGCTTGTATGTTTTTTTATCGTCAAGCGGAATCTTATTTAAATTGACCCGCTTGCCATGGCGCGCTTCGATGATGGTGATCGTTTCTTCGATAATAGAAAGGTTTTTAAGACCCAAAAAGTCCATCTTCAAAAGACCGAGGTCTTCGATCGCATGCATTTCATATTGCGTCACGATCTGCTTACGCTCGTCTTTGATGCCATTGCCCGATTCATCCTGTGATTTTGTTGCGTATTGCAGAGGGACGATCGTTTCGAGCGGTTCGCGGGAGATCACGACGCCGCATGCGTGCGTGGATGCATGCCGTGCAACACCTTCCAGCTTTTTTGCGGTATCGATAAGCGTTTTTACTTCCGGATTCGTTTCATAGAGATCTTTGAGTTCCTGAACATTTTCAAGTGCTTCACCAAGAGTGGAGCCGAAGGGGATGAGTTTTGCGAGCATGTCACATGTTCCGTATGTGATGCCAAGTGCACGGCCGGTATCGCGCACCGCCGCCCGCGCCGCCATGGTACCGAATGTGATGATCTGTGCGACATGGTCGTCGCCGTATTTTTTCGCGACATAATCAAGTACTTTGTCGCGCCCCGTGTCGGCAAAGTCGATGTCGATATCAGGCATGCTGATACGCTCGGGGTTTAAAAAGCGTTCAAAGAGAAGTTCATATTTGATCGGATCGACGTTCGTGATGTTGAGAATGTACGCAATGATAGACCCCGCCGCCGATCCGCGCCCCGGTCCCACGACAACGCCGTTGTTTTTTGCCCAGTTCACAAAATCTTGCACGATGAGAAAGTATGAAGCAAATCCTGTTTTGATAATGACAGAAAGTTCGTAGTCGAGGCGTTCAAATGTTTCTTTCGTCGGTTCCGGGTATCGGTCGGGAAGATTTTTTAAACAGAGGTCGCGTAAAAACGAATCAGGCGTTTGTCCTTTTGGTACTTCAAAATGAGGGAGTTGGGATTTCCCCAGTTCAATGGTGACATTGCATCGGTCCGCGATCGCCTGTGTATTTTCAAGCGCTTCTTTCAGATACGGAAATGTTTCATACATTTCTTCCGGACTTTTAAGCGAGAAGTCGTCTTGCGCGAGCGAGATGCGATCTCCTTCACCGAGCTTTGCCCCGGTCTGTACCGCCATGAGTGTGTCTTGCGCTTTCGCGTCTTCTTTCATCAGATAATGCGCATCGCAGGTGGCGACAAGGTTCAGGTCGAATGTTTTTGCATACTCGATAATCTTTTTATTCACCGTGTCCTGCAGTTTTATTTTCGGGTGATGCGCGATCTCAAGATAAAAATTTTCTTTTCCGAATATATCTTTATAGGTTGCAATAAGCGTTTCGGCGAGCTCAAAGTCCTGTCCCGCGATCGCGCGGGGGATCTCGCCGCTCAAGCATGCGGAAAGTGCGATGAGTCCTTCGGAGTATTCTCGCAGGACGTCTTTATCGATGCGGGGTTTGTAATAAAATCCCTGGAGGTTCGCGATCGTGACAAGTTTTACGAGATTTTTATAGCCGATATCGTTTTGCGCAAGGAGCACAAGATGGAAGCGCCGATCATCGATGCCTGCTTGTTTGTCATCGAGCCGGCGCGGCGCAACATACACTTCCGCTCCGACGATCGGTTTTATACCGTGTTTTTTTGCAGTCTTATAAAATTCGATAATGCCATAGAGGGAACCATGATCGGTGAGTGCGACCGAATCCATGCCAAGCTCTTTTGTCTTGAGGATCAAATCTTCGATCTTTGAAAGACCGTCGAGTAATGAATAGTGGGAGTGGACGTGGAGATGGACAAATTTCATGATACAATCGAATGAGGAATAATGAATCAGGAATCAGGAATGTCCCCCGGGAAACGATCATTGTAAGCCCCCTCTGATTCATTATTCCTGATTCCTAATTCGATTGTAGCATGGCGCGTACGACTAATCCAACACTCACAGAGGAAGAAAAACTATGGCGCCAGGGCCGCATGCTTGTCGGCGTGGATGAAGCCGGCCGAGGGCCGCTTGCGGGGCCGGTGGTTGCCGCCGCTGTTGCGATCTGCCTTTCGGATGATGCGCTTGTAGAAGAATTCATGAAGCTGGGTGTTCGTGACTCAAAATTTATTTTACCGAAAAAGCGTGAACAGCTCTATGGCATATTAACCGCGCATACGGCTGTGTCGTGGGGTGTTGCATCGGTGGATGAAAAAGCGATCGACCGAATCAATATTTTGCAAGCAAGCTTACTAGCAATGAAATATGCGGTCGATGCGATGATGAAAAAACAGTCTGTGCCGCAACAGCCATACTTGTATATCGATGGGCGGGATATTATTCCTGATATGTCTGTTGACCAGAAGGCGGTCATCGGGGGAGATGCGATCGTGTTTTCCATCGCCGCCGCTTCCATTATCGCGAAAGTGACGCGTGACAGGATGATGGGTGTGTATGCAAAGGAATATCCGCAGTATCAGTTTGAACAGCATAAGGGATACGGCACAAAGCTTCATTATGCCGCTATGAGAGAACACGGTCCGTGTCCGATCCATCGAAAAAGCTTTTTGAAGTCTGTAATTGACAAGGGTGCGAAAGGCCGATAATATCGGCATACGATCTTTTGTAAAAACACGTCACGCCACATAAGGAGGTGCTCTAATGAGGAGATTGGTGTTTGCTGTTGGGTATTGTCTGGCGCATGAGGTGCGCACACACTTGGAAAGTGTTTCCGCACATTTTCCTGTTGTCCCACGGATGTATCATGCACTTTCGCAGGGAAGCGCATCGCCTCATCCGGCGCTTCGGAGAAACAAAAAACGGCCGCGCGCGTGCCGTACGCAAAAGCGCTGAGCGCTTTAAAAACGCAAACCCCCGGAACCTCGGGGGTTTTTTGTTTGACTGGCGCCTTTGTTCTGCTATGATAGGTACATGGCAAAAACGAAGAAAACGCCGAAAAACGGCGAAAAATCACAGCGTGGGGAAGTGCGCGATGAGCAGAGAAGACCGAAGTTCGATCTTCATCCCGAGACGAAAAAAAGTGTCCTTGGGGTTATTTTTTTTACGGTAGCGGCTATCTTTGTATTCTCCTTTTTCGGCTATGCCGGCAGAGCCGGTGAGTACCTTTACTTGGCATTTCATGCGCTCCTTGGCATTGGGTATTTTCTCGTGCCGTTGAGTTTTGTGATCATCGGCATCGGGCTGTTGCGGTCATTGAAGACAGATATTTATTTCACTTCTTTTTTTGGCGGAGGACTTTTTTTATTCAGTGTTCTTGGGCTTTTTGATGTGATCGCACGGTATGGCACGCCTTCGACTGAAGCGGCATATCCCATCGGGTATCTCGGGTTTGCCACTTCATATATCTTTTTGTATTTCTTTGGGTTTTGGGTATCCCTCTTGCTGTTTGCGGCAATGGTGCTGATCGCCATCTCCATTACGTTCAATTTACCGCTGTTCTACAAAAAAGAGGAGGAGGAAGAAGATGAGGAGGAAACGGCGGAACAAATGATGCTCGCCGATGCCGAGATGGAGTTAACAGAAAATTGGGAGAAAGACGTAAAACCCGGGTTTACTGCAAAGGCGATCGAGGCCGTGAAGGAAAAGGCGCAAGGGGTAATGGAGAGAGTCTCTGTTGCGGCTGCCGAGGGGAAGCCAAAAGAAGCGGCTCCGGGAAGCAGTCAGAAGGTGGCGGAGTTTGTTATTGAAACAAATCAGAAATCATATCAGATTCCGCCGATAGATCTTTTGGAAAAGGATTCTTCAAAGCCGACTTCGGGAGATGTGAGCGCGTACTCCATGGTGATCCAGAAAACATTGAATCATTTCGGCATCGATGTGGAAATGGGGGAAGTGAATGTCGGCCCTACGGTTACGCAGTATACGCTGAAACCCGCACAGGGTATTAAGCTGTCAAAGATCGTCGCATTGCAAAATGACCTCTCGCTTGCGCTTGCGGCGCATCCGCTGCGCATCGAGGCGCCGATTCCGGGGCGCTCGCTCGTGGGCATTGAGATCCCGAATAAGGCAGTTGCGCTCGTGCGGCTCCATAATCTCGTGGACAGTGCCGCATTTACCGAATCACCGCCATTGTCTATCGCGCTCGGGCGGGATGTCGCGGGAAATCCGCAATACGGCGATATTGAAAAGATGCCGCACGTGCTGATCGCAGGATCCACCGGGTCCGGCAAGAGCGTGTGCTTGCATGCGCTGCTTACCAGTATTTTGTACAAGAATTTCCCGCAGATGGTGAAGCTGCTTATTATTGATCCAAAGAGGGTTGAGCTTGCTGCGTATAATGGCATTCCGCA
Source organism: Candidatus Azambacteria bacterium RBG_16_47_10 (assembly GCA_001773975.1). Taxonomy (GTDB): domain Bacteria; phylum Patescibacteriota; class Minisyncoccia; order GWC2-36-17; family WO2-46-25; genus MEYI01. Next base: position 5,456 of record MEYI01000005.1, read on the forward strand.
TTTGCTTGCGCCGATCATTGTCGAGCGCGATAAAGCGATTGCGGCATTGCGTTGGGCGACACGGGAAATGGAACGCCGATATGAACATCTTGCGAAGTTCAAAGTACGTAATATTTCGTCATATAACGCGCAGGTGGCAAAAAAGGAACACGACGAGCGCATCATGCCGTATATTGTTATTGTCATTGATGAGCTTGCCGATCTCATGTCCGTTGCGGCAAAAGAAGTGGAAGCGGCGATCGTGCGTTTGGCGCAGATGTCCCGCGCCGTCGGCATCCACTTGGTCATTTCCACCCAGCGCCCGTCTGTTGAGGTGATCACGGGGCTTATTAAGGCGAATATTCCGTGTCGTATCGCGTTCCAGGTTGCATCGCTTGTCGATTCGCGCACTATTTTAGATATGTCCGGAGCCGAAAAATTACTCGGGAACGGCGATATGTTGTATCTGCCCGCCGATGCGTCAAAGCCGCGCAGAATTCAGGGGGCATTTGTCTCTGAAAAAGAGGTGAAGCGCATTACTGATTATATCCGAGAAGCATCCGAAGGCGCATTGCAGGGAGAAGTGGAGCCGGTCGCAGAAAGTATCGCGCAGGCGCTTGAAAAGCCGCAGGCAGGGGCACATATGGGCTATAGTGGAGAAGCTGCGGAAGGAAGCGATGAAGAGCTAGTAGAGCAGGCAAAAGAAGTTATTGCGCGCGCGCAGAAAGCGTCCGCATCACTCCTCCAGCGACGGTTAAAGCTTGGGTATGCCCGCGCAGCACGCATTATGGATCTCCTTGAGGATGAAGGATGCATCAGTCCGCAAGAAGGGGCAAAACCGCGTCAGGTATTTATTGAAAAGCCCGCAGAGGCATATGGCACTATCGATGAGGACTAATCGATTCACGATCACACCTCGGACGATCAGGGTTTTTGCACTTGCGCTATTGTGGATCGGTATCGGCGCATATTTCGGGTGGCATGTATATAACCTGTTCCGGGCACCGACCCTAGTGGTGGAAAATCCGCCGCGTGATATAATAACGCAAGAGACTTCGCTTTCGATTTCAGGGTATGCGCAAAAAGAAAGCGAGGTTACGGTAAACGGCAATCATGTCGATACCCGGAAAGACGGTTCGTTTCATGATGATATTGCACTTGAAAATGGGATGAATATCCTCGAAGTGCGGGCGGTGAATAAATTCGGCAATGAATCCGTGGTTGCGCGGAGGGTGGTGAAGCAATAGGAATCACGAATAACGAATTATGAATTTTGAATGAGTGGGCGAATGCCGAATTTCTTACAGGCATTCATTTGAGATTGATTCAAAATTCCTTATTCATTATTCATACTTCATACGTATGGCAAAAGAAGATAAAAAAGCAGAAAGCGTGAGGCCCGCACGGACGGGGGTGGTTGAAGATGCGCTGAAGGAAATAAAGGAGAAGTTTGGGGAAGGGTCTATTATGCGCCTGGGAGAAACAAAGAAAGTTGATATCCCGGCTATCTCCACGGGATCATTGTCGCTTGATGTCGCGCTTGGCGTTGGCGGCGTGCCGCGAGGAAGGATCATTGAAGTGTATGGTCCGGAATCATCGGGTAAGACCACGCTCGCACTGCATATTGTGGCGAACGCTCAGCGTAAAGGCGGTGTTGCGGCATTTGTGGATGCAGAGCACGCACTTGATCCGGAATACGCAAAAAAGATCGGCGTGAATCTCAATGAGCTTTTGATCTCTCAGCCCGACACGGGTGAGCAGGCGCTTGAGATCGCAGAGACATTGGTGAAGTCTGGCGGAGTGGACGTGATAGTGATTGATTCGGTCGCGGCACTGACGCCGCGCGCGGAGATCGAAGGGGAGATGGGGCAGCAGCATGTCGGTTTACAGGCGCGTCTTATGTCGCATGCATTGCGCAAGCTCACGTCTATTGTTGCAAAGACCCATACCACGATCATTTTCATCAATCAGATCCGTATGCAGATAGGCGTGTTTTACGGCAATCCGGAAGTAACGCCGGGCGGTAAGGCATTGAAGTTCTATTCATCGGTCCGTATCGAAGTGCGCAAATCGGCGCAGATCAAGAAAGGGGAAGATATTATCGGCAATCGCGTGAAAGCGAAAGTGGTGAAAAACAAAGTTGCACCGCCGTTTAAGACCGCAGAATTCGACATTATGTACAATGAAGGCATTTCACTTGAGAGCGACATCCTCACTGTTGCGTCCAAATATGATGTTGTAAAAAAGAGCGGCACATGGCTTTCATATAACAATGAAAAGCTCGGGCAGGGTATGGATGCCTCACGGAAGGCATTGAAAGCCGATCGTCCGCTTGCAGATAAGATCACTGCTGAGGTTATGGTAAAGATTACGCAGGAACAAAGAGCGTTCGCAGATGAAGGCG
>MEYI01000005.1:7861-9297 GCA_001773975.1 Candidatus Azambacteria bacterium RBG_16_47_10
ATACAAAAAGAGCCCCGTGAGGGGCTCTTTTTCGTTACATCGTGAAGTGAGATTTTTTGTCGATCGTGATCGGGAGAAGTGACATAAAGCGGGCTCGTTTAATGCTTTCTGCGAGTAGGCGCTGATGTTTTGCGCAATTGCCGCTCCGGCGCGTCGGGAACATTTTTGCGCGCATGGAAATGAAATTGCGCAATAACGCCGTGTCTTTATAGTCGATCCACTGCGTATTGGTAGAGCAAAACCGACAAGGCTTCTTTTCTTGATTGAACTGGTCTTGTAATTTGATAGGATTTCTCCGGAATCGTTTTTTCGTTGCCATACTATGCTATAAGTGTATTAAAAAGGAATATCTTTTACTTCGATCTCATCATCATTAAAGGATGCAGGTTCTTCCTCGTGAGCGGGGGATGCCTGGTGTGTTCCGCCTCCGCCAACTTTCGGACCCATTTGCATACCTTCTGCAACGATCTCCGTTCGGAATTTCTTTATGCCGTCAGTTCCTTCCCATGACCGTGTTTCGATGCGTCCTTCAACGAAAACCAACTGCCCTCGTTTCAAATACTGCGCGCATATCTCCCCCAATCTTCCCCATGCGACAATATTGTGAAATTCGACTTTCTGCTGCTTCTGTTTTTGCTGGTCTACAAAAAATCGGTTGGTTGCAATGGAAAACGAGGTTACGGTCTGTCCCGATGGGGTTGTCCGTGATTCAGGATCTCTCGTTAAATTCCCCAAGATCATCGCTTTGTTGAGATTCATGAACGTCTATTTATTTAATATCTCTTCAAGCTTTTTGTCCAATTCCTCGATCTCTACTTTCTTTTCTTCCTGTGCGGATACCGCTCCCTCTTTAAAGATCGCTTTTTCCACAGCTTCTTTATCAGCAGCATCCTTTATTGTCTTTTCCTGCGCCATGATGTTTTGTGCCGGTTTCCGCATCTGAGTGATCTGCTTTGCATCTACAGCAATGATCAAGTGACGGAGAATGGTCTTATCAAGCGCGAGCGCTTTGCTCATTGGCTGCACCGCGTCCGATCCCATGACAAAATGCATATAGCCGAAGTACCCTTGTTTTTTATGATTGATAGAGTGTGCAAGGCGTCTTTTTTGTACCATTTCTTCCTTTTGTACATCGCCGTTCGCCTTTGTTATCGCATTTCTGATCGTCGCCGTGTACGCAATCGCCTCTTCATCGCCCAAATCCGGGGAAATGAAGTACGCAATTTCGTATAATTTTTTGTTTGTATCTTCTTTCATACTTGGACTACATTACTATATGCCGTAAGAAATTGCAAGAGCTCATTGCGTACATGGAAATAAAGACGGGGGTACAAAAATCGTACCCCCGTTGCCGCGGTTTTTGGACAAGCGCTTATGATCCGCAGACCAGAAGCACCTTTCGGAAGAAAAGGGTGGTATTTCAACGGTGACTCCAC
>MEYI01000005.1:9371-12630 GCA_001773975.1 Candidatus Azambacteria bacterium RBG_16_47_10
TCCAGGCGCGCGTTTCTATTTCGCCGGTCGTGAGGTATGTCTCAAGGCCGAGTATTGCGTAGCATTTTTTAATAAGCTCATCCACGCCCGATGCACCTGTGATCCCGAATTCCTTTTTATACTCTTCGCGTTCTTCGGGGGTGAGGTCGTTCATCTCCAGTTCCAGTGCCGCATCAAGAACGACATAGAACGATCCGGTCTTTTCAAAATATGCCATGAGCCGCTGATAGCGCTCGTCATTCATTTCGTCGAGATTTTTTCCGCCCAGTTTTTTGTTGAGCATGTAGAGGATCGTCTTTGCGGTCAGGAGATTCAGCTCCCGTATAATAGGCAGTTCGCTTTCCTGGAAGGTGAGCGTGTTTGCAAGCTGGCCCGCTTCAAGCGTTGCTTTGATCTTTTCGCATAATGCTTTATCTGCGAGCGCGTTCTTGTCGCCGCTGCGTGCGTCGCGTCCAATGCGTTCAAGCCGTTTTGAGACGGTGGAGATATCGGCAAAGATAAGCTCGAGATTGATCACTTCGATATCGCCGAGCGGATCGATACGCTTTTCAACATGGATGATATTTTCATCTTCAAAGATGCGCACCGTCTGTGCGATCGCTTTCGTTTCACGGATGTGGGAGAGAAATTGATTGCCAAGTCCTTCGCCTTCGCTCGCGCCTTTCACCAAGCCGGCGATATCGTAAAATTCGATGACGGTCGGGACGATCTTTGCAGTATGCGAGAACGCAGCAAGCTTTTCCAGTCGTTCATCGGGGACGGTAACAACGCCGACATTCGGGTCGATGGTGCAAAATGGGTAGTTCTGGATATCTACCTGCTTTTTCGTGAGCGCTTTAAATAAAGTTGATTTGCCGACGTTGGGCAGGCCGACGATGCCTATTGATAAAGCCATAATGGTCGGTAGTGTACACTATGTTTTTTAAAAAAAGAAGAGCCTCGGGCGGAATATCGCCCGAGGCTCGGTGTGTCTCTTGAGTCACTTTTTTACTCTCCGTGCTTTTGCGACTGCGCGATTGATTATCTGTCGCGCGCGCTCGGGGGAGATACCCTCTGCTTTGCCTATTTCCACGAGCGTTTCTTCTAACAGGAAGCGCCGTAAAAGGAATCTTGCTTCCCTCTCAGGAAGGCGATCCAGGATGCTGTGCAGTCTTTTTTTCGCCCAGAGTATTTCATCGAGGGGAGAGGATGATGCGATTGCTTCCTCGTCGGCGTCGACGATAGGATCTCGATCGGCAATGGCTACGGCGACCTGCTCGGCGTAGTATGCTACTTGATAGATGCATTTTTGGAAAAGCTTGTCTACCGGCAGATCGAGTGTGACGCTGAGCGCCCTGCACAGCTTGCGGTATTCATCAGGATTACGTTTTTCCATGATCGGCTCGCGAAGTTGGATGAGTTTCAACACCGAAGGATAGTTAAATCCGGCTGTTTTGCAGTACTGGCGCACCGACTTTGCCTGTTTCAATATTGCCTTTTCCAGAACAGTGTTTTTTGGCAGACTCATTTCTTCCCCCCTTATTGTGTGTGGTTAGCGGTATGTTTCGTTATTTTTATGTAAAGGTGCCATGCGCTCTTGTGTTTCATTTACCACAAATATGGAAATTTGTAAATATCTGTGGTATGCTAAAAGTATGGTTAGTTGATAAAGGTCGGTTGCTGTATATACGGAAGCGTTCATTATATACATATGAAAAATCACAACTACGATATCGTAAAAATGTTGTTCGCATCATTGGATGATTCGTACCGGATCGAGAAATATTACATGGAAGATTCCAAAGCGTGCGCGCATTGCCATGAGATCTTTGCGAAAATGAAAAAAGATATTGATGGGCATGTGGCGATGTTGCAGGAAGAAGTTGCGCGTCACGCAAAAGAGAATTCTTTTAATTAGAGAGCGCAAGCAAGTTCAGAAAACCCCGTTGTTTTCTAGCGGGGTTTTCTGTTAGTGTGTATGGTATAGAAACTTTATATATAAAGAGATATGATAAAAACATTTTTTACGCGAAAGAGGATTAGCATTGCATTGGTTGTTATCGGTATTGCGGGTGCGGCATGGTTTTTCTTTTTCCGCGAGGTTGTGCCGGTGCAGGAGACGGTAACGGCGCAACGGGCGACCATTGAACGGATCGTGAGTGTCACGGGAAAAGTACAGGCGTTTGATGCCGTTGATCTTTCTTTTGAAAAGGGAGGAAGAATTTCTAAGATCCATGTATCCGTGGGAGACCGGGTTTCTGCGGGAACGACGCTTCTTGAGCTTGATCGTGCCGATCTTACCGCACAGCTTGCCGAGGTGGATGCGGCATATTTAGTACAGAGGGCAAAACTACAGGAAATGGAGCGCGGGACGCGGACCGAGGAGATCGTCATTGCAGAAGCAACAGTGACATCAGCGAAACAAACACTTGCTGATGCGCAAACAAATGTATTATCGGTGCAGAATAAGGCGACTGCCGATATGAATGAAAAATATGATGCCGCATTGCATGCGCTTGCAAAATCGGTGAATACCGCAAACGGTTCATTGTATACACTGACCGATATCCAATTGAAATACTTCTCTGACAGCAGTCAGGAAAGTATCGCGCTTGCGGATGCAAAGGCGCGTGCCGTAGCCTTGTTGTTGGGTGGTAGCAGTTTCGGTCGCGCGACAAACGATGTGTTGGGAACATTGAACGGAGGTGCGAAAGCGCTTGCGGCAACCGCCCAGACGACGAAAGCGCCCGCAGATATCGAACAGGCACTGAACGCGACGGAGCAGGCGCTTATCGCGGTAAAAACGGCATTAGATACGGTGCCGGTGAGCGTGAAGCTGACAACGACAGAGTCTACTAATTTACAAACGGAGAAAAGTAATGTCGCGGGAGAGTCGGTAACGATCTCAGCGAAAAAGCAGGCGATTGCCGTGCAGAAAGTGACGAATGAAAGCGCGATATCGACCGCGCAGACGAGCGTGAACACCGCAAAAAGCGCGCTGGTAAGCGCGGAAGCAGGGCTTGCGTTAAAACAGGCGGGCGCAACAGAAGAACAGATCGCGGCACAGGAAGCGGCGGTGCAACAGGCGAGTGCCGCGGTACAGAGTGTGAGGGCGCAATTGGCAAAGACAGTGCTTCAGGCGCCTATCGCCGGCGTGATCACGAAACAGGATGCAAAGATCGGGCAGATCGCAAGCGCGAATGTGACGGTCGCGTCACTGATCTCCGATGCGGGATTTGAGATAGAGGCGCGTATTCCGGAGGCGGATATCGCTTTAGTG
>MEYI01000005.1:12693-12821 GCA_001773975.1 Candidatus Azambacteria bacterium RBG_16_47_10
AAACAACGGTCATTGCGATCGATCCCGCGGAAACAATGGTTGAGGGCGTAGCGACATACAAAACAACATTTGCATTCCTTGAAAAAGATGAACGCATCCGCTCGGGCATGACGGCAAATATCGATATC
>MEYI01000005.1:12838-14868 GCA_001773975.1 Candidatus Azambacteria bacterium RBG_16_47_10
AAACGTTATCGCGGTTCCGCGACACTCGATCATCGGGAACGGGAACGGCGCTATGGTTATGATCGTTGGTGCTGATGGCATAGCTCATGCAGGGAAGGTCCAGACAGGATTAGTAGGGTCTGATGGAAATGTCGAGATCGTAGAAGGGGTGCAGGAGGGCGAGAAAGTTCTGCTTTCTCCGGAGCAAAACTAATACGAATATCATGCCGATCATCGAAGCGATCGATCTCACGAAAACGTATGAGAATGAAGATGTTAAAACGCTTGCACTGCAAAGCGCTTCAATGCGTGTCGAAAAAGGAGAATTTATAGCCATCATGGGACCATCCGGGTCCGGAAAATCTACGCTGCTGCACATGCTGGGGTTTCTCGACAGGCAGACAAGCGGGACGTATCGGTTTGACGGGAAAGGGATCGACGATTATACGCCTGATGAGATCGCTCGCGTGAGAAATGAAAAAATGGGATTTGTATTTCAAGCGTTCAATCTTTTACCGCATACGACCGTGTTTGATAATGTGAAATTGCCGCTTTTGTATTCTGCGATAAAGGAATCGGAATGGAGTGCTCGTACGAAAGAAGTGATCGAAAAAGTCGGGCTTTCACATCGTATCAATCATCAATCAGCTCAGCTTTCAGGAGGGGAAAAACAGCGTGTGGCCATTGCGCGGGCACTGGTGAACGATCCGCTCGTGATCTTTGCCGATGAGCCGACGGGCAATCTTGATTCAAAATCCGGCGGCGCGATCATGGAATTACTGCAGGAGTTGAACGACAAGGAAGGGCGTACGATCGTGCTTATCACGCATGAAACGCCGCTCGCCGAATGCGCGAAGCGCATCATCACTATGCGCGACGGAAAGATCGAATCAGATAGGGTAGTCGAAAAGCGAAGAGATGGTAATCACTTCATTAAGTAAGGGAGGGTAAATGACCATAAAACACATATTTTTTACCGCGGTACGAGGACTCGAGGCGAACAGATCGCGCGCTATTTTGACGATCTTGGGCATCGTGATCGGCGTGACCGCGATCATTTTGGTCATGGCGCTTGGCGAAGGAGCGCAGCAGCTTATCGTCGGGCAGATCCAGGGACTTGGTTCAAAAACGATTTTCGTTGCGCCGGGAAAACAGCCGACGGGGCCGAGCGATTTTGCTCAGCTGTTCAGTGATTCTTTGAAGGAGCGCGATCTCGGATTATTGCAAAAGAAGTCGAATGTTCCCAGCGCAAGCACGGTGATGCCGATCATGTTCGGCAGCGAAGCGACAACATACGGCAGCGATACGTTCCGCGCAACTATTTTCGGCTCATCAGAATTTATTTCAGATATATTCGATATATATCCGCAAACAGGGTCATTTTTTACCGATGACGATGTGCGGAGTCGTGCGGAGGTTGCGGTGATCGGGTCAAAAGTGAAGGATGAATTATTCGGCCCCGGCGTGAATCCCATGGGGGAGAAGATAAAGATAAAGGGAAGGAACTTCAGGATCATCGGCATACTTGAGAAAAAAGGGCAAGTTTCATTTTTTAATTTTGATGAAACGATATTCATGCCGTATACGACAGCCCAGCAATATATTTTCGGCATCAAATATTTTCATCGCTTTGCCATAGAGGCGACAGAGGAGAATCTTGTCCCGCAAACGGTGAGCGATATCAAAACAACGCTGCGAGATGCACACAATATTTCAGGAACTGAAAAAGATGATTTCTTTATTGAAACACAGGCGGATATGATCGCGCGGCTTGATGTCGTGACAAGTGTACTGACATTATTTTTAGCGTCCGTTGCCGCAATATCGCTAGTAGTAGGAGGCATCGGCATTATGAATATCATGTTGGTATCCGTGACGGAGCGGACACGTGAGATCGGGCTTCGCAAAGCGGTCGGCGCGACCGAAGGAGATATCATGCTGCAATTTTTACTCGAAGCGGTCATTCTTACCGCCATCGGCGGGATCGTCGGTATTCTTTTAGGCGCCGCTCTTTCATATATTTCCGCGATCATTCTTTCACGGGCGGTGGC
>MEYI01000005.1:14880-14981 GCA_001773975.1 Candidatus Azambacteria bacterium RBG_16_47_10
ATTCACTTTCCCGGTTTCTGCGGCATTATTAGGCATCGGCGTATCAGCCGGAGTAGGGCTTGTTTTTGGCCTGTATCCCGCGCGCCAAGCATCTCGCAAAA
>MEYI01000005.1:15129-15249 GCA_001773975.1 Candidatus Azambacteria bacterium RBG_16_47_10
TAGGAGAAATCATAGAAGGCATAAACGCGAGAGGGAAAATAAATCAGCTTAAAATAATCAGTGATATTGGGGGGCCGGAAGAAGTATCTCTTGACAGTTTAGAGGTATTTTTTCCCTTGT
>MEYI01000005.1:15316-17554 GCA_001773975.1 Candidatus Azambacteria bacterium RBG_16_47_10
AGAGAAGGGGATAGAGGTGTCGGTCTGTGTCATGCCGAGTGTCTTATGAAGATTCAGTGGAAGATCCCTAAAGAATGGAAAGAAAAATTTCTTTTTTTCCCGGGAACGATATTGCGGGAAGTGCGAGGCGAAAAACTGTTGTATATGCCTTCTATGGAGTGGGGGTATAAGGGGTGGGTTTTGCAGTATTCTTATATCTGGCGCAGAGATTGGAAGCAACAGAATCATTATTTCCTCCGATGGAAAAGATAGTTCTTTACACAGAAAAAGAAAAAGGGACAGCATTATGCTGTCCCTTTTTTACCCTCCTTGCCGAGGCTACAGTATCTTCATTGCAACTCGTTTTATTCCGAATTGCAACGCCTCCTCTCGTGTTTCCATCCAGACATCAACTCTGTCTGAAAACCGTCGATGCATCCTATCCTCGACGGTAAACACTTTTTCCCCATATATTTCCGGAAGCATCACTTGTGTTCCTGTTGGGAGAAAATTTGCCGCGATCGCGCCATCGTATACTCGTTTTCCGCTTGCCATGATAAATGGCGAGTCGTTTGTTTGGTCGGGTGTACTTGAGTACGCTGTGACCGTTACGAGTATCGTCTGTGTTGGGCGGTAAGTGTTTTCCTCCTCGATCTTTTCCCGATAGAAAAAATATTTTTCCAGTACGGTAGGGATCGTCGGCTCACAGAAGAGAAAAAGAAAGAACAATACAACAAGAAGCCCGTTTTTGCTTCTCATGAAACCTCCTCAAAGAGAGTATAATAACGTAAAAATCCCCTCGGGAGGGATTTTTTTCGTTTGTAAAAACAATATATCAGGAAAAATATGGTTCGTCAAATAAAAAAATGACCCGCATGTACGCGCGCGGCATTTTTTTATCGCGGCATTTTTTGCGCCTCAAAAGAAAAGTAGTTTTCTTTAAAAATAGGTTTTTTTGAGAAGGTCCATTCCTTCGGATCTCGCGCATGTGCGAGTATCTCCGCCTCAAGGTTGAACGTGTGCCACATTTCGCGCGCGTAGCGCTCGAATACGGCAAAGAAAAGAATTCCGGATACCCGCAGAAGCCATGAATCAGGCCGGTGAAATTCTGCACCGATGATCTTTCCACCCGGTTTCACCACGCGCATACTTTCTTTCAAAGCCTCTCTTTTTTTCTCTAAAGGAAGTTCGTGAAACAGAAAAAAAGACACGACACGGTCAAACGATTCGTCGGGATACGGCAGTGAAGTTGCGTCGCACAGCATGAATGAAGTGTTTTTCATCAGGCCGCGATCCGTAAGCTTCTTTTGTGTATGCGAAAGTTCGTTTGGGATAATATCTGCAACGACAAACTGTGCGTCGTGTTCCACGCATTTTTCCGCGAGTTTTTCTGAAATATTTCCAAATGCGCATGAAAGCTGCAAAACGTTCTTTTCTTCGCCGATGAGAATGAGGCGGTTCACAACATCGTTAACCAGCCGATGGTAGTTCCATAGTAAAAGTGCGGATAGGATCGGCTGTCGATCCGTGATCCATATGAGAAACTTGTTTTTGTATATCCAGTAGATGTGATTGGACGGATCTTGTTTATGCAATGCCTCTTGGATAACAAGAGAAAGGCGCGTGACCGTAAAAAAATATGCCGCCGCGGCTACTATGCAAAACGCGCCAATAACTCCCACTGTAAGTACTATGCTCATGAATGCATCCTTGATCCTACGGTAGCCTGCATACGAAGATCTTTGGGCGAAGATATGCGTTTACCGATGTGGTGAATGTAAGATCCAGTGTCTTAACGATAGTAAATTGCGACCTTGAGAGAATCTTTTTTAATACTTCATGTGCGCTTGTGTATACAGCCAGTGTGCCGTCGCGGTGTAATGCTTTTTCGGAATATTCAACAAAGCACCGATACAAGCTTTCCAAGTCTTCGTCTTTCGCTATGGACATGCCGAAGGGCAAATCGGAAGTAATAACATCGAATGTGCCGAGGTCCGGCTTGTCACAGATATCTTTTTCCTTGAGCTGTATCTTTGTGATAAGTCCCGCCTTCTTAATGTTTTGTATCGCTAAAGAAATATTTTTTTTATTATTATCAAAACCGACAAGCCGGTGTATATTCGGGTAACTTCGACTTGCTTCAATAAGCAGTGTCGCGCTCCCGGAGAAAATATTGAGATAGGAGTTTGCGTTTTCTAAATTACATAAAGAATTCATCGCGTGCGCGATGGTCGGATCCATCGCGCCGCTCATATTTTT
>MEYI01000006.1:0-14773 GCA_001773975.1 Candidatus Azambacteria bacterium RBG_16_47_10
CTGGTAAACTGGGTTTTGGTGTGAAGATGTCGGTCCTCGGCCGGTAATTTCAACGTATACCCTCCTGCGCGCCCACGCGAGATAATAGACACCTTATGCACCGGATCAGCACCGGGAAGCAATGCGGCGACAAGCGCATGTCCAGCTTCGTGATATGCGGTGATCTCTTTTTCTTTTACCGACAACAGATGACTCTTCCGTTCCGGACCGAGCAATACTTTTTCGATCGATTCCAAAAGATCGTCCTGCGCAACCGTGGTCTTGTTTTTCCGTGCAGCCAAAATAGCGCCTTCGTTCATCACATTGGCAAGATCAGCGCCGGAAAACCCTGGCGTGCGTTCTGCAACCAATCGAATATTCACATCTTTTTCAAGCGGCTTGCCTTTTGCATGGATCTGCAATATTTGTTCGCGGTCATTGATATCCGGTTCATCAAGCACCACGCGCCGGTCAAAACGGCCCGGACGCAACAACGCGGGATCCAAAATATCAGGACGGTTCGTTGCCGCTATAACGATAACATTGGTCTCACGCTCAAACCCGTCCATTTCTACCAAGATCTGATTGAGCGTCTGTTCCCGTTCATCATGCCCCCCGCCAAGTCCGGCGCCGCGGTGACGGCCGATCGCATCAAGCTCATCGATAAATAAAATTGCCGGTGAGTTTTTCTTTGCTGTCTGAAATGTATCACGCACGCGTGATGCGCCGACGCCGACGAACATCTCCACAAATTCAGAACCTGAAATATGGAAGAACGGCACCTCAGCCTCCCCTGCCACCGCGCGTGCAAGCAATGTCTTTCCTGTCCCCGGAGGACCCATAAGTAAAACACCGCGCGGGATCTTTGCACCGATATCAAGAAACTTTTTCGGATTCTTCAAAAAGTCGATGATCTCATGAAGCTCTTCTTTCGCCTCCTTGAGCCCCGCGACATCAGCAAACGTCACCCGCTCGCCGGTTCCTGCCATCTTCGCTTTTGTCTTGCTGAATGAGAATGCCTGCAATGAACCTTTTTGCGCCTGACGGAACATGAACCAAACCAATATGCCCACCAACAAGAATGGCAACAAGAACGGCGCGAGGGCGCCGATCCAGAATAATGCGCCGGACGGCTCTTGTATCGCAATATTCACCGCGCGCAATTTCTCCGCATCAACTCCGTAGTTTTTCAATGATTCGGTCAACGACGCCTCATTCTCCTTTTTTGCAGACTCTTTTTTCCCGTCGGAAAGCGTTATGGACAGATCATTATTTTCCACCGCTATCTCTTTCACTATTCCCTCATTGACCTGCGCCGCGAGCTGAGAAAGCGCCACTGTCTCAATAGCATCCTTTGGCGCGCGCATAAGCGAAAAAAGTGCCGAGAGCACGACAAAAACCAAGATGGCGTACACGAGATTTTTTACGAATGATTTCATAATTTCACGTTTTCCCATTGTACACGCATTTTTTAAAACAAACAAGATGGAAATATCACCCCAAAAACACAAACCCCGGTGAGATGCACCGGGGTTTTTCGCTATTTCTCTTCCTCGCCTTTCTTTTCTGTTTCAACAAGTTTCTTCGGATCAGGGGTGCCGAATCCAAGTGCCATGCGGTGGTCTTTACTCGATACCGATTGCACATAAAAATCGTATGTCTTTCCCGTTTCAAGAGCTTTCCGCATCTTTTCGTCGGAACCGAATTCAGAAATATGGCAGAGTCCCTGGATATCGCCATCAAGCCGGATGAATGCGCCAAACGGGTTGATCTTCGCTACTGCGCCCTTGATCGCATCCCCTTTCTTGAAACGTGTTTCCGCATCATCCCATGGGTCTTTTTTCAAAGCCTTGATCGAAAGAGAGATCTTGTCGCCATCAAGCGAGATGATCTTTGCCTTTACCATTTCACCGACCGTGAACATATCCGCCGGGTTTTCGATCAACTGCCAGTCGAGCTCAGAAATATGAGCGAGGCCTTCCAGCTCTCCGATATGCACCCCTTCCACTGCGGGTGGGGCGAATTTCACAAATACGCCGAAGTTCACAATGCCGGACACTTCCCCTTCAATGATATCGCCAACAGTATATGCCGATAATACTTTTTTCAGATCATCGTCCTGCGCTTCTTTTTCAGAAATAATCAGCTTCTCTTCTTCCTGATTTACATCGAGGATCTTCACTTTGAATTTCTCACCGACAAATTTCGCAAGTTCCGCGAGGATCTTTCCCTTATCGCCGCCGTCCACGCGAGGATAATGCTTTGTCGCAAGTTGCGACACCGGCATGAATGCTATGACATTATTCACCTCTGCCATCAAACCGCCTTTGTTCGCTTCCCGGATCTCCACTTCGAAGATCTCTCCTGAATCTCGCTTCTTGATCAGATCATCCCATGCAAGCGTGTATCCCGCTTCTTTCAATGAAAGCTCGATGAATCCGCGGTCGTTTTCAAGATCAACAACCTTCGCGGAGATCTGCTCGCCCAATTGCATGCGCTTAATTACCTCCCCTGCTTCGCGGAATTCTCTGCCGAATACGATCCCCATGCCCATTGCGCCAAAATCAACATACAATGTTGCGCTTTCTTTGTTTGCCACGGTGCCCATGATCACATCGCCCACCTTTGGCAACTTCGCAAAGCTGATTTTTAACGCCTCATCCATGAGGGTTTTTACTTTTTGATTCTGGACCGGTGCAGAAGCCGCCCCGGACGCTTTTCCTTTAATATCTTCCATAATATAAGTGATGTCCCTTGAAATTCCGTCGTTCGCCTATCTCGAAAATAACTTTTCGATAGGCTCACTAGGAATTATAAAAACAACGGGGGCACTATACCAAGATTTGTTCCACTTTGCAATACCTCTTTTCCTCGCCACGCAAATCCTTGACTTTTCCTTAAAAAAGATGTATAATCGCGGCACGATAAGAAATGGAAGAAATGTCAGATCTTTGACAACACAATAACCCAAATTGATGGATACGGAGGAGAAAAATGGGTAAGAAGAACAAGAAGGGCGGCGGACAACCCCAGGCACCGAAAATCGAAATCACCTTACGGAAGGAAAGGGAGGAAAAAAGCTGGAAAGGAAAATGGGTGTCACTTATTGCGACCGTCAAAGAAAATGGGAGGCCAGTGGTAAAAAAAGCGGTTTCCTTTTTCTGCGGAGATGAACACATCGGCGACGCTCAAACAGATACAGATGGCGAAGCATATCATATTCACCTACTCAAAAAAGGCGGGACACATGCGGTGACAGCAGTATACGAAACTTCCCGGTCAAACACCGTGACGGTGGAGATACAACGAAAGATAGAAAACATCGTGATCCAGTCGTGGTACAAAGAAAAGGATCCCGGAGTGTATTTAGTTGCACTTCGGGTCATGGATGGAGATAAGCCTGTTCCCGGCGCTGTCTTGCGTATGGGAACACAGCGGATCTTTATCGATCTCGAGCCCACCGATACATATGGCATGGTGTTTAAAAAGATAACTGTGCCGCGTAATCTCGTTTTCATGGTTATACATGAAAACGGCGCATCAATACCAATAGCTTTCTTCAACCAAACCAAGAAAAAAGGAGGGTCTCATGAACCAGCACGGTCTGCTTGAAAGATTCTGGGAGCTCGTCGTGGCATTCGGCGCGGCGCTCGGCGTGGAATCTTATTTCCATAGCCTGAGAAAAGAAAGCGCCACCGCCGTAGTGACCGCAGTAAAGAAAAAACTTACCGACGAAGGCCGCGCGGAACTCATGGCGTTTCTCATGGTGGACCTCGCGGCGCACGATGCGATCGCATCCGAAACACTGTTGCGCCGGCTCATGGAATGCAACGCAAAACCGGAGGGCGACAACAAGATCGTTACTCTGCTTGGAAAACTATATATCGCGTTAAGCGATACCCCTCAAGAAAAAGCCGTTCGGCTGGAATCGTTCAGTATTCTCGGACGCATGGAGGATAAACAATTCTATAGCGCTCTTGAAGGTCTGAATAATGATTACATTATGAGGACTATCAAGAGACTTCCGGAGATCACTGAAGAAGTGATCAAGGAGGTCACGGAGTTACTCAAAAAGCTCGGCGTCTTCACGGCGCTGCGTAAAACCAATGGCTTCATCGGTAAGAGATTGGAAGAGCTCAACGACGGAATGGAAAAACACTGGTATGTTCGGCTGGCCGGCAAAAAAAGCCTCGCGCGATCGATCGCGTTGATAGCTCTGCTTGTTGTGCCCGTGATCCTGTTGTTCACACTGTAAGGAGGATAACGATGGAAGACCATAAAAAAGAAGACGAGATAGAGCAGTACTTGAAAACATGGGGGGAACTCAAAAGGTTTCTCCGCACGACATGGAACGTAAGCGACTTTTCCATAAAAGCGCTTTACTTCCTTGTCTTAGGATGGCCGATCCTTCTTGCGTATGTCTGCGCGATTGGAGGAGGAACAAAGCTCACATCCGCACTGGCACTGATCCCGTTCGTCGCTTTTGCGCTGGCGCTCAGCATCTCCCTTGCCGTCGATGCAGTAATACTCACCGACCCTAGGGGGCGCAAGATCTTCAAATGGATCATGGCAATCATCGGGGCGGAGCTGGCAGTGGGAATATATCTTTCCGCACTACCGCTCTATAATGACCCGGACCTCGTCCCCATGGTCGTACTGGTCCTTGCCGCGATTCTGGTAGTCCAGCTTTCAGGCAAGATGAAACGCATCAAAACGATTCTCTGGATCTTCCTTATCGCCTTGACGATCGTTTTCATCAAGGGAGGAAGAGAGAAGGCATTATCCGACACTAAGGATAATCAGCAGCATACTTCCTCCCCCGCCGTGTATGAGGTTCAGAAGGGCTATCTGGTAAAAAATCCTTCTGTGCCGACTCGCCCGCTTGTTGCGGCGGAAACATTCAAAAAGATCTCTCGGGGTGGATCCTATGTGGAGATCGAAACGAATTGCGCGGATTTTCTGCACAATATCATTCCGATCAATCCGGGAGAGAAAGTGAAGATCATGCACATTAACATGGCTCCTATGATTCATAGGAACCGATGTGCATTCAACATCGCCGGTGACGCGGCGCCGGTAACGGGAAGCACGCCGGGTGAGGAGACACTCCCATGGTATAGGGAAAACCTCCCCCACCCGGATATGCCGGCATATAAACTGGTGTTCATGCTCACCGACTCAAGCGGCATTATCGCCAGAGATTACATCAAGGGCGACGGAGAATTCGTCGTTTTCCAAAACACCGGCAACGATGAAGCAATTCTTCATGCCGACTATAACTACCCCAAACAGTTCCTTAGCGGGGTAGGCAGAATGGGAGATACCGCGAGCATCTCGTTCGTGGTCTACCAGTAACAAAAACCCCTCATGCGGCAATCGCATGAGGGGTTTTCTTTTTCTCTCCTCTTCTTAGAGAAGAAACATCTGCGTAACCGTAATGATGCTGAATGAGAACACCGCGACCGCGATACCGATCATCGCGTATGTTAATGTTTTCCGCGCCGTTGAAAGCTGAGCTGTTTCCCCTCGCGCAGTAATAAACAAAAGTCCTGAATACAACCCCATCGCGACAGACGCCACTGCGATGAACCACGCAAACCAGTTCACCAGATTAATGACTATCCCCCCGAGATCCGTTACCGGGGTGCCGGCAATGGGAATTCCGGAAGCAGGATCGATAAATCCGAACGGATTATTTTTTGGATCTATTGTCTGCCCGAACGCGATCATCGGCAAGATCACTAATACCGCAACCGCTAAAAATGCAAATAATTTTTTTGTTTTCATATATATCCATACTATCACTATTTTTTAGAAAAACAATCGCGCTATCCACACAATAACCCTCCTTCGCTAAGGATACGGACGGATAAACAAAACCCCCGCCGCGTTTGACGCGGCGGGGGTTAGTACAGTCAAAATCGAGGCTAGAGAGTAAAGATCGCTTTCGAGATCGCAACCAAGCTGAATGCGAGGACTGCAACCGCGATACCCACGATCGAGTAGAGCAAGATGTTGCGTGCAGTTGTAACCTTTGTTGCATCACCAGCTGCGGTAATGAACAAGATACCTGCATACAAGCCCATGACTACTGCAGCAAGACCCACGAACCACGCCACCCAGTTGATCAAATCCATGATCTTTGTGACGAGATCACCGGTTGTGGTGATGCTTCCTGAAGTACCAAGTGTGTCAGCGGTTGTTCCGCCCGGGATGATTCCCTGAATAGGAGCCTGTGCCAATGCAATGCTGGTGAAAGAAAATGCGAATGCGAGCACCAACATCAATGAGAAGAATTTTTTCATAAATATAGTGTATATTGTGTGTGTTAGATATGCTTCGACCTTTACCTATATAATACCAGGCTAGTTCTGTACAGTAAATGGCACTATCCCCACCCCGTACTACACCTTCGACTAAAACATAAAAAATCAATAGATATGCCAATTCTTCGACTTTGCCGTGGCAAAGTCGGTCGAAGCTGATGTACGAGGCACACAATAACCCTCCTTCGCTAAAGCTACGGACGGGTAAACAAAACTCCCGCCCTCGAGCTTGTCGAAGGGCGGGAGTAAATACAGCCAGAATCAGGATTAAAGGACGAAGATCGCCTTTGAAATGGAGACCAAGCTGAATGCCATAACGGCAACTGCGATACCCACGATTGAGAAGAGCAAGATGCTGCGTGCCTTGGTCACTGACTCGGCATTGCCTGCCGCGGTGATGAACAAGATGCCTGCATAAAGACCCATCAATACCGCTACCAAGCCCACGAACCACGCCACCCAGTTGATCAAATCCATGATCTTTGTGACGAGATCGCCGGTTGTGGTGATGCTTCCTGAAGTACCAAGTGTATCAGCGGTTGTTCCGCCCGGGATGATTGCCTGACCGGGGATCTGTGCAAATGCGATGCTAGCGAAAGAAAATGCGAATGCGAGCACCAACATCAATGAGAAGAATTTTTTCATAAATATAGTGTATATTGTGTGTGTTAGATATGCTTCGACCTTTGTATATATGATACCAAACTGGGGGGGAACCGTCTATCCACAGGGGCAGGGGTTAGGGGTTAGGTTTTAGGGGGTTAGCTTATAGCTTTTAGTTCCTGATTCCTCATTCCTAAAAGCTAGCACCCTATAAGCTAAAAGCTAATCCCCTACCCCCCTACCCTATGAATGCTTTCACGATCGAAATAATACTGAATGCGAGTACGGAAACCGCGATGCCGATGATCGTATATGAAAGCGTTTTCGCCGCTTCTTGGGTTTTCCGCGGATCGCCGCGAGAAGTGAGATACAAAAAACCCGCGTACAAGCCCATCGCCACCGAAGCGACCGCGATAAGCCAGGCAAACCAATTTACCAGATTAATAAGTGTTTTTGTCACGGACTCCGCGGTCATAGTCATACTGCATGATATCGGGGCGAATGCGCCGGTAGCCCCCAATATATCAGCGATCAGCGCCACGATGCCGGGCGCAATAAGAAACAGGAGTACCCCGATGACGGTATACAATACTATCCGCCGGGCCAACGTCGCTTTTTGCGGGTCTTGTCCGGATAACATAAAGAAAAACCCGGCGAGTAGCGTCATAAATACCGCAATGGGAGGAAGAATGTCTTTATTGATAAAACCGATGACATTGCACAAAAAACCGGAAAATGTCGTGGTGGATGTTGGGGCGGCGAACGTTATGGTTGTTGTTGATCCGACAATGACAGGGCCGACAGAAGAGCATGCCGTATCAATACAAAACTGGGCGTCGGAAGGGCAGGTGGGACATGCATTGGGAAATACGGAATTATCACATGGACATGTTTGCGCGAACGCGGGAAGCGGAACGACAAAAAGAAGCGCTAGCGCGACAACAGCAACAAAACACATCGCGCCAAGCGTTTTTGTCCATTCCTGATTCCTGATTCCTGATTCCTGATTCATATATCAAATATTTAATATCGCCCGCGTGATCGCAACGATGCTGAATGTCAGCACCGACACCGCGATACCGATCGTGGTGTAAATAAGATAGCGTTTGGCGAGGATAAGATTTTGCTCATTCCCCATCGCGGTAATGTACAGATACCCCGCACGAAGACCTGATAACACCGCAAGGAGCGCGATGATCCACGCTATCCATGATAACAGTGCGAGGATGATGGCAACAAGGTCGCAATTACCCGATGCTGTCACCGCCGTATTAGTGAATGTATACCCGAGTGTGTTACATGATGTAGCTCCGGTGAGAAGAATCCCGCATCCCGGCCCGGTACAGCCAGAGGAAACACAGGGAGGGCTTGTGGGATTCTCATCGCACCAAGTCTTCCATCCTTCGCACCCGGGGAGCGTCGACATGGTCGTACAGCTTTCACACGTTCCGGTAACGGCGTAATAAGATGTTCCCCAAGGACAGAGCGCTGTGCATCCCGGCCCGATACATGCCGGTGGAAGAGGACAAATGCCGTCAACAGGACACACTACACCGGTGGGACATAATGTTCCGGGAGTACATGATAGTATTGTTGAACACACACCGGTGCCGGTATTGGGAATACACATGAGTCCCGTATCGCATTTGAATTCACTGCTGCACACGCCGACCGAAAACGGGATCTGGCAGAATTTCTCCGCACTGGTACTTACATCCTGGCACCGCACATACTGCGTATTGTTTCCGGTCACAAGCCCAAAGACCGATGCGGAGTGATTTGTGCCGCCGGTCGTGGAAAATGAGGTCATTGACGCATACACCTCTGCGCTGTTTGTGGAATAACGGCAATATGAATCAACATCGGTGGTCATGCCGACTGTTGCAGTAGTGGTGCCGGAAGCAAGCGCACCGGTCGGCGTTGCGCCGGAACATACCGGCGGCTGGCACATTCCGGCGACACACATATACCCTGTCGGGCACATCGCACTTGAGGTGCAGGGTGTCCCCACATCAAACGCGATCTGACACATATCGGTGACCGTGCCGGTTATGGATTCCTGACAGCGCACAAAATATGTATTGGTTCCGGAAAAAAGGCCGGACACCAGCGTTGAGTGAAGGGTGTCGGCAACCGAACCGAATGCTGTCATGGCGGAATACGGATCGGTCGACACCAGCGACCACGCACAGATCGCGCTTTGGTTCGTGGTGAGCCCGATATTCGTCGATGTTGTTCCCGAAGGCAAAGTGCCTGTTGGGATCGCGCCCGTACATGCGGGCACCACAGGGCAGATGCCGCTCAGCGGGCACAATACCCCGGTCGGACATATGGTTCCGGACGTACATGGGGTCGGTAACGGGCAGATGCCGCTCAGCGGGCACAATACCCCGGTCGGACATATGGTTCCGGACGTACATGGGGTCGGAGGAATACAGATGCCCCCACTGCACACGAGACTTCCTGAACAATCCAGCGATGTACTGCATGTGGTTGTACACTGCTCCCCTGTCGCGCAATCGACATTCGCTTGGCATTGCGGATAACACGTGCCGTCCACACAGATATCGCCAAACGGACAATCGGCGTTCGTCACACATGCGGAAAGTCCCGCGCCTCCCGCGCCGAGCAAGAACCCGGGAAGTCCTGCATCCTTATTCAAAAGACATTGCACGAAATTATCTCCGCCGGTCGCCGCCTTGCTTGCTCCCGGACACGATATCGCGCCTTTTGGATTGGGCTCATAGATACACCCACTCCCTCTGTATTCGCACAACCCGCTCGCAT
Organism: Candidatus Azambacteria bacterium RBG_16_47_10; assembly: GCA_001773975.1. GTDB lineage: Bacteria > Patescibacteriota > Minisyncoccia > GWC2-36-17 > WO2-46-25 > MEYI01. The sequence goes on from MEYI01000006.1 coordinate 9,696, forward strand.
TACATGCGCCGGTCGCGAGAGATTGCGTGGTGCATGTCGCGCTCGTCGCACACGCTTCATCGGTCACATTCACATACCGGCAATCTACCCGCCCGTCGAGATAGTAATAACATCCGTCAACGGCTGAACAATCATATTCTTTCCCCGCCTTGCCTTTGTCCATGACAAAACACCCATCGGGAATACCCGCCTGCGGAGATTTTTTTATATTCTCGGCGTAGCGCGGCAGACAATTCGTTTTTTCGGTTTGTGTTACCCCATCGTACGCTTGATAATACAAACATCCCGTACCGCCCTCAAACGTATTTATGCAGTTGGCGACGCTGTTATTGGAATTCGTGATCGGAGTTCCATTGGAATTGTAGTTGTAATACAAACATCCGTTGATGCCCTCGCAATTGTTTGGGGCATCCGGTGTCGGCTTCGTACACGCCTGGCCATCCGGCTGAACGCCTTGCGGCATTTTCGGCATCGCATCAGCAGTAGTTGTTGCATACAATCCGCTCGCCCCTCCACCCATGCCGGGGCCATATGCGCAGTCATAGACATAATTACACACGCCCGCATTGCATGTACCGTCACCGTTCACGCAATCGTTGTCATTCGTGCATGCAAAATCGGTCGTATTCAGACATTTTGCATACCGGCATACGCCGGGTGACCCAATACATACACCTCCTGTAATACCCGCCCTGCAATCGGAGTCGATCAGACATCCGCCAAATTCCTCCACATAGCATTGGGCATCCACCGCACTCGAAGAAAGTGCGCACGAATATTTTATAGCGGGACACACTCCGTTTGCGGGACACGCGGATCCATCCGGACATGTTGCTCCCGTGGCAAGCGGATTACAAGAAACTGATTCGGGACATTTTCCATCCAAGGGACACATCGTTCCATCGGAACACTGCGTTCCCTGCGTACACGACACCCCGAGACATTGATATCCCGTACCACAATCATTATCGGCAAGACACGCATAACATTGCGTCGCCCCTGCCGTGAGGCCCGGCCCGCACACCGGCGTAGTGCCGGAACACGCGGGAGCGCATACATACTGTGTCGTCACCGTGATGTCTTGCGTCGCGGCAACCGTATTCGTAAGCCCGCCGTTGTCCGTCACTGTCAGCGTGATCGTGTATGTCCCCTCCGCTGAATACGTATGCGTTGTTTTTTCTCCCGATCCTCTCACCGTTCCATCCCCCCAATTCCAAGAAAAAGAAACAATGGAGCCGCTCGGATCGGGGTCGCTGCTTGGCGCACCATTTACATTCACCCGTAAAGGTAAAACACCATCAAACGATATCCCGCTTGTTGAAGCGATACACCCTGCATTGTTAAGATCGCACGTCTCAAATGCTGCGATGGGCGCGGTATTTGGGCTGACCGTCACGGGCACTGTCGCGATGTCGGTAACGCTTTTCGTGTCAGTTACCCGCAACGCGACGACAAAACTTCCGTCACTGGCGTAGGTATGCGTAACAACAGCATCTCTGTCGCCGCTTGGAACAAACGACGTTCCGTTGTAATTCCAATCCCATTCGTATCGAACAATGTTTCCCGCGGTCGCCCGCGCATCCGCTTTCACGGTGAGCGGCGCCGTACCCGTTTGCGGGGTCACATAAAAATTTGCGAGCGTACTTGCGCCGAATGTGGGAGATGATGCGGCGCTACAACTATATTTATTTAAAAACATGGCGCCACCATTGTCCGCTTCATAGCCGACAACATACACATCATTTGCGGTGGTAGCATACGCGGGAATGCCGGAAGGCGTCGCCGCAATGCCATACGCCATTTCACTGTACTCCGGGGCGCCGCCTTGCTCACCGCGGTAAATAAGAGCGGGAGAGGTCACTGCGGTGAAAAATCCCGATTCAATAAGCGTAGCATAACATGTGGTGGTTGTGGTATAAGGCTCACATGTAAGACTGCTACTCCAGCCAGCATACCAGCAATGAGTTCCACTTGATGTCGCCGTGCAGGACTCAATGGGAAGATTCATATATGTATGAAATCCCGTATCGCACGCCGTTCTCGTAAGCGTATATCCCGGTTCCCATCCCTCCGGAGCATTTCCATTATCCTCGCAATGAACATTTTGGGTGCTGGTCCAATCTTCGGTGCCGGGTGGTGGATTTGAAGCGGGAAGAATGGGCACGTTCTTTTCCGTGTAGTATTCATTAAGGAACGCATCCTCATTATTCGTTTGTTGGCGCCCGGCGAAAAATATCCGCCCCGAGTTTCCCGCTACCACCCCCCTTCCGACATCGTTCTGATCACCGCCCGAATTGTATGACTCCGCCCAAAGCAACGATCCCGTCGCGCTATATTTTCTGAGAAACGAATCCCCTCCTTTTGTATCATGATATCCCGTCACGAACACATTACCGACCCCATCAATACCTACCCCGTATCCGATATCACTTTGATTGCCGGTGGAATTATATGTCTGCGCCCATGCCAGCGCCCCGGCGGTCGTATATTTCCGCAGGAACATATCGGTATTATTTGCGGCTGGTTGTTCATACCCTGTCACATATATATCGCTCCCCGATAGTGCAATACCATATGCGGACTCGTTATTCGCTCCTCCATACCAAACGGGAAATCCGCCACGCATATTCCCGGAAGGATCATACGACAACACCACCATATCGACATTTCCATCCACATTCTGCCGATACCCGGCGGCATACACATTCCCCGCTCCGTCGACCGCCGCCGCGCGCGCGATATCGGCATTTCCATAATCATATGTTTGCGTCCATTGGAGCGTACCCGCATTAGTATATTTACGCACAAAAATATCACTGTTGAGCGACAATGAATCCTGTTTCCTCCCGGCAACATACACACTGCCGTCTGCGGCGACCGCAACGCCATATGCGGACTCGTTCCCACTCACGCCGCTCGCCACCGCATCATAGACATCTCTCCATGCCACAGATCCGTTTTGATCATATTTAATAACGAATGCATCCAGCCCTGTTGCCGGAGAATACTGCTCGCCGACCGCATATGTATTTTGCGTTCCATCGGCGGCGACCCCATATCCGTATGCATACGCCTCGTCCTGAAGATCATAAACGGTTGTTCGTTCCAGGCCGAAATTAGGACAGGTGGTGGGAATAGTTTGCGCATATGCAAGCGAAGGCGCAACACTCGCTGCCGCACCCGCGACAAAAAGAACGACACCCATCAGTGTAAATATCTTTGCTGCCTTATTCATTATTCCTAATTCTTTATTCATTATTTCGGAATGCACACATCAAATATATATGGAATATTGTTTTGGACAAAATTTTTGTTGATAAGACATGTGTATGGATTCGGTCCCGACACGACCGTCGCGCCGCTGATGATAAAACTGATCGGGTAATCAGATGTATTCACATCTCCTGCGCTTGAGTCTTTGCATCGCACGAAATAATCATACGTCTTTGGTGTTGTTGTGGTCGTTGTCGTAAGTGTACCGGTGATACCGGTAAGGATTACCGCATGCTTCGTCGATCCCGTACTTGAAAATGTTTGCATCGTGCTCCCGCCATAGGGCGTATTTACGAACGTCGTATATTGACACTCGGCATTCACGTCCGTTTCCATGCTCATGATCACTGATTTGGTCGTGGAGGGAAAAACAGCGGTCGTCGGCTGACTCATGGCTCCCGTTGTCAGAGCAAGATAACCATTGGAGCGGATCGGCCCCCCGCCGATGCTTCCCGGCGCCACACATATACCACTTGCACTGCATACATTCGGAGCACAATCGGCATCCGTTGTGCATTGCGCCACGCAAAACGCGACCGGTGGAGGTGGAGGAGGTAGTGCTATGGCGGCGGAAACGGTGATCGATTGAGTCGTTGTTCCCGACCCCCCTTGATTATCGATGACACGCAATGTGATGGTGTATGTTCCCGCACCTATATAGGTATGCGATGCCGTCGCGGTCCCCAGCGTATCGGGAGACCCGTCCCCCCATGTCCAAATATATTGCGTGATAGTCCCATCCATATCGTAACTTCCGCTCCCATCGGCAGATACCGCAAACGGCGCAACTCCCGATGTTGCGGGCAATACGACGATCAGCGCAACGGGATTTATATTCGCGGGCGTCGCAACGGAAAAAGTGATGGCGTACCCGGCGGTGTTCTCATTTCCGGCGGGATTATCCTGGCACCGCACAAAATAAACATACGAAGTGCCGTTTGTAAGACCGGTCAAAGAAATAGAGTGGGTTGTTGCGCCCGTTAGTGAAAACGCATTGGTCATGGCACTGTATGTACTATCACTCCCCTGATTGTACCGGCAATACGCATTCTCGTTCGTTATAACACCCATGATTGCGCTTGTGGTCCCCGCCGCTAAAATGCCTGTCGGAGTTCCGCCCGAGATCACTGGCGGGGTCATATCCGGCGCGGGAGATGACACTTGAAACATATATGAGAAATCGGCGGCATTGGTATTTGCCGATGAATCCCTGCATTTCACATAGTACGTATATAATGACCCGTCCGTAAGCCCGGTAATAGACTGCGAATGATTAAGTCCCCCTGTTGCCGAAAACAATGTCATGGATGTAAATGCCAACCCTGCAGTCGTGCTGTATCGGCACGTTGCTATTTCATTGGTCGTTCCCGCAAGCAATGCGCTTGTCGTGCCGGACGAAAGCGTTGCTGCCGGCGATGTGAATGTGAATGTCGGTGCTGTGGTATCGGGTAACGGCGGCGTGAGCACTGAAACAGTATTTGAATTCGCCGGATTTCCCACGGTATCTCGTGCAACGACAAAATAACTATACGAAGTTGCAGGCATAAGCCCGACATCAGAGTACGAAAGTGAAGATGCACCAAGTGTCACAATGAGCGCACTATCCCGATACACCCGATAATCGGAAATTCCCGAACTATCGGTAGATGCGGTCCACGAAAGATCGATCTGCATAGATGAGAATGGGGTGCCGGAAAGAAACGGTGCGGTCGGGGGCGTGGTATCGGGCGGCGTCCACGTGGTCGCGCTTGCCGTATTAGAATACCCGCTGTTATTTCCTGCATTGTCATACGCGCGCATGCGGT
>MEYI01000006.1:14792-14864 GCA_001773975.1 Candidatus Azambacteria bacterium RBG_16_47_10
CGCAAGTCCGGTGTCGCTGTAGCTTGTCGTTGAAGATAATGCAACTTGTACAAAACCGGTACATCCGGAGCC
>MEYI01000006.1:14888-15238 GCA_001773975.1 Candidatus Azambacteria bacterium RBG_16_47_10
CGCTAATCCCGAACCGCCTGAATCGGTCGATCCAGTCCACAGAAGATTGATCTGGCTTGTTGATGCGGCGGATGCAGAAAGCCCTGTCGGATCAGTCGGCGCCGTGGTGTCGGGCGGCGGATTGACCGTGACCGTTGTTGATACCGGACCGGTCGTCCCCCCCGGACCGGTACACGTAAGAGAGTATGTCGTTGTCGAGGGAGGAGTGACCGACTGGGAACCGGATGTTGCCGCTATCGAGCCCGCCCATGACGATGTACAGGATGTCGCATTTGCAACGGTCCACGAAAGTGTTGTCGAATCTCCCGCGGTGATGGTAGACGGCGCGGCACCAAGTGAAACGTTCGGCG
>MEYI01000006.1:15251-18586 GCA_001773975.1 Candidatus Azambacteria bacterium RBG_16_47_10
CGTACAATTATCAAAAAGAACACCGGAATAATAACTTGATCCGATGCGCGGATTTAGTCCGAAGTATGTGCATGTATAAAAATCGGTTGCCGGATTGAGGTAGTGTTTACATAAAAGCTCGTTTGCGGTCGTCTCCTCACACCGATATTTATTATCTGCGGTCGGTACCGGGGTGCTTGATGAACACCAAAATTGATTAATCTTCGGAGTAATATCAGTAGCTGTGTCGAATTTTTGTCCGAGCGGATACGGCCCCTCACAATCCTGCGGAGCCAAATACGCATACGCGGAGTAAGAAGCGCTAAAAAGCACGATGACCAAAACCGTCATAAAAACCCCTGCACGCAAACCATGATATAACCCGTTTCGCATACTATAATGTCTTCATTAATGCATTTATTTTCCGTTCTCCGTTCTCAATGGTCTGTTTGACCGACTGATCGCCCGATATCTGTGCCTCGATCATCTCGACAAACACATCGCGGATCACATCGTGATCAAGCTGAAGCCACGATGTCGCCGACAACGCCTGATCGGCAAACACCTTCACGATTGGTTCTTGTTGTTGTTCAGCGATCACGCTTTTTCTGCTCCCCGCCGTTTGCATGACCGAAGCAAAATATTTCTGATTTTCAGGAAGCGTCAAAAATTGTATGAATTGCCATGCGGCATCTTTGCTCGGCGAATTCTTATATACTGAAAATCCCCGATAATCGGCATAATTTTTCTTTATCACCATGTTTACCGGCTGCGGCAATGCGGCGATAGAAAATCGCAACCGCGGAGATTTTTTCATGATACGATCTCGCGCCGATGCATACCCGATCATCATGGCAACCTTTCCCTGCGCAAACATATCTTCCGAATTTTCCGCTGCGCTTCCCGACCAGCTGTAATTAGGACTTGCCTGCCGCGCGAACGACGTATAAAATTCTATCGCCTTTTCAACCGATCCCGACTGCCCCCCGCCCATGCGTAAATTTATCTTCCCCGTTTCATTGATCATGATCGCTCCGTTTTGCACCATGAACATCGCGAGGATATCGCTTGCCGAAACGACATTCTTCCCTCCTCCGAGCGCGGCACCGGAAATAATGATATCACCCGACTGCCGCCGTTGAGTGAGTAGGCGCGAATCTTTTTCAAATTCATTCCATGTTGTCGGCGGAAATACGATTCCCGCGCTGTTAAACAAGTCGGTATTATAATACAGCGCGAGCGTGTCCACATACAACGGCGCCGCAAACACATTGTCGTTAAAAAGAAAATCCTTTTGCACCACGTCCACGAACGAACTGCGGAAATCGGTGGCTGGAAAGATCTCTGCCGGCGCAGGAGACAAAAGATCGCTATATTTTATCGCTGTCGTATGATGGATCGAAAAGATATCCGGACCCTCTCCCACCGCAAATGCGCGCAAAAGATCCTGTTCATAGGTATCTTTCGCTTTCCGCACATAGGTGATCTTTGCCCCCGGATTTTTCTGCTGGAATGATGCGATGAGCGCCTCATATGCGCCTTTATCATCCTCCACATCCCAAACGAGAAGATTTGTTTTTGAAATGGTTGCTTTATCGAGCACACGAAGCCCGGGAATGACGCCGACAAACATCAGTATCACCACGATCGCGATGATACCAAATGCCCCGCCGATGATGTATTTGATATTTCCCATATGAAATAGTACCTATCGCACCACTACCCGCACAACCCCCTCCTCGCAGTACTAGAATATTATACCACAAAGATAGCTGTCAGAAGAAAGAAAAGAAGCAGAAAAAATAAAGGGCGCTCCCCGAACCGTTCATAGCGCATAACGAAAAATAGTGTACATGCGGAAAAAATGATCGAGAGCATAAACAATAAAGAATTACCGATCATGAATGAGAAGGCGGGAAAAGAAAGAGATGCGCTTGCCGCAGTAACAGCCCTTCCTTCCCTATAGCCGAATATCGTCATGTAATTTTTTACTCCCTCTTTCGTGTCCCCCACAATGTCCTTCATGTCTTTTATGGGAATAAAAAAACAAAATAAAAGAAATAATGACATATACAGGACAAGCACGGAGAAAGGAATGGATGTGGGAAATGGGTTTTGCGCAAAAAAACCATAGAATACCGCCGTGCTCCACCCCAGTGCGGGTAAAAGAAATGAAAATGGGTTCTTCCGAAATCGAAAAGGGCTATACAATGTGCTCGCCGCGATATTCATCATCGTGATGATATACAGAGGAATTGACCCAATAATAAACAAGAGAACGCCCAAGCCGATAAGCGTTGCCGCATTGAGAAAATACATATCGTTTTTTTTCAGGATTCCGCTCGAGTAGGGCCGTAAAGGATTACTTATTCTATCAATGGCAATATCCGCCATGTCATTGACCAACAGAGTGTGCGCAACAAAAAGACAAAAAAGCAAAAGCCCGATAATAAAATTAAAGAGATAAAAATGATCCGATTCCAGCGCCCCCATGATCATCGCGACACAGAGCGCGAGAAAAAACAGGATCCTTCCGGAACGGAAACGAAAAAACATGCTTCGCATTAGTCCCGCCTGTTTATATAAAAAAATAAAAATAAAAGAAACCAATAAAAGAATTGTATTGAGAAGCGCGAATTGCTGATCGTGAGAAAAGCCGAAAAAATTATTTGCAAAAATTTTCTCAAAGAAAACCGGTTGAGTACCAAAAAAAATAAGTGTGCCATATGCGGCAAACACTCCCAGTATCGATCGGGACCATGATGTATGGGAAATTAAAAAAAAGAATGCGCCCAGCAAAAAAATGATTATTTCTATGGCGAAGAAAAACCCGAAATGTTCATGAAACATCGTGAAGGTCACTGCGTCATATAAAATTTCCTTCCATGTCCCGACAAGAAAAGTAAATTTATCTGAAACCCCCAGCATAAGTCCTATAGGAGGAATGAGAATGATAGGGAGTCCGCATATCAATACTTTCGCAACTTTTATTAAAGGTATCCTACTCGCGATCGAAAGACATATCACCAGAAAGAAAAAAAGGGAAAGAAACCATGTATTGAAAAATATGACCGTTACGGGTAAAGAGATGACATCATGAAAAACAGTGCTCATGGTGATCTCCAGAAAAATACGTAATGCAACTATTACTTCTGCTATAACAATAATAAAACCCCATCTAAGAGGGATTTCTTCAATAGCGCCCAATATGTGTCTTATAAAAAATAAGAGGTGCTTCATCATTACCGGAGGACTATTTTTATGTAGCCCTGCATGGGAGTACAGGATTCGAACCAAATCAATTGAGCGGAGCGAATTCGAGCAAGATTCAAGGCGCGAGGAGGAAGTGATAGTTT
>MEYI01000006.1:18633-23506 GCA_001773975.1 Candidatus Azambacteria bacterium RBG_16_47_10
CTTTGGGAAACGAAAAAATGGCTGATTTCTTTGTCACTCCTCCTTGAAGTAGTATATACTACTCCTGCGTCGTCGTTTCGCGAAATCATCTCATTTTTTCGTTTCTCAATGGATTTTGTTCGAATTCTGTACTCCTAAAAAACTCTATGCTTTCTTCGTAAATACCATGCCGAAATGGAACATGCCCGCATCAATGTCTTTTTGAAACACGAATCCCCCTTTCGCCATGAGCCGCTCAACTTCCTCGCGCTCAGTGCGCAACGGATGCGACGGGCCCAGTGGCACCCCTTTTTTCCAATCGGTGAACACCGCGATACCTCCTTGCTTCATTACGCGCGCGGTTTCCTTTATCACATCTTCTTTTTTCTCCGTTTGAAACAACAGATTAGTCAAAAGCACCACATCCTGTGATGCATCGGCAAGCCCGGTCGATCCATATACCTCCACATTCGCTTTTTTAAGGTCGACATTCAATATCCCTTCGATGCGCGTTTTCGATCGTGTCGAACTGAGTGCGGAATCCTGAATGTCTATCGCACATACTTTTCCTTCCGACCCGACGATCCGTGCCACAGCAAGAACAAAATCCCCTTGCCCGCACCCGAAATCGGCAACCACCGAACCGATGCGAATACCCGCTTGCTCAATAATGCGCCGGGGACTTAAAAACCTGTTATTTTCTTGTTTAACCGCCGCGTTATCCATAAAATTCATTTTAATTTAAATAGGGCTTACGCACATGGATGAAATTCGAGGCGCACGAGGAAAATAATGCGAGACGTATGTAGTACTATACGGTGAGCGTTTTTTTCCGGAGTGTAACAAAGAAGTTCGCCATGTGCGTAAGTCCTATTAAATACACACGATAGATGCCACCGTATCCCCCGCCGCAAGCCGCATGATACGAACCCCCTGTGTCGCGCGCGAAAGCGTCGGTATGGAAGAAAGCGGCGTGCGGATCACCTGTCCCTTTTTTGAAATTGCGATCAGATCTTCTTCTTGCGGCGTAATAAGCAATGACGCAATCAGCTTTCCTGTTTTATCTGCAACATTATATGTCTTTACTCCTTGGCCGCCCCGGCTTTGCGCGCGGTATTCATCTAGCGATGTGCGTTTCCCGAATCCGTTTTCCGATATGACCAATAATTCCACTTCTTTTATTTTTCCCGCCGGAATAACATCGGCTCCCACCACTTCATCCCCGCCTTTTAAGGTGATGGCGCGGACACCCGCTGCGGCACGCCCCATGGCGCGGACATCTTTTTCATAAAATCGGATCGCTTTGCCGCTCTTGGTAAGAAGCACCATTTCATCATTGCCGCCGGAGACCCGGACCCATTTCAACATGTCCGATCCTTTCAGTGACATCGCCTGCGTGCCGGTACGGCGCACGGTGATGAATTCGGATACCTTCACTTTTTTTATAATACCATTTTTCGTCACCATGATTAAGTGCACATTCTCCATGCCCTCGGTGCGCGTCTTCTTTCCCAGCGCTTCTTTCACGGGAACCAGCGCGGTCACCGTATCCTGCTGCTGGATATCAAGCACATTCACGATCGCCTTTCCTTTCGATACGCGCGACCCTTCCGGCACTTCGTATGCTTTGGTTTGGAACACCTTTCCTTTATTAGTGAAAAAAAGGATGGTTTCATGTGTGTTCACCGACACCAGATGCTCAATGACATCTTCTTCTTTTGTCTCCATGCCGATAATGCCCTTGCCTCCTCGCTTCTGCGTCCGGTACATTGCCGGGTTCACACGCTTGATATAGCCGCTGTATGAAACCGCTATCATCGCCTCTTCTTCGGGGATAAGATCTTCTTCTTTAAATTCCGATACCTTTCCTTTTATCACTTTCGTTCTCCGTTCATCGACATAGGTGTCTCTGATCTCCTGCAATTCGGTTTTTACCACGGTGAGGATCTTTTTCGGATCCTTCAAAAGCCCCGACAGATATGCGATCAATTTCTTTTTCTCCTCAAGCTCATCTTCCACTTTTTTACGCTCGAGACCGGCGAGCGTTTGTAATCTCATTTCCAAGATCGCGGTCGCCTGGATCTCCGTCAGCGCGAATTTACTCATCAACGCCGCATGCGCTTCTTCGCGCGTCGCGGATTTTTTAATGGTCGCGATGATCTGATCGATATGATCAAGCGCTTTTTTTAATCCTTCAAGGATATGCGCGCGATCTTTCGCGCGTTCAAGATCATACCGCGTACGCCGCTCCACCACCTCGCGGCGATGCGCGATAAAATGCTCAAGAATGCTCTTCAGCGACAACACCGCCGGCTGCAACCCTCCGTCCACCAGCGCGATCATGTTTATATGAAACACCTTTTGCAGATCGGTGAATTTGAACAGCTTGTTCAACACCTTTTGCGGGAACGCGTCGTTCTTCATATCGATCACCACGCGCAACCCGTCCTTGTCCGATTCATCACGAATATCTTTAATACCCTCAACTTTCTTTTCTTTCACCAATTCCGCCATTTTCTCAATCATGGTGGACTTATTCACCTGAAACGGTATTTCCGAAATGATGATCTGCTGATGCCCGCTTTTTGTTTCCACGATCTCCGCCTTTCCTCGCGTCGTGATCGGCCCCTTGCCCGTACTGTATGCGGTAACGATATCTTCGTGATTATAAATAATACCGCCGGTCGGAAAATCCGGTCCTTTCACAAATGTAAGGAGCGCCTCCATATCCGCTTTCGGGTTTTCGATAAGATGCATGGTTGCATCCACCACTTCCCCGAGATTATGCGGCGGAATCGATGTCATCATGCCCACTGCGATACCGGTCTGTCCGTTCAGTAATAATTGCGGAACGCGCGCCGGCAATACACGCGGCTCTGTGCGCGTGCCGTCATAGTTTTCGACAAAATCAACGGTTTCTTTTTCGATGTCAGCAAGCAGCTCTTCCGCGAGCGCGGTCATTTTTGCTTCGGTATACCGCATCGCCGCAGGCGAATCCCCATCAATAGAGCCAAAGTTCCCCTGCCCGTTCACGAGCGGATACCGCAACGAAAAATCCTGCGCCATGCGCGACAACGCATCATATACCGCCATGTCGCCATGCGGATGATATTTACCGAGCACATCGCCGACGATGCGCGCACATTTCAAATATTTCGCCGTGTGACGCAACCCCAATTCCGACATCGCGTACAAAATGCGCCGATGTACCGGCTTCATGCCGTCGCGCACATCGGGAAGCGCACGCGACACGATAACAGACATCGCATAGCCCAAAAACGATTCTTTCATCTCTTCCACGATCTCTCGCGGCTCGACATTTCCCAATGCAAATGTAGGACGTTCTTCTGCCATATGATTATTTTCCTATTCCGTTTATGCCTTGCATGATATCCTTCACGTTCGCCATAAGACTTTCTTTAATACCCGGGAGTTGGAATTCTCCGGGGAGTCCCTCGGTGTGCGATGCGCTTTCATTCAGCGAATACGCGATCGAATTCCTGATGGAAAAAACATACACCATAGCCATAACAAGAAAAAAAACGACCATGGAAACGATAAAAATCTTCCGTTTTACCGGCTCCGGCTTATATTTCAACTCCTGAATAAATTGCGCTAATGACATAGTATGTACCGTTATTACCCAATTGAGAGCGTGATCACTTTTGTTTCATCTTGAGGAAGATCCTTTCTCTTTATGGTCAGCTTATCTTGCGGCTCCGCATGCACCCCGCCCATTGCTTTTAAAAATACCGGCAATCCTTCGAGGTCCATGGAAAGACCGGGAACTTTATAATACATCGGGATAACGATCCGCGGCTCGATCTCGCTGATCAGCGCAACCGCCTTTTCGGCGCCGAGCATATGGACCTCTTCCTTCCCTGCCATATGCGTGCCGCCGATCGGCACCAGTAAAACATCCACCGCGCCGATCTTTTCGAGTATCTCGTCAACGTGTTCATGCGTTGCATTATCCAAATGACACACAGCCACATCATCTACGATCAGTGTGTACACGGTCGATTTCCTGATCGCTCCGCTTTCCTTGTGCGTGTGAAAAAAGGTGTATCCGTTTATCAGGATCCCTCGCACCTCATATTCCCCCTCGCCTTCTATTACTACAGCGGCATCAGCGTATGCTATATCTTCCTTCCCAACGTCATTGCCCGAAAGCAAAACAACGTCCGCCTTTCCTCTCGGCGGATTAAGCCCCAATCCCTTCCCGAACGGACTTAATACGATCGTCGTATCTCCGCTCGTTATCTTAAAACACGCTTGCCCATACCAGGTAATTTGCATGGCTTCCATGATACCAAATTCCGAGCCGAAAATCAACCCCGCTGGGAATTAACTTTCTCCTTTTAACTTTCTCCTTTTAACTTTCTGGTTGGCATTTTATAGACCGAAGAAGTATAATAAAAACAATGAATAAAAAAATGAGATTTTTACTGGTAGGGGTATTAACGCTGGCAATAATTGCGCCGCTGTTCGTATTTGCGGCAGGTCTTGGTCTTGTCCCGTGCGGCCTCTCTTCGCAGGATAATCCGGCTACGCCGCAGATCGAAGGAGCATGCACCCTCTGCGATCTTTTTTCACTTACAAAAAACATCACTAATAAACTGATAACGACAGTGGCGCCCCTTATTGCCGTGCTCGCATTCTCCTGGGGAGGGTTTAAAATACTTATGTCGGGCGCAAAGCCGGGTCTGCGCCAAGAAGGGATAAGCGCGATCCGCAACGGCGTCATCGGCCTCCTTATCGTGTTCGGCGCATGGATATTCATCAGTGAATTTCTCCTTTTCTTCGTCGGATCGTCAAACATCGTGACGGTGGGAGGGGTTCCCGTCCCTTGGCAGCAGATCACGTGTATACCGGCTCTACCCCCTAAACCAAA
>MEYI01000006.1:23526-24204 GCA_001773975.1 Candidatus Azambacteria bacterium RBG_16_47_10
CACCCCTGGGAGGAACGGTGTGTAAAAGCAATAACCAGCCTATAACAATGGCTCAAATTGATGGCTACTTCACATCAAATAACGTGAATGCAAGTACACTCAGATCCCAAGGATTGGAAATATGGAGTAGCGCCTCAGGAGGAACCACCGGACCAAGTGCTCTTTGCAAACAATTCAACGACGCAGTCTTAGAAAGCGGATCATTGCCGCAATGCACAAGTCTTGCATATCTTCCAAGCTCTTCAATTAATGCGCTTATTAAACTGCAAGAGAATGTGGAAGCGTATTGTGCCGGAGCTCCCGGCGGTTCTTGTACCGGCGGATCACAATTACTTATTACTGGGGGAACGGAATGCGGCCATAAGGAACATGGTTTTGGTTGGGCTCCGGTTGATCTGGAAAACAAAACAAGTCTTGTAAACTACTTTACTTCAAGACACGGGACAGCAATTCAAACAAACGTAGAATTTACAATCGATGGAATGAAAATTCTTTACGAAAATAGCAACCACTTCCACATCAGATTCTAAACAACTTCCTTGCATTCTGCGTCGTCTGTTCCGCAACCTCTTCAAAAGACAATCCTTTGATCTCCGCAACCTTGCGAGCCGCATATTCCACATAGCGCGGCTCATTTCTTTTTCCACGGAACGGGACGGGCGCCACGAACGGCGCATC
>MEYI01000006.1:24224-25538 GCA_001773975.1 Candidatus Azambacteria bacterium RBG_16_47_10
AGCGGTACTGCGCGCACCGCCTCATCGTAATCCCGCGCGAACGTGACTACGCCGGAAAATGATATATAAAAACCAAGGTTACAATATGCGAGCGCTTCTTCCGCGGTCCCGCAGAAAAAATGCATAACCCCGCAAGCAGAATTAGGAATTTTGGAGTAAGAATTAAGAATAGAAATTAAATCATGGTGCGCGTCCCTACAGTGAATAATGAGTGGCTTTTTAACTTTTTGCGATAGTTCAATATGCTTCATAAAAAGTTCTTTTTGCTCTTTCTTTACACTTTCTCCTTTTAACTTTTCACTCGCTTGACTACAATAGTAGTCAAGCCCCGTCTCCCCTATCGCCACAACCTTGTCATCTTTCGCCATATTTTCTATCGCAGAAAAATCAGCATCATCCGAATCATTCGGGTGAATACCGACCGATGCATACACACCTTTTTCGTACTGATGTGCGATGTCTATCGCCTTTTGCGAATTTACCGCATCACTGCCGACATTGATCATCCAAACATCATCGGCAAGACACCGCAAAATAACCGCATCGCGGTCTTCATCAAAATCTTTGAAATTAACATGCGTATGGGAATCGAATAACATGAATAAAGAATTAGGAATTAGGAATTCTTTTCATTCATTATTCCTAATTCCTGCTTCATGATTCAATCTGGGAAACAACGGTTGTTCCGGCTTCTGAAAACGCACCGTGATATCGGCATCACCGGAAAGTCCGGCGATATCCGTACCGATCGCATGTGCAACTTTCTCCGCAGTTTCCGGAAGGAACGGCGCAAGCATGTATGCAACGGAGGAAAGATTCTGTGCGAGCTCTGAAAATACTTTGTTCGCTTTTTCGGCATCCTGTTTCGCAAGCTCCCACAGCTTCGCCTCCTCCACCATTTTATTGGACCGCTCAACCAACACCCACGTCTGCTCAAGCGCGCGATGCAACTGAAACGCATCGATCGCATGCGCATACTCTTTATATATATCCTGTGCGCGTATTTTTGCGCCGCTAACAGTGACATCTTTTACTACTTCGGGATTGCCAACTCCCAATACTGAAACGCGCGAGACAAGATTTCCCAGTCCGTTTTGCAGATCGGACGCATAGCGTTCTTTGAATCGCGCGATCGAAAAATCACCATCATCGTCAGATGGGATCTCCCGCAACACATAATATCGTACCGACTCTGCGCCATACTCTGCTATCACCGCCATCGGGTCGATGACATTCCCAAGCGACTTGGACATCTTTTGCCCCTCTGCCATGATAAATCCGTGAATGGCGATCGCGCGCGACATCGGATATCCC
>MEYI01000006.1:25548-26095 GCA_001773975.1 Candidatus Azambacteria bacterium RBG_16_47_10
AGAATGCCGGCAACATCATCGTATGAAACCGCATAATGTCTTTGCCAATCACATGCACGTCCGCCGGCAATCGGTCTTGCGATACTCCCGAGATGTAATTCATGAGCGCGTCGATCCACACATAGATGATCTGACTGTCGTCGCCGGGCACCGGGATCCCCCACCCCACGCTTTCTTTCGGACGAGACACACTGAAATCTTTTATCCCTTCGTCGGAAAACAAATTCAAAATTTCTTTTTTGCGGAATTCCGGCATGATGCGGATCACATTCTCGCGGATCATGCGCTCCACCTCTTTTGCATATTTTGAAAATCGGAAAAAATGATTTTCTTCCTTCACCGCTTGCGTTTCTTTTTTGTGGATGCGACACACGCCATCCTCCATCTCCGCCTCCCTCAAGAACGCCTCGCACCCCGTGCAGTATCGTCCTTCGTATGATGCTTTGTAGATATCGCCGTTTTCTTCCATTCGCTTCCACACCTGCTCAACAAATGAAACGTGCTGATCGTCGGTCGTACGGATGAAATGATCATATGAAACACCAAG
>MEYI01000006.1:26115-26464 GCA_001773975.1 Candidatus Azambacteria bacterium RBG_16_47_10
ATCGCGCAGATACCGAATCCGTATATGCTTTCGGCTCCTTGCCCTCTTTTGCCGCAGCTTCTGCTACCTTTTTTCCATGTTCGTCGGTGCCGGTAAGAAAAAACACGTCTTCTCCTAAAAGACGGTGATACCGCGCCAAAACATCCGCCTGCACGAGTTCCATAGCGTGCCCGATATGCGGGGCGGCATTCACATACGCGATAGATGTTGTTACGTAAAATTGTTTTTTATTCTTCATAGGTTTGAATTAGGAATGATGAGTAAGGAATCCTGCAAATCCCCCTCCTGATTCATTATTCTTGATTCGATTGTAGCATGAAATTCGTCCGTATCCATATTCCTGATTCGC
>MEYI01000007.1:0-3169 GCA_001773975.1 Candidatus Azambacteria bacterium RBG_16_47_10
ATTTGCCTGAACGCCGTGAATGAACTCCATTGTTAATACGCACGGAGCGGTATGATCCCAATAGATGATGGGAATTTTAATATGGGAATTTTCTTTAAAAGCAAAGCGGAAACGCTCGGCATTGTTTCCTTCAGTTTTGAAATCAAGTTCTCGAAGCGTCCAATCGGCAAATTCTTTTACTACGCGGAGAGGCTGATAGGGATGGAGCTCTGGCACAAAGCGTTCGATGAGATGGGCGAGATAAAAAAGAACATGGATGTCTTGCTCGATAGTTCGCCTGACATTTGGCCTTTGCACCTTCACTGCAACTTCGGTGCCGTCCTTAAGGCGGGCACGATGCACTTGAGCTAAAGATGCCGCGGCAACCGGCTTCTTTTCAATAGATTTAAAAACTTTTTCAGGAGGTTGTTTTAGCTCTTCTGTTATAATCCGCCGCGCTTCGTCATAGGAAAAAGGAATAGCATCGCTCTGCAATTTTGACAGTTCGTTTGAAATCTCTTCGCCTACCAGATCGGCGCGGAGACTTAATACTTGTCCAAACTTGATGAATGTTGGCCCCAATTTTTCCAATATCTCACGAAGAATTTCTGGTGAAACGACCTGCTTGTCGCCGCGTATTTGGATAAAGCACTTCTTTGGCGATCGTGGATAAAAAAAGCAATGGATTTTGCATGTCCACGGCACTAAGTATTTGAGGCGTATTTTTTCAATTAAAATCCCGCCGCCCGCCTCAAAAATAACTGCGAGAATTTTCCGTAGGCGGCTTAGATCGCTGATTTTATTTTTTACATTTAATATTTTCATACTGCTTTTACCTTACGCCAAATAAAGCGCTCGGTAAATGCTCGACCACAGGAAACCGAGGTTGAAGGCAAACATCAGCTCTTCAAGGGGTATGTCTGCGATAAGAATTCCTGAAATGACATCAAGCAGCCAAACTTGTCCGACTTATCCGGGATAGATGGCAATTACTGATCATCGGTTTTTTGTTTCCCAGTTTTTCCGGATACCGACGTGCGGATTTAATTGATCATCCCGAGCTCTTTGCTTAACGAAACTTTTGCCGGTCCACAAGAAACATTCTTTTTCAGCAGAACCGTCGCCGTCATAAATTTTTATGCTGCGCACAAGCTAGTCGGACTTCTCGCACTCTTCAAAGGATGCGACCTTTGAACTTGAAAATCCAACTATACCGAATACAGTGAAAGCATGACCGATCTAAAAAAATTTAATCTGATATTGGGCAACAAATGGTCATGATTCTTTTGCGATAGGTGATATACCTCTATACGCTTCCGGTGTTTTAGAAAGGTATGTATAAAATAACTGCGCCTGATCAACAATTGCCCGCAGCGTGGAAATTTCATCCTCAATATTATTTTTCCCCTTTGCGAATATAAGAAAACATTGGACAGGAGCGCTCCTGTCAGAGGTAGAGATTACATGCAGATCACCGATCCCCGCGAGATTGCCTGATACCTGCCGTGTTTGCAATAATTCATTATTGCTGACAGTGGATCTGAGAAGAATATATCCTCGAGCGATATGTACGAGCTCCTGTTCGGTACGTCCGGTCGCAGTATGGATAAAACGAAACATCCCCCAGGAAGAATGCCCTAATGTCGTAACTGCGGTCATCAGTAATTCTTCAAGGATCACGCGTCTGCCTTTTTTAGTTTCCTTCGGTTTTTTAAGAAGATCAGTGCCGACAGCGCTCAAGAGGGAAAGCTTGCGATTTACTGAACCGATATATTGATAGGCATCATTGAGTTTCTTGCTGGAAAATGAAAACCGGTTTTCCAATTTTTGTTTCTCCTCATCTTTTCTTCGTATATCGCGCTGGTGCAGTAAATATACGCACAAGGCGACAGCGAACAATGCCAATGTAACCAATGATTGCAGGTAGCGTTCCGGAATAGAAAAAAGATGCCCAATGCCTAAATGCGGCGTCAGCACGATCAGTATAAAAAGCAGAATGTAGATTATTTTTGTAAAGCGAGTCATGTGATTTGGTAATAGCCTAGGAGATTTTGTTTATGATGCCGGTGATTTTAACCGAGGAAGGAAAGCCGGGGTTTGTTTTGCATAGGCGTTCCATGTCTCGCCGAACTCTCTTTGCGCTTCGCTTTCTTCGCTTCGAGCAAGTCGCGTATAGACCCACACGAGAATTGGGAACATGCCAAGCGTAAGAATTGTCGGCCACTGCAAAAGGAACCCGAACATAATGAGGACAAAGCCGGCATATTGCGGGTGGCGGATGCGCGCATAAGGGCCGGTAGTGGCCAAGATATGTTCGGTGTGCGCTTTGTAAAGCACTTTCCATGCCTTAGAGAGAAGCACGAAACCGTAAAAAATCAGAATGTAGCTTGCAATATGGAACGGTCCGAAGTGCGGATCACCGCCCCATCCGAAGAAGTCTTCAAAAAGATGTCCGGAATTATGCGAAAAGAAATCAATGGCGGGAAATTGTGCAGAGAGCCATCCTGAGAGGAGATAGATGGTCAATGGAAACCCATACATTTCCGTGAACAGGGCAACGATGAACGCCGAGAATACGCCAAACGATCGCCAATCCCGAGACGTTTTTGGCTTGGTAAAACTGAAAGCAAAGATAATGAAGACCAGTGAATTGATGATGACGAGCGGCCAAAGGCCATAAGAGTCTTCCATATTTATTTCTAGTGATAATTATTCACCGGGTGATATCGACCAAACAGATTTATTCGTATGTATCGCCCCCAAATTTTTATTTACGTAACTCATCCAATTTTTTAATAAATTCATCTTTTTTAAGAGCGCCGGTTGAAAACAGTTCGCCGTTCACGATAATGCCGGGGCTGGAAAAGATGCCATACTTTTGAACCAGCGTCATTCCTTCCGGGGAGGTAACATCAATTTCCGTGATTTGCATTTCCGGGTATTGCGGCTTTAATTCCTCAAAAATCTTTTTTGCCTTGGCGCACTCGTGGCAGCCGGGCACAGTAACGAATTGAATGGTAATCATAATTATTTTTCGATTATAGTATACCCCATTTGACTTATTGTTTTTTCGACCCCTTTGAAATCGAATAGAGTATTGTCAAACTCAATAACCGCTTCTTTGACATCAGAATTTACCTTTGCCGATGTAACACCGGGCTGATTCGCCAGTAACATTTCTATCGATACG
>MEYI01000007.1:3189-6563 GCA_001773975.1 Candidatus Azambacteria bacterium RBG_16_47_10
ACCTTCAATCGAATATTTTTTTGTTTGAAGCATAATTTTTTTAGCCCATTGTAAAACCAATGGGCATAGTTAATAATCCCCAAATGATGAAAATGAATAACAACATCCAGAACGTCTTTTTTGTCATCTCTCCTCTTTTTTTGAGGTAATACCATATTAAAATAAGCAGCGGCAAAAGAAGATTAAGCCATGCGCCCAATGTATAATAAGGGACGGACTGTTCAAATTGTTCGATCGGAATTTCCGCTTCGGCTATTTGTTCGCCGCCTAGTTTCCCAAAAATCATATTCAAACCATCGTGAAAAAGCGATCCCTCGTACCAGAGGTGGCCAAAGACGCCGTTTAATATAATAAACATCGAAATGGCCACCAGCGCCCAGCCGGTTATCTTATCAACAGTGATCTTGCGCTTGAGCAAGCCGCCGGCGGCATTCACTCCCAAAATTCCCAAGACCGACAGAAAGATCAGAGGCAAAGCCCTCCCAAGTCCGTTTACCGCCATATACCAGGCGCCGACTGCCATACTGCCGGTACCGGCAGCTGCAGTCAAAATAAGGTAGGTTATCGGATTAGGACATCCGATACCAGCGTTGCCTAAGAAAAAACCCAAAAATAACGATTTGAAATAATCCGGCTGCCTTTGGATAAATGACGGCACCTTGGAATAGGATGGCATCTCAAATTTAATAAGCGCAAGCGTTGACAGACCAAAAACGAAGGCGGCGATGCCGGCAATGATGTAGAGGATCCGTGTTGCCTGATCCAAGCCAAGGTATTTCCCTACGAGAGCAATCCCGGCGCCGTAGATTGCAAGCATCACCGTAAGCCCGAGCCCGAAAAGCAAAGCCATAACCAAGCCCTTTTTATATCCCTTACCCATTGAAAGCGGTACAATGATAAATACCAAGGGTAATGTGCAAGGCAGCACGATATTGGATACACCTCCGGCAAAAGAAAGAATCGTGGTGAGAGTTTCTCCGGCTGAAGTTGCAAGGTAGGTAAGAGCAATAATAATTGCCGTAAGCAATCCGAATGCCAAACTGACAAAAAATATTTTAAATTTTTGGGTTGGCTGCAATGCAGAAATTTCATCTGGCGCTGTTTCTGCGGTTTTTCCTTGAGACGCTGTTGTTTCTTTCTGCTCTGTTTTGAATATGGTTACAAATCCGAAAACAAGAAGAAAAATTGTAATAAGAATATTGAGCGGGTGAAAACCATGACCGGCAATAAAGCTGGTAAACGAAAGATACAAAACCGATCCAAGTATTAACAGTGAGCCTATAGTTTTATTTTTCACATCGCTTAATGGCAGCATCCGCCATGATTACGTTTATTGTTTTCATCTCTTGTTTTTGGTTCTTGCGCCGAAGGGCCATTAGTCTTATTTTCTGTATGAGCGTCATCGCTCCCACCATGCCCTTTAAACATCATCCAGATGTGTGCGACTACAAAGATGCCGATAAGGATTTGCCAAAGATATCCACCCGAAAATAGCGTACCTCTTGAAAAAAGCAGAACAATGATCGCGATTGCGCCGATGAGCATCATCCACTTCATTGAAGAGCTTTGTTTGTTGTTGTGATTATGCATGGGTGTTGATTACCTTCTGTTTCGATTAATTTAACCTTGCGATCTCCGCGAAGAGGTGGTCATTGTGGATGCTCATGGTCGGATCATCAAACACATTACGGATGATTCCTTCTGTATCAATGATCATATACGTGTGCCCGGGGAGAGAACCATAATGCATTGAAGAGGCGTTGGTGAGCATGCCGAATTGTCGAGATACCGAGGTGTCTGTGTCAAATACCACGGTTGCTTCCGCGAGCTCCGGCATTTTATCGATTGCGCCTCTCCAATCCTGCGGAGGATCAACAACGACAGATAATACTTCTGTGTTGCTATCTTTAAAGCGCGCATCTTTTGCAAGGGAAACTATTTGATTCCAACACGCGGGGTAGCACATCAATCCTTCATTAAAGAAAAGAATGACATTTTTCCCCCGGAGCTCGCGCAAGGAATACATCTTTCCGTTTCGATCGGCGAGCGAGAAATCCGCAGCAGGCTTATTTATGAACCCAGCGAGCGATGTGGCGGGAGTTTGTTTTCCTATTGGGTGCCCATGACTGTCTACTGCCGCTGCGGGTGAGGCGCCAAGAGGCGCTACGGGCGCTCCGGCCTTATTTCTGCCGCTGGTATAGAGCATCATGCCGATCACTACGATGATCACGCCCGCGATAACAATGATTACAGTATTATTTTTTTGCATATTTTTCTTTTTTGAATTGGTACAATGACCATTTAATTATTAATACTACAGATAACAGGACAATGGCCGCCCATGCATATTCGGGAATGATGGCAACGAAATCATTGATCGCATTCAAGAATTGTGTAAGGGAGATATTGATGGAAGTTTGGTATTCGGAATGAACGAAGAGGCGATTTGTAAATGCAAAATACGTGATGAGCGCGCCCATTGCAAGAAAGACGGCGCCGGAGATCGCTTCCGTAACGGTGATGCTCACTCTTCTGCCGCCAAGCGAGTACGCAATTGGCTTGTGGAAAACCTGCTGTAATTTTTGTGAAAAATCGATCTTATCAAGGAACAGAGATATCAGAAAGAGCGGAGCGACCATCCCGAGGACATAACTTAACGTGTAGATTCCTCCCCACAATAAGGAGCCGGGGAGCGCGGCGAGCGTAAGCACGCCCGCAAGCACCGGCGCGCAGCATGTTGTCGCGATTCCGGAAAATACGCCAAGAGAGAATACCGAGAGCGCATTATGTTTTTTCAAAGAAGAGCTTACGTGAAAAGGCAGTGAAAAATGTTTTCCTATAAGAAGGATGATTCCCAGCGCCACCAACACCACGCCTCCTATCCCGAAGATCATGTTATGGTAGCGGCTAAATAATTGCCCGAGTGCTGCCGCCCCGAGGCCGATCGGGAGAAATACGGCAAGAATTCCCAAAAAGAAGATAAACGTCATGAGGAATATCTTGTAGCGCTCGCGAAATATCGAAGCAAAATACGAGGGGAGAAGAACAGTAATACAGCACGGCGCAAATAATGCTGCAACGCCGGCGATAAATGCCGCAACTATTGAAGCGCTCAAGAGTAGTTCCATACGTTATTTTCGTTTTGATAATCGATATACTGATAGCATTTCTTCGACCGCCTTTGCTTTTTTACCCGATTGCATCTGTTCCGCCACATGGGTTGTCAGGTGGTTACGTAAAATAAGATCCTCAATACTTGAAAGAGCTTCTTTCGCGGCAAGCGACTGGCGAATGATGTTAATACAATATTCTTCCTCTGTGATCATCCGTTCCAATCCCCGTATCTGTCCGCTGACGATCTTAAGGCGCCGAAT
>MEYI01000007.1:6696-7862 GCA_001773975.1 Candidatus Azambacteria bacterium RBG_16_47_10
CTGTCCCCCCAATCGCTTTTTAAACAATATAGAAAGTTGTTTTTTACTATCACCTGGATAAGAGATAGATTATTCTATAAAGTCTTTTATTGCTTGTTCATCAAAATTTTCTAAGATTTTGAGTGAGCCGTTTTTCGTAAGGATAAGTTTTCCATCGTAGGAGTTTGGCGCAAGATATACATTGTCAGGATACTGTGCTGCTAATGAGGCGAGCTTTTGTATAAAATCTGATTCACATGTAAATTTCTGACAGTTATATTGCATGATAACTCCCGGTTTACCTTTGCCGTCGGCGTGTTCAAGCATGTGGCGTTGTATACTATCAGGAATTGGTTTGGATATGATGTGCGCCGACGGCGATGATTCAATGTGTTTCTGCATAGTCGTTGGCGGGAGATGCGGTCGAGCGCTGATAAACCACCCCAACCCGATCACTACTATCGCTGTCAGAAGAACATAGGGAAAATACCGCACAATTATTTTGTAGTTTTGATACAATCTCTCTTTTATATTCCCATTATTTTTTCCTTGCTCCTTTTGCTTTTTTTCCGCTCCCAGTGTTTGGTTGGTGGGTTGCGTGTTCTTTTTTGATTTTCCCATGGTATTTTATATAAATCTTTTATCCATTGATCTTATTTTGCTGCGCGAAGCGCCCATCGGAACGTTCTTGCTTTTTCGTCTGCGCCGTCGCGGATATCAAGCGTGATTGTTTGCGGTAAAGGGGTGATGGGGGCAAACACAAGTGTTCCCTCGCGGTGATGTCCGCCGGGCGGATTGCCTTCCCATACGAGCGGCGCGTATGTGCCGGCTGTGTCGTCGCGAAGCACAGAGATCGCGGCAATGTCTTGGCTAAGCTCGACGGAGTGCGTGTCAAGCGTGATCGCAAATTCCCAGCGATCAGCGCCTTCTGCGATACGGGGAAGTACGGTGATGGTCACGCTTCCTTCTTCGTTTGACTGTGCTTCAAGCGATAGGAAGGATAATTCCGCTGTTGGCATGATCACCGGTGTTTTATTGCTGAGCGAAACCTCGCTGTTAGGGACGAAATAGTACGCTCCAAGCGCGAGCGCTATTATCGCTATTCCTACGATGATAATTTTATTAATGTTGGTCATAATGATGGGGAGGAGAATGTTTCATAAATTGGTACGTTTTTCTCCCGATGT
>MEYI01000007.1:7884-8043 GCA_001773975.1 Candidatus Azambacteria bacterium RBG_16_47_10
TGCTTTTTTGGCTGCAAACAACTCATCGCTCGTCAATGAATACGCCGTATTCACTTCCTCGCGCTTCATTGTTTTCGCTCAAAACATCATGATTTCGCTACGAAATTCATTACGCAACAGGTCTAGTGACAAATTGATAGGTTTTTCTTCCGATGTATC
>MEYI01000007.1:8241-8383 GCA_001773975.1 Candidatus Azambacteria bacterium RBG_16_47_10
CCGCCGCGGGAGGCGCTTTTGAGCCAGCTGTATAATCCGATCTGCACACCGAACCCAAGCGCAAGCGCAGTCACAAAATACCAAAAGTCCGCGAACTGGCGTGTTGCGAATTCCCAGCCGGACACAAGCGTGAGGATGGTGA
>MEYI01000007.1:8456-8999 GCA_001773975.1 Candidatus Azambacteria bacterium RBG_16_47_10
GGTTGGGCGGTGATTATTTATTGAGCTTGTTGTAGAGCCATGCGAACAGATATGCCCCGAAGTACGTGTACGCGAGGATAGGCACAAGGCTGGCAATAAAACTGCCAAACGTCACCTCGATCGCGGTGAATTTATCCACGTTGGTCAAATGGATGATCCAGCCCAAGAATTTCATTGCAAGCTCAGGATTAAGTGCAGTGAATGCGGCGCAGATCACATACGCGATTCCCATGGTAATTGTGGCTGCAAGTGCGAACTTTTGTGCGTTAAATTGCATAGTGTTAAACGTTAATTAATTAACAATAGTCCTTTCTATTATACACCGCATCCGCCCCCGCCGCGTAGCGGCGACGCAGCGGGCGGAGGGGTGAATGATTGTTTAGTTTGTGAAAGCGATGCGTTTGGTGTGCCGCCGAAGCTGATGCCGTTTGCAGGCACCGCATAATAGACAAGCATCAGGATGCTGGCGATCACTACCCCTACAGCAAGCGTTTTATGTGTGTTGTGCATGGGGGTGTGGTGTTATTGAGTACCGCCGAGAGC
>MEYI01000007.1:9110-9327 GCA_001773975.1 Candidatus Azambacteria bacterium RBG_16_47_10
GTATACGAATTTCCCTTGCTTATCCACGACGATGCCGTGCGGCGCTGTTCCAGCGGGGATGGTCTGATCAACCGTCGATTTTGCGATATCAATGCGATACACGTTCGTGCTGGTCGGTTGGTCAAAGTAATACCCTTGGTCTGCCACATAGAGAAAGCGAGAATCGGGTGTTGCATACAATTGCACCGGCCCTTTTGCTTCTTTAGGAAGATCGATC
>MEYI01000007.1:9541-9688 GCA_001773975.1 Candidatus Azambacteria bacterium RBG_16_47_10
ATGAGGCCCGCTGTTTTTGCCGAGCGTGATCGTTTCTTCCACCGCATATGTTTCCGCGTTTATTTTGTACACTTCGCCTTTTTCCTGTGATGTGACATATGCTGTTTTATTGTCTGGTGTTACTACGACATGCGCCAAATGACTTTC
>MEYI01000008.1:0-357 GCA_001773975.1 Candidatus Azambacteria bacterium RBG_16_47_10
GCCCTACCCTACTTTCTCGCGGTTTTCCCCCGTGCGCGAGCACTGTTTCTGCAAATACTTTCGGCATACGCACATCCGCGATCACTGTGCTCCCGGGATATTTCTGAAGCGCATGCTGTGCAACCAGCGCCGCAAGTGCGTGTGAGGCGACTCTTTTCCCTTCGCGGTCAAAAAAGAACGCGCGATCGCCATCGCCATCAAATGCAACGCCAAGATCCGCCTTTTCCCGCGCGATAGCCTCTTTAAGATCCACCACATTCTCATCTAAAAACGGATTCGCGCCATGAACGACTTCTTTGCACGGCGCAAAACACAACGGAACAATACTTAGATACTTCATGCGCTGTGCAACCTCAG
>MEYI01000008.1:376-10530 GCA_001773975.1 Candidatus Azambacteria bacterium RBG_16_47_10
GGCATCCACAACGATCTTTATCTGGGGCACCTGCCTGTTCTGTGCGAGAAAATCAGCGTAGCGTGAGAGATAATCAACTTGCTTGACGACAAACGATGATGGCATGCGTTCCGTACGGACTTCCCAATCTGATGACGCAAGTACCTTTTCCTTGATCTCAGGAAGTCCACTTTCCTCGCCGATCGGCATCGCCTCTTTCCCCACGATCTTAAGTCCGTTATATTGCGGCGGATTATGAGATGCGGTCACCATGATGCCTCCATCCACCTTCGCATCGTATGCGGCAAAATAATACATAGGGGTCGTTGCCGCCCCGATATCAATGATCTCTGCAACTCCGCCATCTTCGAGTCCCGCAATCACCGCTTCTTTAATAGTGACCGATGAATGGCGCTCATCCATCGCGACGAGCATCGTTTTTGCCCCAAGAAATTCCGCAGTCGCGCGGGCAATGCGGTATGCCGCCTGCTCATCGAATTCCTGCGGATACAGCCCTCGCACGTCGTATGCCTTGAAAATAGATTGATTCATAAAAATACAATACCACAAATTGCCCTCCCTGGTGTAGATGCATGGTGATCTGGGTGCAAAGATTTTATCTCCATTCTTTTTTACTTTAACTCCGTTAAATGATCTTCTGAATAATGTCCTTATTCTCTTCTATCTCCGATATAAACATGATGATCTTCGCCAGTTTCTCAAAATCATGGCGTATGAATGCTCTGTATTTTGCAAGCATATCCGCCTTTGCATACCGCTGCGGAACAGTGCTGAGCAGATCGGTAACAAGCACTTTATAACTCCGCTCCGTCCTGTCTTCTTTCGCGAAGGGAACAAGAAATTCGCGCTTCTTACCGTACTTCTGCACAAGAGTACTTGTCGGCTTTTTCCCGTTGAACGTGACAAAATCAATTCTGTCTCCGCCAAGATATCCGTTGATCACATCGGCATAATCATCAAGTGTGAACTTTTCAGTATGCCCGTTCTTATTAACAAGATTGCAGTTAAAAATGACCGTTGCTTTCGATGCGCGGATCGCATCGGTAATACCCTCTACAAGTAAATTAGGGATGATGCTGCAATAAAAATTGCCGGGACCGATGACGATAATATCCGCCTCTTTTATCTTCTTGATCGCGTGCGCATTCGCACGCGCGCGAGGCTTGAGATACAGCCGTTTAATACCCACGCGCTCAAGCGCGGAATTATTATTAATAGCGGCCTCCCCTTTGATCGTCGTTCCGTCTTTCAGATCAAGGAATAAATTCACCGCGTCCGCGGTTACCGGAATAACCTCCCCTTTTACATTCAAAATTTTGACCGCCTCTTTCAAGCCTGCCAAAAATCCTCCGTTTATTTTTTCCAGCGCGCCAAGCAGAAGATTTCCAAAACTATGTCCTTTCAATGCGCCGTGTTCGAACCGATAATTCATCAGCTGGCGCATCTCGTCGGAAGAATCCGACAATGCCACCAGACACTGGCGAATATCGCCGGGAGGCAGCACCCCGAGCTCATCGCGCAAAACGCCCGTTGAGCCGCCGTCATCAGCCATGGAAACAATGGCAGAAAGATGTACCGGATGCTTTTTAAGTCCGGACAGCAATACGAAACTCCCTGTTCCTCCCCCGATCGTGACAACGTTTTTCATTGATAGTATCTGCTCGTTTCAAATAATTCCTTTGTGATGTTCCAATACCGTTCATCGCCTTGCAGTTTCTTCCAATACCACCATTCTGAACCCCAAAGATAATATGCATCAAATCCTGTTTCTTTTGCATACTCTATCGTTTCTTTGAAATATGTCGGGCTAAATATTTCGTCTTGCTCGTCATTGGTGAGCGCTGAAATATGCTTTGGTCCCCATGGCTCCGCTTGTAATTCGATCACTATGAACGGTTTTTCCCAATCGCCAAGAATTCGTCGCACCACCTTTTCTTTGAATCGGAAAAAGCTCGGCGCGAGAGGATATTCCACCACGCCGAATTTCGGCCCAATGACCTTCGGATATACCTTTCGATACATCGTAGTTCCGAACACATCACCGTTTCGTGCGGCCTTATACCACAACCCAAACTCTCCTCCATCTGTCGTTAAAATAGAATGGGCGGGATCGAGCGATTTTACTAGCGCAACCTCCTGCTCCAAAAACTGCGGTCCTCTCTCTGGACAATCACCAAACGCGAGGTATGGCTCATTTTCTACCTGCCACATTTTTATCGCGGGATTACCCCGATATCGCTCAATAACAGCGGAAAGATATGTGCGCAATGCTTCTTCGCGCTTTTCAGTATCCAGTTCCTTCGCCCATTGCGGTATATGGCATTCGGGCCATCGTGGCGCCTTCATGCCGAGTGCAAAAACCACGCGCGCTTCCGAACCTGACACTTTTTCAAGCAACCAATCTGTCTCAGAAAAATCAAATGAGCCGCGTTCCTTTTCAATATCGTCCCAATACGCAACAAGCCGAACGGCGCGCGGCCGCAATTCGTCGATAAATGCAGTAAAGTTCTCCTTCCAATCAAGCCCGAGCTCACGGCTGAATTTTTGAGAAAAAGTTGCACCCCATACGATAGGGCGATCAGAAGGAACAGGAATATTGCGCGCAAAATCAGCGCCCGCAAGCCACACAAAACCAAATCCGATGAGCGTAATAGCAATAAACTTTCCTGCGAGCACTCTTCCCTTAAAATGTTCATTTAAAAGAAACCATGACGCGATAAAAATAACCGCGTACTTAATGCTCTGTGTTGCTTCAACAAGCGCCGGATGTGCAAGAAAGATCGCGATATTCACCAGCACAGAACCTGCCGCGGCAACGCCGCGATTTATGACATATAATGTGTGATGCTGTGTGTTGTCGCGGTGGATCGCGGAAAATATGGTACGCCGGAGCGTCGGAAGCAATAAAAATAATAATACAAACAACACGCCGCCGATCTTCACCCAGAAAAATCCTGCAACAAATGAACTCTCCAAAAATACCTGTTTTGTAAGTGTATTTGAAAGCCCAAAACAGAGCGCACTCGCGCATGCAAGCAATGCAACGCTTCCCCGTATTTCTTTTTTATCCGACAAAAAAAGCGCAAATCCGCCAAGCACCAAAAACACAAACCCAATCACGTCCGCAGGTGTTAATGATCCGTCTGGAAAAAACGAACCGATCAACAGCGTCGTAACAGGCGTAATACCGCCGATAAGCAAAAGAGATTTTGACGCCTCGGTCTTATGCAGTGAAAGGAACAGAAACAACATCGCAAGCAAGAAAAGCGCGCCCGCAATAAGCGCTACACCAATGGTCATTGCCGGCAATCCAAAAACCCCGAACGGAATCAATACAACGGCAAACGCCCCCAGCACGCCAAGCCAAAACGTATACGCGGCGGGATTAAAAATACTCCGCTTCAGGAGCATTTTATCAAACACCGCCGATGCGCCGAGAATTATCTGTGCGATGATCGCAATAGGAAACCAACTCATATACATCAATATTACCACAGATCGTGGCGGAGAAAAAAATCCCCCGGCGAACATTTTGTCGCCGGGGGTGCGGCATCACGCCCTTGCGTGATGCGTGATGCGAAAGAACTACTTAGGCATAGTGTTTAACACTATACAGAAAGAACAGAAAAATGCTTCCGATAAATACGCCCCAATAGAGCTTTATTGACATTGGGATGTACGGGTCGCGAAGTATTACTGCGAAATAAAACGATACCAACGCTCCGCAGATAGCTACGATCGATCCCGACGTCACCATGACGTCAAATCCCCCAGCATTTCTCCATTTTCTCTTCAGTGTCACAGAAACCTGCCTTATGAATCTTTTCATTCGATGCTGATCCTCCTTGATCCTATTTTGTTTTTGTTTCTCGCAAGGGCGTGTATGTGCCGCATTTAAGTGTCCAAGTATACGCTATTGTCGTTGTTCTGTCAATAGAGCATTCAAGGACAAAAGAATAGACGCCTCTCTATCTCTATTGTTACACCGCATATAAAGCAAAAAGCGGGGTTTTATTCCCGCTTTTTTTTGAATCGCTAAAAAAAATCAAGGTCCTTGCGAATATATTCCGCAACAGCCAGCTCAATCGACGCTTTTCCTACCACAAAGAAGTGGCAGTCTTCAGGCCCCATCCGCATTGCAAATGGGCCATCGGAAGCATTTCTGACAGCAGTAGAAATCTTACAGACACCAAGTTGCTTGCTATAAAATCCCACTCGAAAAGGCACGTCATAAACCTTCGTCTTCGGAACCAAAATGATGTACTTCTTCCATCGAAAATACTTCCGGAGCCAATTAAACGCCCCGAGCATCGAAGACCTTGAGGGCTTGAGTTTTTCATCACCCCTGCCCTCAACAAGATTTGACCAGCAGAGGAAAGAACGTATTCTTTCCTTACCGTACTCAACATCATCCCATCTCTGCAAAAGAATTGCTCTCATCAAAAATACCTCCTCTGATTTTTATGCGCTATGTTAAAGAGCCGTTACCTTCTTTTATGAGGACATATTATACATGAAATATATTAGAAAGTCAAATCGATCGTGTTGGTTTTGCATATCTTTGCATACGTATGCGCGCTTGGCCGGATATTTCTTTTCATTGTTTCATAATCCACTTCTACGAGTCCAAATCGAGGCCAGAAGCCCCTTACTTCAGGGAACTCGAAATTATCAAGCAACGACCAGTGAAAATATCCGCGAACATCAACCCCTTCTCGAATCGCTTTATGTGTCCAAAACAAATGCTCCTCAATGAAATTTCGCCGCTGTTTATCCTGCGCATCGGCAATACCGTTTTCAGTTACATACAGCGGTTTTTTGTATTTTCCCAGATGTTTAAGAATACAATAGATGCCTTTGGGGAAAATTTCCCACCCCAGATCAGACGTGTCTCCGGTTTTCACCATTTTATTGCCAAGACCAATCAGATATCGGCTGTAATAATTACATCCGATAAAATCAAGATCGTTCTTGATCTTATTTAAAAACCAGAAATTCCAAAAATATTCAACCACATTTTTTATCCATGTATTGAAAAATAAACCATTTTTCTCTTCAAAATACATAAAACTATTTGCAATACCGACCTGCGCGCGCGGATTGCCATTGTGAATGACCTTATACGATCCTTTTTGTACGGCGCGTAAATTCAGATATACATTTTTCGCCTTAAAAATATTTTTTATTCCCGGCGGATGGCTTCCTGTAATAAATCCGAATGCAGTATATATATTTGGTTCATTGAGAACAATAAAGTGCGTCACATCATTTTTATATGCATCTGCAATTTTCTCGACAAACCGCAAAAAATATTCAACGGTTTTTTTATTTTCCCATCCGCCGATATCGGCGATCCATGTCGGCTGAGTCCAATGCCACAGCGTGACGAACGGCTC
The DNA here is from genome assembly GCA_001773975.1 of Candidatus Azambacteria bacterium RBG_16_47_10. Lineage (GTDB taxonomy): Bacteria > Patescibacteriota > Minisyncoccia > GWC2-36-17 > WO2-46-25 > MEYI01. The sequence continues at coordinate 5,773 of MEYI01000008.1, forward strand.
CATGCCGCGCGCGCGAAGCGCACGCACTACATTCCGATAATGCTCAATCTCTTTTTCATCAAATTCCCCTTCCCGCGGCTCAATGCGGCTCCACTCTATGGAAAACCGGTGCGCGGTATGCCCGAGCGACTGTGCGATGTCAAAGTCCTCCTCATAACGATTATAATGGTCGCATGCGCGGCCGGAAATATAGTTTTGCGGGTTTTGAGCCTGTGTTTTAATATCCGACCAGATCGGAAGATGACCAAATCTTCTCTCCGCCTCTTGTGCAAGCTGCTCCGCGTTTTGTTTTTCCCATTCCGTCCAATCATTACGCAGTCCCCCCTCCACTTGATGCGCGGATGTTGACGCCCCCCACAAAAACCCCTTTGGGAATTGTCCTCTTTCCATAAAAATGGTATCGTTTAGATATTAAATTCATTGTAATATGAACCAGGAAAAGCTCCAAACATTCTTCTTTCTCAGCTTATTGATCGGGATATCAGTGCTTGTTGCCTATGTCTTTCTGCCATATGTCGGCGTCATTATCGTTTCAGCGACAATGGCGATCATTCTGCGCCCCCTCCATCGCCGCATCCTGTCCAGCATACCGACGCATGAATCTCTCGCATCGCTTGCAACCGTCCTTGCGGCCCTGCTGATCATTTTTATCCCGCTTTTCCTTTTCGGCGCAGCGGTCGTGAAACAGGCGGGTGAATTATATTTTGATATCACAAGCGGGGCGCAAAGCACTGATATTATCAACCGCGCGCTCATTGCTGTCCAAGAAAAGATCTCCCGCTTCGCGCCCAGCGCGGCATTGGACGCAGATCAGGCTCTAAAACAACTGCTCGGTTGGATCATAAGCAAATTGGGAGTAGTGTTTTCTGAGGTGACCGGATTTATTTTCGGATTCGCGCTGAGTATGCTTACGATGTACTATCTTTTGAAAGATGGTAAGAAACTTGAAAACATCCTCATTACATTAAGTCCGTTGAAAGATTCTGATGATAGGGATATTTTCTCAAAACTAAAGCAGGCGGTGCATTCCGTGATCTGGGGAACGCTTGTCGTTGCTTTAACGCAAGGTGCGCTGATAACCACCGGCTTTTATTTGTTTGGTGTGCCTAATGGGGCGCTCTGGGGCGCCGTCGGCGCGATAGCCGCACTTATCCCGTTCGTCGGAACAACATTAGTCATACTGCCGGGTGTTGCGTACCTGTTTTTTACCGGAGCATCCCTTCCGGCACTCGGCCTGCTTATTTGGGGCGCAACAGCGGTCGGCTTGATTGATAATATTCTAACCCCACAGCTTATTCGGCGCGGCACGCGCATCCATCCCATCCTGATCCTTTTTTCCGTACTCGGAGGTCTTTCATTTTTCGGCCCCGCCGGTTTTCTTATCGGCCCGCTTCTTCTTAGTCTTTTTTTCGCACTGCTTTCCATTTACCAAAAACAGCTTACAACTGACGGCGTATAATAGCCCTCTTTTCGCACATGCTATGGCACCGCCTTTCACTAAGCGATATTGAGAAGGAACTGCGTACGAACGCAGGTTCCGGACTCACGGCAGATCAAGCACAGGAGCGTATTCGTTCTTTTGGAAAAAATCAGATCACCGAAAAAAAAACCGATTCGGGGCTTTTTATTTTCTTGCGGCAATTTTCCAGCCCGCTTATTTTCATTCTTTTCGCATCAGCTGCGGTTATATTGTATCTGGGAGAGATCGTCGACGCCATAATCATCTCTTTCGTTCTTTTTTTTAATGCTATCATTGGAGCTGTCCAAGAAGGAAAGGCGCAGAACACTCTGTCTGCTCTCAGGAAATTTGTACAAACGAACGCAACTGTCATGCGCGACGGGAAAGAGATCATCATTCCCGATACTGAGATCGTGCCCGGGGACATTCTCATTCTTCAAGAGGGAGAGAAGATCCCGGCGGATGCACGCGTGATCGAATCACACAATCTCTCAGTTGACGAAGCGGCGCTCACTGGGGAGTCACACCCTGCCAGAAAAACAACTGAAGCGATCGGGGAAGAAAGCATCCCTCCATCAGAACAGCGCAATATCATATTCAAAGGAACATATGTTGTGGTGGGAAACGGCCGGGCGGTCGTTGTTGCCACAGGAAACGACACCGAGATCGGTAAGATCAGCAGGTCGATCGCGCTTGTCGACACCGAGATCCCACTTAAGGCGAATATCCGATACCTTTCCCGCATCATTATCGTGGTCGTCGCAATGATCGTGTCATTCATATTTATCGCGGGCATATCTTTTGGTCATTCAAAAGTAGAGATGTTCACTGTTGCGGTAACGCTTGCCGTTTCCATCATTCCAGAGGGGCTTCCTATTGTCTTAACGATCGTACTTGCCGGCGGAGTATTTAAAATGGCAAAGCATAATGCGCTCGTAAAACGTCTTCAGGCGGTGGAGGCGCTTGGCCAGGCGAGCGTGATCGCGGTTGATAAAACCGGAACGATCACAAAAAATGAAATGGTGGCCAAGGAATTCTACACGGCATCAGGCGCCATATTTACCATGTCCGGCGTCGGATATGAGAAATCGGGAAGTATTACAAAAAACGGTGAGATCATCGACCCGCTCATTCATCCGGAGCTTATGCGCGCCGGCGAGCTCGCGGCAATGTGCGCAAATGCGCACATTATGTTTATCGAGGAATCAAAGATCTATAAAGTATCAGGCGACCCCACCGAAGCGGCGCTTCTTGTGTTCGCAGAAAAGATCGGATTCAATAAAAATGCCATCGAGCATGAATTCAGAAAGATCACCGAAATTCCATTCGATTATCGTACGAAATATCACATCGTTTCCCATGAAAAAAATAATATGCAATATGTGTCTGTCGTCGGCGCGCCAGAAATACTCCTTTCTGCGTCCCATACGATGAACAGTAATGGAAACGTAAAACCATTTACCGATGCCGATCGCGTAAAAACAGAAGATGCGCTGGTACGCATGCTTCAAAACGGCATGCGTATCGTTGCGCTCACCTATGCGGAACTCCCTCTCCACGCGCAATTGGATGCCTCAATACCCCTTCCCCCGCTCACGTTCGTAGGGTTTCTTGGTATTCAAGACGGCCTGCGAGAAGAAGTGCGCGACGCGGTCGCGCGGGCGACATCGGCAGGAATTTCGGTTGTTCTGATAACGGGAGATCATGAGATCACGGCGCTCGCGCTGGCAAAAGAAGCGGGAATATATCACGAACAGGATGGCATTATTACCGGCAAAAAGATCGAAGCGATGACAGATGAAGAACTCGTTGCCGTAGTAAATAGCACAACCGTATTCGCGCGTGTCACACCGGAACACAAGCTTCGAATCATCAACGCATATAAGGCAAGCGGAAAGATCATTGCAATGACCGGCGACGGGATCAATGATGCGCCATCGCTCGTCGCGGCCGATCTTGGCGTTGCCATGGGAAGGATCGGCACCGATGTTGCAAAAGAAGCGGCGGATATTATTTTATTAGATGACAACCTTGGGAATATTGTTCGCGCGGTCGAAGAAGGACGCGGGATATATAAAACAATAAAGAAGGTTATTTTATACCTCTTTTCCACCAGCGTCGGAGAGGTGCTCACGATCGTTATTGCATTATTCATGGGTCTTCCTATACCTCTCATCGGCGCACAGATCATTTGGTTGAATTTTGTCACCGACGGATTCCTTGATATTTCGCTCGCTATGGAGCCACATGGTAAAAATCTTTTAGCTCGCACCTTTGAGCATCCAAAAAAATACCTCCTTGATGCGCTTATGATCAAACGCATGTTCATTATGGCGATCCCCATGGCGATCGGGACACTCTTCATGTTCCATGAATATTATGCTACTGATCTCGCAAAAGCGATGACCATTGCCCTCACCACACTTGCGATCTTCCAGTGGTACAATGCATGGAATTGCCGATCCGATGAGCGATCCATCTTCAGTATAAATCCCCTCACAAACAAATATCTCATCGGCGCAACGATACTTGTCGCATTGCTACACGTCATGGCGGTATATACCCCTTTCATGCAAAGAATACTCCACACAGTTCCTCTTGGGTGGTATGATTGGGCAATGGCCGCCGCGATCGCAACGTCTGTTATTTTCGCTGAAGAAACGCGGAAAATGATCAGTAATTCCGCACGCAAAAAACATATAACCACATCACACCATGTTTGATATTATTGCATTGGTAAAAACAGCAGGATATGTCGGTATCTTTGGTATGGTATTTGCGGAATCCGGCCTTTTTTTTGGGTTCTTTTTTCCCGGAGAAAGTTTGCTGTTTACCGCTGGAATCCTTGCTTCGCAAGGATTCCTTGATTTTTATATCCTCGCGCCGCTCGTTTTTGCGGGCGCGGTGCTTGGCGACACCGTCGGGTACGCATTCGGGCGCAAGGTCGGCCCCGCGATATTTAGGAGCGAGAGCTCTATGTTTTTCAATAAAAAAAATATTGAACGCACACGAGCTTTTTATGAAAAATACGGCACTAAAACGATCATTATCGCCCGCTTCGTACCGATCGTGCGCACGTTCGCTCCAATATTTGCAGGTGTCGGCAAAATGCAGTACAAAACATTCCTCACCTACAACCTCATCGGCGCCGCACTCTGGGGGCTTGGTGTAACGAGTATTGCGTACTATCTCGGCAGTTTGATCCCCGATCTCGAGCGCTATCTCGTGCCTATCGTCGGCCTGATTATTGTTGTTTCGCTCATTCCACTCGTATTCGAATATATCGCGCACCGCAGGAA
>MEYI01000008.1:10542-10642 GCA_001773975.1 Candidatus Azambacteria bacterium RBG_16_47_10
AACTCAGAAAAGTAAAAGCCCCTCGCAGAAACGTGTTCTGCGAGGGGCTCGGGTGCGAGACATTAACTAGCTCTCGCTTGTTAGATTCTGACGACAATAA
>MEYI01000008.1:10650-11068 GCA_001773975.1 Candidatus Azambacteria bacterium RBG_16_47_10
GAACTGCCCATTATCTCCGCGACCTCGACAATTGGGTCCTTCACCTCGTGTGCGGCGATCGGAATGGGCCTCACCACAAACATCTCGCCGTATCTGGCGACCTGCTTCGTGAGCCAGTTCGCGACGATCTTCTCCGCTTTCGCCTTCCCGCTCTTTGTCTTCAGCGCCTCGTCGAGTTTAGCAATCGCGGTCTCCATTTTGGCGATGGCGAGTTGCGGAAACTGCGCGACCAAATAGGGCTTGCACTCGTCGAACGCTCGCGGAAGCTGGTGCGTGAACAAGTTGTCGCCGGTCATGAAATTCAGAATGTCGTACACGCCGTCGATGTGTCGCGGCGAGACGAGACGGCCAGTGGTGATGCTCAACACGTCGCCGAGGTGGAACTGTTTCGTCTGCATGTTTTCCTCCTTTTAATGTG
>MEYI01000008.1:11078-11961 GCA_001773975.1 Candidatus Azambacteria bacterium RBG_16_47_10
CGGCGCAATTACCACAGAAATTATTGATTTTTCAATAATTTAAAAAATATAGCATATTTATAATATTCCGTCAAGCTCAATAAAAACCAGCCTATGCTGGTTTTTATCTCTATAATGGTGCGCCCTGTAGGGATCGAACCTACGGCCTTCCGCGCATGCCCTCCCATCTTTTACTTTGCTTTGTGGACGATGCAGGGATCGGACCTGCAGCCTTCCGCGTGTGAAGCGGACGCTCTACCATTGAGCTAATCGTCCGTATTAAAGATAGGAGGGTGAATGAAGCGGACGCTCTACCACTGAGCTAAGAGCGCATATAAATTACACCGGGATGAACAAACGCGCATCCCTGAGCAAATTCTTTTGAAAATATAATACGGTATTTGCCGGTTGCATGTAAAGACATTTGCATGCAACCGCCGAGCTGGATGTGGAATTATAATTTCAATTTATTGACGACCATGCGATGCGGGAGCTCCAGTACATCAAGCACGAACCGATCAAACATCTTCTTTCGATAGATAAACTCTTCGGTCGTCATAAGCACATACCGAAGCTCTTTCGCCGCTTGCGCCTCAATTGCATGCAGGAATCGCTCCGTTTTCTTTTCAGAGATACGATCCCCGATAAGAATGATCTCTGCGCGCGCTTTCTCCGCATGCACGAGCATTCCCGCAATGATCAATGCCTTTACGTTGCCTATCTTTTTCACCTCCTTCTGTAAAAATGCATCAGATACAGGAGGAAATTTTAATGTTAACCCTTTTACCTCATTCAAATACGGGAAACGATAGCTGATGGAAAACGACCCCGCGGAGCGAGACTTCAAAAAACCGGCTTTTCTCAATTCCTGAGCATGCTTTCGCACAACGCCTAATGGTATATT
>MEYI01000009.1:0-4778 GCA_001773975.1 Candidatus Azambacteria bacterium RBG_16_47_10
TTCTTCAGACGCATGAAAACTGTACATATCTTTCATAATGAACTCTCGCCCGCGCAACAAGCCGGATTTTGAACGCAGTTCATCTCGGAATTTCGTCTGCATCTGATACAAATATAAAGGAAGGTCTTTATACGATATTGTCCGCTTGCGCATAATATCAACGACCACTTCTTCGTGTGTCGGGCCGAGCCCGAATTCACGCCCTTGCTGATCTTTTAATTTGTAGAGAACGTCCATGCTATCCCATCGCCCTGTTTCTTCCCATAACTCTTTCGGCTGTAACGCGGGCATCAGAAGTTCCTGTCCGCCGATCGCGTTCATTTCTTCCCGAATGATCCTCTCTATTTTTTTGAGTACTAAAAATCCAAGCGGTAAGATTGAATACACGCCGCTCGTCAGTTTATCGACATACCCGCCACGAAGAAGGAGCTGAGCATTGATGCTCACTTCATCCTTTGGAGCCTCCCTTTTCGTGCTGATAAACGCTCGAGATTGAAGCATAATATTGCTATCGTAGCAGGTATCCTGTGTCATTTCAACCCCGTTAGAAATTCACCGGATATGAGTAATTGTGCGGAAGTTATCTGAGGGTGTATTCTGTGGTTTTATATTTAAAAAATATATTTTATCCCGATTTCTAACGAGGTCGATCATGAGAAAAACATCATACATTCCCATAAAAAACAAAAGAGTCGGGAATAATATCCCGACCCTTTTGTTTTTTTATAAAGAATTCTCGCTAAAACAACTTCGCGATATCACGCGCGGTGACCACCACCATAAGCGTGATAAGGATCGCAAACCCGGCCATGTGAACAACCCGCTCGTAGTGCCGGCTTACCGGTGATCCCTTTATCTTTTCAACCGCAAGGAAAATGAATCGGCCGCCGTCGAGCGCGGGGAATGGCAATGCGTTGATGATCGTAAGATTAATAGAGAGAATCGCGGCAAATTGAATAATATATGAAAGTCCGAGCTGTGACACTTGATAGGTCAGTGCGCCGATTCCCACAGGCCCTGCGATATCTGCGATCAGTTTTCCTTCGCGCACCAAATGCACAATGATCACAAAAAACGTGGTGAGAAACACCCATGTCATGGTAAATGCCGCGGTCACGCCTTTTTCAATGGCGCGATACCACGGATAGGAAACGATCGCTGTTTTTTCAAGCACGACACCAAGCGCGCCCTGGTCTTTCGGCGCCTCTTTTCGCGGTGTTACCGTTTTTTCCATCATTTCGCTTCCTCGCTGAATAAGCAATGTAAATTCCTCTCCTTTATGCGAGCTTATCGTTTCCTGTGCCGCCTTTACCTCACTGATATCCGTTTTTGTATCACGAAACGTTGCGCCGATTATCGCATCTCCGATTTTAATATCCGCAACCGCCGCCGGAGAATCCGGGGCAACCTGCATGATCATCACCTTCGCATCGCGCGTCTGATAGACGCTATTCTCATCGATCACTTCCGGGAGCCCATACCAAAATCCGAACGATAACAATGCGATCGCAAGCAAAAAGTTCATAGTAACGCCGGCAAGTACCACCGCCATCCGTACGGACACCGGTTTTGATGAAAAGCTTTCGGGCTCATTTTCTCCATCTCCTTCTTCGCCATAGATCTTCACGAATCCGCCGAGCGGAATTGCGTTCATCGAATAGGTCGTTTCCCCTTTTTTCATTGAGAACAACTTCGGAGGAAATCCGAACCCGAATTCATCCACGCGGATACCCGCTTTTCGCGCAACGATAAAATGCCCCCATTCGTGCACCAAAATGAGCGTCGCCAATATCCCAAAAAAAAGTAATACGGTAATAAGCATGTGCTAGCTGGAAAGGATCTCTTTTTCTTTTTTATCCCGTGCTGCTTTTATTTTTTCATTATTAAACTCATCCACGATCTTCTGGATCTCGGTCTTCGCGCGGAAAAAATCATCTTCGCGGATCTCACTGTCTTCCTTCAATTTCTGCGTTTTTTTAATAGCGTCTTCGCGCTCCTGACGGATCGCGATCTTTGCTTCCTCCACTTTCTGATCAAGAACCTTGATCAGACCTAAGCGCCGCTCCTCCGTGAGTGCAGGCATTGATAAACGCACGGTATCTTTATCCACGATCGGTGCAATACCCAACGGCGACTGCAAGATCGCCTTTTGGATCGCCTCGAGCGCGCCTTTGTCCCACGGTTGGATCACGATCATTTGCGGCGTTGGTACGGAAATAGATGCCACCTGCAGCATCGGCATGCTTTGCCCATAATATTCGACAACAATGGAATCCACCAGGCTCGGTGTTGCCCGCCCGGTGCGCAGTGAAGCGATCTCATCTTTAAAATGCTCCACCGACTTATCCATTTTTTGTTTCATCTCTGCGATGATCGCGTTATGCATATGATTATTTCTTTACGTTTTTCATTCCCATATAAATGCTTTTTGAATCTTTCGGATCGATCGCGATGATAGTGATGCGTTTTTGCGTATTGAATTTCTGCACGCCCCAGTTCACTCCGCCGTCAACCGATTGATAGATAAGAGAACCTGCCCCGACGTACAGCGTATTCGTATTTTTCGGGTCGATCGCGATCGCGTCGATCGGCAGCACCTTGGGGGGAATAAGTACTTTCACGAATTCCCATGATCTTCCCCAGTTCTCCGATTTTACCAGGCCATTACCCAATGCAAGATACAGCTTGTTCGTATTTGCCGGATCAAGCATGAACATCATCACGTTGTTATACGCGGCGATGCGCGACAGCTCGCGGGAAAACTCCTTCCATTCGCGGCCGCCATTCACAGATCGGAACAATCCCCTGTTTTGCACCACGGCATACATTTCGTCGCCGTTATGCGGATTGAAAACGATATTCGTCACCGGACCGGTGAGCCATGATGCTACCTTCCATGTATCGCCGTAATCTTCAGACATGAACACGCCACCCTGACCTGTTCCTATATATAGTACATTACTGCGCGTCGGGTGTATAGCGATCGCTTGAACCGCGTAATTTTCCAATTGCGTGATGTATGTTTGGAAGAATGAAACTCCACCGTCGGTCGACTTCAAAAACACGCCGTATTTATTCTGGAACGCCGCAACGTATATATTATTCGTATCCCGCGGATCTTGCACCACTCGATACACGACCGCCGCATCAGCAAGCCGTTTGTTATTGTCTATCTGACGCTCCCAGTTCTGTCCGTTATTCAATGTTTTATACAATCCCGCTTCAGTACCCAAATACACGATATTTGAGTTTAGGTAATCAAATGCGACATCAAGCACCGTGACGGAGGGCAGACTGCTTCCTGCGTCGATCGCAACTTGCGGGAACCATGTGATTCCGCCGTCGGTCGTGCGAAACATGCTCGCTTGCGCCTCATTCACTGCGCCCTGCTGTGGAGACGATATTGTCTCAAGCGATTTAAATAACGGAAAAGAAGCGATCATTTCCCGCAATGAAATGGGAGAAAACACAAGGATCGCTCCAATAATAATAGCAATAACAATAATGAGTGCTGTCGGTTTCATATATGTATAGACATTACACGGGGTTTTTTGTTTCCTTCTTTTGTTCTTTCCGATATCTTAACGGAAGCCACGACTCGTTTCTTTCTTTCCATTCTTTCTTTTATCTTAACGGAAGCGCAGCTTTCCTGTTTTAACACAATGGGAAGTGTGAGCGGATTGAGGAAAAAACAAAAGAAGGAAACAACCCATACTATTTCTAAAACAGAAGTACGATATTTTCCAGGATGAGCCGCTTGTTCGCATTGGTCGTTTTTGCAATGTATCCCCAATGCACCAGCTCATCGATGATCGCGCGCACGCGCGAAAGAGAGTAATTTCTTTTTTCTACACTATCGTGTATCTCGGATGCATACCAGGCGTTCTCTAAAAACGCATCGCATCCTTTTGCAAGGACATACGCACAATCACGAAAAAACGAGGTCCATGCCGGAAAAACATCATCATTTCCCTTGCTTATCTTTTCAACCAATGCGAATCGTTGCGAATCATGTGCGGTAATTATCTCCCGTAAAGTGTAAAACATTTCTCTTCGTTTGTCAATATCCTCGTCGCTCATTTCTTCTTCGGAAAAGCGCACTTTTTGCACGCGCGAAAGGATGGCGGGCAATAACGCCGCCGGATGGTCGGAAATGATGATAAGCACTGCGTTTTCAGGCGGTTCTTCTATGATCTTCAGCAGGGCACTTGCCGCAGCATTCCCCATCCGTTCAAACGCATCGATGATCGCCACTTTCCGCCCACCAAAATGCGACCCCAAAGAAAAAAATTCCTTTACCGTGCGCGTCTTGGCAATAGAGATATTCTCCTCCCCTTCCTCAAGCTCAATCAGCAGCACATCGGGGTTTTGCGTTCCCGCACCCTCGTGCCCGGTTGCGAGCGCCGCAAGCTCAAGCGCCGCATGCTTCTTTTCTCCCCCCTCCCCGCCATAGAACAAATACGCATGCGCATGCGTTCCGTCCGTAAATATTTTTTTCAACATGGTCATCTGTACCTTGCCCTTCATATAGTTATCGTAAATATTTTGCGACCGCCGCGTTATGCTCCTGCAGTGTTCTTGAAAACACCGTCTCTTTATTCGGTTTTGAAAGATAAAATAGGTAATCGGATGCGGTCGGCTGTATCGCGGCGATGATCGCGTTCATGCCCGGATTTGCAATCGGCCCCTTCGACAGACCCTTATAAAGATACGTATTGTACGGCGAATCGATCGCGAGATCGGCGCGCGTAATATCCTTTCTTCCGGTCGCGTAGATC
>MEYI01000009.1:4826-6310 GCA_001773975.1 Candidatus Azambacteria bacterium RBG_16_47_10
CACTGTTTTCATATCCTCGTGCGTGATCACTTCTTTCTCAATGATCGATGCCATGATAACGATCTCCCACACGCTCTTTTGTTGTCCCTGCATCAGCAATCGCGCAGGCGCGATCTTTTCTTCAAAATTATGAAGCATCCGCTCTGTTGCCGCCATGAGGGAAACATCTTTTTCAAATTCATATGTGTCCGGAAACAGATATCCTTCAAGCGACGCGTTTACCGGCGCATCTGTAAGGAATGAATATTTTTCCTGAAATTCACCGACAGTCAGATCCGCAAACCGCCGTGTTTCATTTTTTAAAAGTCCCGCCTCACGAAATCGCGCGTCACTATCGGCGATCGTAAACCCTTCGGGAATAGTAACGCTTATCGTATCGCGCATCACATCCCCGCGCGCGATCATATCCGCAATATCTTTTACCGATCGTGATCCTTCTATCGCATACGTCCCAGCCTGCAATGAGCGCGAAAGGTCACTCTTCCATATATACAGCCAAAAATAAAACCCGCGAGATATCATCTTTTGCTGCTCAAGGTTTTCCGCGATCTTTTGCACGCTCTCGCCTTTTGCGACAACAAAGACCTTTTTCTCCGTGAATGGTATCGGCTTTTCTATCTGCGCAAACGCATACCAATAGCCGATACTCGCGATACTGATGATCGTCGCCAAAACGATCCCCGCGCACGCAGCGAGAATAACAAGCACGCTCCTCTTTTTTATGTGAGGAGTCACTTCCTGTTCCGGCGCATGAGATACTGCTTCTTCGTTCATATATATGTAGCATCAATGTATCAAAATTGCCGGAAATTAACAACCGAAAGCTATTGATTTTTCTCTTCTATTATGCTATGCATGACACACGTACTTTTTTCAAATACCGCACATTTCACAGGGGGGAATATGGATACCATCATGCAGATCGTTTCAATAGCGCTCATCATCATCGGCACAGGATACATCATCGGAAAAAAGGAGGCGCTGGCAAAAAATGGGATCGATGTCAGTATACCGTGGTCACTCGTGTTTTCGGGGTCATTCATTCTGCTGATCCTGTTCCAAAACGGTCTCACATGGCCGTTCATGCTCGTAACTGACGGAGCATGGGGATTCCTGATGTTTATGGACATCATTTTCGCATCAGGCACCCCTCCTCCTCAAAAAGAAAAAAGATGGTAAGAATAAGCCCCTTCTCACAGAAGGGGCTTATGTATTATTCCAATTCCAACGCAATAAGTCCGTGCTTTTCTATTTTTTCTTCGTAATCAGGGAATGAATGATACATATCCCGAAGCTCTTTTGCCGTTCTGCGCCTTGGATTAATATCTTCCGGCTTGTATTTTTTCAGCAAAGCGCTTATTGAGCTGAATATCTCTGCGCGCTTCACTGTTTTCGTAAATGCATCTTCTTCGCATATAAGCATCACCGTATCTCCGCGCTTGATATCGCGGAATTTTTCCGTCGCTACGCGCGTTTCTACCTTC
>MEYI01000009.1:6358-8173 GCA_001773975.1 Candidatus Azambacteria bacterium RBG_16_47_10
AACTGTAATTGCACGACTGCTTCATCCATCATTTATAAATATCTTTGCGGTGCGCAATTTCGACAAGAAAAACCACCTGGGAATTTCGAAAATAAAAAATCACCCGCCAATCTCGAGTAACACGAAATGAATAAAATCCCTTTAAAACACCTGACAACGGTTTTGCATGGAGTACTAGATGGAACGGATCCCTTTTAACAAATTCCAATGAATCAGCTAACTTCCTTTGGATATGTTTTGGAATAACTTGAGCCGACTTAATAAATTCTTTGGAATATACGATATCCATTAAGATGCAACGCGCGAGAGAAAATCTTTTTTATCGGTAAATAAAAAGCGGGGATGAGCGCCGGACTTCTTTACTATACGCTTAACAAAGGATTTTTTATATTCCCCTTCAGCATCTTTAATAACAAGGAAAAGCAACTCTTTTAGGGCTTTGGTTTCTTTTCTTAATTCTTTTACCTCCTTATAAATTTTTTCTTCGGATGCAGTGGACATGATTATATGGTATCCATCTTACAAGGGAAAGTCAATAAATTATACTTGCTATACTATCCCTTCATCACCGCCACCGGACGCAGACGCGCGACTTTGCGCGCGATGCCGGCGCGGTGCACGACATCCACAACATCCTCAATATCTTTGTATGCCTCCGGCGCCTCCTCGGCAAGCCCGGAAATGGACCCGGCACGCACCGCAACGCCTTCTCGCTCCAATTGCTCCCGCAGTGTATCACCGCGTATCTCATGCTTTGCCTGCGTGCGCGACATCATGCGCCCCGCACCATGCGCCGTAGTGCCAAAACTTTGTTCAAGCGATCCTTCTTGCCCCACCATCACGAACGAATGCGTCCCCATGGACCCGGGAATAATCACCGGTTGCCCGGGAAACGCGCGCGTTGCCCCTTTGCGGTGCACCACCATTTTCTTTCCATTGTATTCTTCGATCTTTGCAATGTTGTGTGCAACATCATACAACAATTCCAGTGTCTCTCCTTTCCCTATCGCATGCTCCCATGCTTTGCGCACTTCCCACGTAATGCGCTGGCGATTCGCCCACGCGAAATTCGCTCCCGCCGCCATCGCTTTGTAATAATCCTGTCCTTCGGGCGATGTGAACGGGCACGCCGCAAGCTGCCTATCAGGAAGTGCGATCCCGTATTTTGGCATCGCGGTAAGCATGCGTTTGATATAGTCAGTCGCGATCTGATGCCCGAGCCCGCGGCTGCCGCAATGGATGAGTATAACTATCTGATCTTTAAACAGACCGAATTCTTTCGCCGTTTGTTCATCGTAGATCGTATCGACGCGGTCTACCTCCACGAAATGATTCCCCGCACCAATGGTTCCGAGCTGATCGCGCCCGCGCGCTTTTGCCGTTTTTGATACTTTCGATGCATCCGCTTCCGCCAACCGTCCGCCTGATTCGCAATGTTTCAGGTCATCCTCTGTTCCGTAACCATCCGCAACTATTTTTTCCGCGCCTCGCAAAAGCACCTCATCAAGTTCTTTTTCAGAAAGCGTCATCAATCCGCCGCGCCCCACGCCCGACGGCACTTCTTTATACAGCGCGCTTGCAAGCGCAGGGATCTTTTCTTTTATTTCATCATACCGCACATGTGTTTTCAACAGCCGCACGCCGCAGTTGATATCAAACCCGATGCCTCCTGGAGAAATGACCCCGTGCTCTGCATCCACCGCCGCCGCGCCGCCTACCGCAAACCCGTACCCCCAATGAATATCGGGCATCGCGAGCGAATATTTTTGTATCCCGGGAAGCGTCGCTACATTCACCACCTGTTCGAGCGCTTCT
>MEYI01000009.1:8221-15826 GCA_001773975.1 Candidatus Azambacteria bacterium RBG_16_47_10
GGCACGCGCATGTCGTGCCGATAGCTCTTCGGGATCTCCCACGTGTAATCATTTATCTTTATGAGATCTTCTTTTTTCATATATCGAAAAGAATCGTTACTGCATAATCGCCCTCATCGCTTTTCTCTATTTCCGCGCCGTGATACGTAACCGCTTTGATGTCTTCGCCAAACCCCTCCACGCGCTCACCCGAAATCTCCGCTTCTACTTCCGTATCAGTAAGTTTTTTGAACCGCACTTCCGTAAAAACACCCTTTTCTATCTGGCCCTGTGCAAGCACTTCGGAAAGAAAATCTATCAGCAATGCGGTGCGATCAACTGACTGCACATTGATATTTCTCGTAATTCGTAATTCATGATTCATAATTCGCGTATTCTGTATTTCCGCCATTCCCTCAAACGCGGCTCGAAACAACTCTTCCATTGTCGAGCCCTCTGCCTTCAACCTCACATCGGCGGTATGGGAAAGTATGTAATGAGTTCTCATGCGTAAGCGCTTAATGGAAATGTCTCAAGTTTTTCATAGCGCACACCCGCAGGATCAAGGCGGGACTCCATCAGTTCAACAGAACGGACATCAAACGCTGATAACGCGCATTGCGTTTTTGTAATATCAATTTCTTGTGCCAACGCAGGGTTTTTAAAACGGGCTAATGTTGCATGTGGGATTATTTCTTTATGCGGCTCCACTGCTAAAAAACTTTGCAGCTCTTTTTGCATTTCTTCCACGAGTCGCCGATACGCATTGCTCTCTTCAAACACCGCCCACACCATGCGCGCCTGCATACCCGGCGGCGCGAAAGAAATTTTTTCAAACGCAAGAGAAAACGGTGCGGTGCGCACGCACAGCTCTTTCAGCTTTTCTTTTATTTCACCAGTGCGCTCCTCCTCCGCATCCCCTAAAAAACATGCGGTGATATGGATGTTTTCTTTTGATGTCCAACGCACATCCTTCAATGGAAATTGTTCACAATAATTCATAAGCACATCCTGCCACTCTATAGGGAGCGCGATCGATACAAAAAGTCGTTTTGTCATATACATAAGTATAGCACCAAACTCCTTTTCTCATCCTACCATGACCATTGACAGATATATAAAATAATGCCATATTCGATTTTAAGATAGCATGGTGCTGTTTTACAACTCAATTGGCCATAGCGGGCCAACTCATAAGGAGGAACCGCGATGAAAAAGATCTCTTTGTTCTTTTTAAAATCAGCAAAAAATCTTCTGCCTACCTCGAAAAAGTACGGCGCACCTCCCGGCATAATTGCCGCGATGGATTTCCCGCACAATCTGGTAAGGACTGTCATGTGCGGATATTACGTATCTCCGGACGAAGCAAAAACCATCGGAGGGGCGGCGTGGAGCATCTTTGATCCCACGCAACATCAGGGTGAAAGCGCGCGCAACGCCGTCTACCGGGCTTATCGGATTGAAGGCGTTATTTCCACAGGCGCTGGCGACACGATCGTCCTTGAGCTCTCGTTTTACGATAAAGGAGGGAAAAAACCGTTCTTCACCGCAAGATCTTTTTTCAACAGGATACACGGAACGGTCTGCGCATTAGGCGGTTATTCGGAAACGTGCGGCTAAACCAACAAGGTCATCCAAAAAATGGATGACCTTGTTTTCTTTTTCCTGCAACCTCGTAACCCGTGCGACAGAATACTGGTATTATTATTTACTCTTCGCCCTCCATTCGTTTTCCAATATACCCATAACGATACTGTCATAGAATTTTCCTCTTCGTAACACGCGTTCTCGTTTCACTCCTTCTTTTTTAAATCCGAGACGCTTATACACCGCTATCGCCCGTGGGTTATTTTCATGCACTTCGAGATCGATACGATGGAGTTTTAATTTTTGAAATCCATATCGTATTAATACCCGTGTTGCATCCGTGCCATATCCCTGGTTCCAATATCGCTTATCGCCTATTACGATCCCGAATGTCGCATTCTTATCGCGCTTGCTTATTTTATGGAAATCGATGCTCCCGATATGAATACCGTCTTGCGTATCGATCGCGCATGTAAGTTTTGCTTTTTGTTTTGCCAATCCTCGTATCCATTTTCTCTCCTCCACAAGCGTAACGCGCTTCGCTAAAATAAACTGTGTCACTTCGGGGTCGGCAAACCACTTCACGAACCGCGGAGCATCGCTAAGCACAATAGAACGCAGTATTGTTTTTTCTCCTTTCAAAATCATAATATCTTTCTTTTTTGTTACCCCACCTGCGCGCCGGATGGCGCTGCTTTTTCCGGCATAAGCAATATCGGCCCCTCTTCACTACTTGCGGCAAGAAGCATGCCGTGGCTTTCAATACCCATAAGCGCGCGGGGCGCGAGATTGGCAACAATAATAATTTGCTTGCCGATAAGTTCTTCGGGCGCATACCGCTTGCCGATACCTGCAACGATCTGTCGCGTTTCCCGCACCGGTTCGGACACAGAAATTTGCTCTTCACCTTCTACGGGAGCTTTCTCTTCAGCTACTGAAGCGCTAACGCCCAGATCCAGCTGAAGTTTTATGAGCTTTTCAGATCCTTCCACCCGCTCCGCTGCCGTGATCGTCGCTACCCGCAATTCTGTTTTCTTGAATTCGTCGAATGTGATCATTATTTCCTATTTGCTAATCGTAAAAGATATCGAGTTATCACTACTACAAAAATAGTGATGATGACCGCATATATAAATTTTGCCCACATCGTGCCCTGGCCGAGCGGAAAGATGTTTTCTATAAATGCTTTTATCGCATCGTTCCATGCGAGACCGGCGACAAGCCCGAATGCCGTCGCGATATACCCTACTGTTTGCGCTCGCACCTGCTCTCGCACGCTTTGTTGTTCTTGTTGTTGTTCCATATATCTATAGTATAGCGACGGCATAAAAAAGAAAACACCCCGCCATTGTGGCCGGGTGTTTTTTTAAAAAAAATAGAAGGCATGCTTATTTGAAATGCATCAGCAAGTAACACTCTTCTTCACCGACAACCAAAATATGCTTCTTGTTATCGGCAGCGATATACACTCGCCCGTCTTCTCCTTCGACAAACATTAGCTTTTCAAACTCTTCCGTTAAGATTTGGAGGATCTCATCTCTTCTTTCATACGGACAATGCAACCGTGTCCACGAATCACCGTTTGGCGTTATCGCGTTTCTTTTGTTCTTTAAAAGAAGAAGCGCCTCCTGTTTTGTCCACTCGCCACACATAATAGCCAGAAGATCCCAGGTTCTAAAAAGCCCTTTCCACTCTCCTTTGGTTGGGAGAGACCCTCCACTCCTGCTATACGGAAGGGGGGCTCCTCCGAAATGCCTCTTGC
Source organism: Candidatus Azambacteria bacterium RBG_16_47_10 (assembly GCA_001773975.1). Lineage (GTDB taxonomy): Bacteria > Patescibacteriota > Minisyncoccia > GWC2-36-17 > WO2-46-25 > MEYI01. The sequence continues at coordinate 11,550 of MEYI01000009.1, forward strand.
TTCTTTTCTCGAGCATCTCCGCTGATCTGTCCTTTGCCATAACATCCTCCTCTCTATATTTTATTCATTTTTTTAGGTGCTGGTTTTATTAGAAATCTACATTACGATATATGAAAAAGCAATAGCTATGAGACGATGCAAAATGACCTTCCTGTGCGTCGCACGAACCCTTCTTTTTCAAGGCGCACGAATATTTTTTCAACGCGCTCAAGTGGCTCATGCGTCTCCCGCGCTACAGCGCGCGCGGTGAGTGATTTATGTTTCACCAAAAGCGCCACGATCTTCCCTCGCACCTGCCTATCTGAACCGGTGAATGGCTTTTGCTTCACATAATGCGCGCTTTTGCGATTCGGATTTTCTTTTTCTTTCGTGGTAAGCATCGTACCGTAATCCATGAGCGCAAAATACCACTCTCTGGGATTTTTTTGATCTACTGTTTTTTCAACGAGCGTACTGATATCTTTGTCGCTCACTTTTTTTGCATCGCCAAAAAAGAAATGAATGAATACGCGCCGGATATTTGTTTCAATAAAAACCGAGGGGTGATTAAACGCGAACGCCGCAATAGATCCCGCGGTTGCTTTTCCGATTCCCGGCAATGCATGAAGCACTTCGGGATCATTCGGTAATTTTCCTTTATATTTTTCAACAACAATCTCCGCGAGTTTTTTCAAAAACAATGCGCGGCGATTATACCCAAGCCCCTGCCACGCACCAAGCACATCGGTAAGCGACGCGCGAGCAAGCGCAGAAAAATTCGGGAATTGTTTTATAAATTCTTTGTATTTCGGAGTTACTCTATCCACCTGTGTTTGCTGAAGCATGACTTCAGACACCACGATGCGGTACGGATCGGTCGTTTTTCGCCATACCATGTCATGTCGACCATGCGTGCGGTAATACCCCCAGATCTCATCTTGAAAATCCTGAATTTTCTTTTGTTTTACAGCGTTTTTCATGAAAAATATTATACCACATTTCCCGATATCAACGGGTTATACATAGCTTATACACATGTTATCCAGAAATATGCATCACGCCAGCTTCTCTATCCGTACGCCGACGAGACGAATGAGCTTTCTCTTCGGATTCTCCCGCTTATCAAGAAATGGAAGGATAAGGCGGAATGCCTCCACCTGTAGCGCTTTCGCTGTGCGCTGGGGCTTTGGTAGCGTATGACTGCGCGTCTTTGTTTCAAAATCAGAAAAGCGCACCGTCACTACGATAGTGCGAAATGATGTGAACTCTTCGCCTGAAAGGCGCTTGATAATATGCTTGCACATGGCGGACACGCGATCAAAAATGATCTCCGCACTTCCGGTGTCGTGCAAAAATGTTTCCTGCTCCCCGATCGATTTTACCTCATACTCTTCCACTATTTCCGCATCATCGATGCCTCGTATCTTATCGTATAGATCAGCGCCCCATTTACCCATCATCTCCTCTAATGCGCTGAGTGAAAACTTTTTCAGATCGTGCACTGTTTTTATTCCCCGCGCATGAAGCATGCTTTCCGTTTTCGGACCGATGCCCGGTATCGTGCGCACAGGAAACTGATCGAGAAACAATTCTGCGTCTTTTTCTTCCACCACCGTTAATCCGTCCGGCTTTTGATGATTCGATGCGATCTTTGCAATAAGCTTGTTTGGACCAATACCGACTGACGCAGTGAGCTGTTCTTTTTCTTGTATCTCTTGTTTTATTTTTTTACACACGCGCGCCGCCTTCGCAAACGAAGACAAAAAACTGAGGTCAAAATATGCTTCGTCAATGCTGGCCTGTTCCACAAGCGGCGCGTGTTCGCGAATAATATCCATGATCCGTGAGGACACTTCTCCGTAATGTTCATGACTCCCTTCAACAAAAATTACCGGCTCCTCCCCGCGCATACGCGCGGCTTCCGACAGTCGCCATGCTTTCGTAATAGGTGTTGCTGAAAAAATACCGTATTTCCGTGCCGCGTAATTAGCCGTCGCCACCACGCCGCGCCCCTTCCCGCCCATGGGATCGGACCCCACGACCAAAGGCTTCCCGCGAAAACGAGGATTATCCCGCTCTTCCACGGCGGCAAAAAAAGCATCCATATCTAAATGTCCAATTATTCTTTTCTTAGTCATTACCTGCATCATCTACCAATCCATCACCGCATGCAAGCAGAAAAAAGCGGCGCTTTTTAGCGCCGCTTTTTTTACTTTCTTATGTATGCATCAGGAAAGATCCTATACTTTCTTTGAAATGCAGCCATATCAGGAAGGGAATCGATTACGAGCTGTACCCGTCTGCCGGCATAATGCCGTTTATGTATGATCGGAAATTCCTCTCCCGTGCTATTCCTCACTTTCTTCCCGTGCAGGATCATTCGCGCATCGGCAACCCGCCCATCGGTCCATAGCGTTACGGATTTCTTTTCTTGCTCAAGCTCATGAAGTCTCTTTACGACATCCCGCCTTACCTCCTTTTCGATCGTAAAAAGACATTCTGCCACATCGCAAAAAACACCCTTAATAACACCGTCTGATATCGGGGGCGCAAGCGACGACACGCCGACATCCATCTCCTTGATCTCTTTGCGGATCTCGCTTTCCCGGACGCGAATACCGAATGCCTTTTCAGCGCGATATATAACGACCTCCTTCTCTTCCTCGGATCGTATCGTTGCGATGGTTGCCCGAAGCATCTTGATAATGCTTCCGCGTATCGCAAGCACGACATAGGTATTATCCACCTCCTCTTGTTTCTCAAGCGCATCATATACCCGCTGGAGCTCAAGAAAAGAAAACGGATACCCGGCCATAGTACCGACATTTCCAAGTGAAAGAAGCGGCAGCACTATTTTTTTCTTTTCATCCGAAAGAGCTCCCCACTTTCCGCGAACGTACACAATAACAGGATGCTCGATGTTTCGCACGATGCCCGCGATATGCTCGTTTATGAGCATACCATTCACAAACAGCGCTTCTTTCTTGTCAGAACCCAAAAGCGTGATCGCCCACTTCAGCCATCGTCTTTCTTTTCCATCGTCTTCGATAATGTATTTCATGGCCACTCTCCTATGATTAGAGATTTTTTCCGTCACTATTGTCAAAGAACACCATTTTCCGAAGTCATACCATACGGAAAAATACGCGTCAAGACAAAAACCACACCGCACGAATGCGGTGTGGTTTTTGTCATGGATCACTTCCATCTTGCCGTCCATGATAAAGCGTGCTCGCTTGAAAATGCCTCGTTAGTCAAGCTGCGATCCTTCCTGGTATTTCACAAGCTCGCTTTCGTCAATAATGACGATATCCTCCCATTTGAATTTTCGTTTATTGAACGCGCTTTCTGAAGGAACCCACTGCTTCTTGCCGCCGGAGATAAAATATACTTTTTTGTCGTCCGATGCGCGGACAAGCGTGATAGCAGACACTGCCGCATAGTGGTCAAGCTCGTTCTTTTTCACCACTGCGATATCATCCCAATCAAGCCCCTGTGCCTCAAATACCGAAGGATCGGTAACATGGCGTTTCTTGCCGCCGGAAATGATATATACCGCGGGGCTTCCCTCTGCGCGCATAAGCACATCACCCGCGTATGCATCGATAACAGCGCCGGGAACAACCATGATCTTGCCCCAAATATATCCCATTTGCTCGAACGCACGCGCGGTAGGAATATGCCGCTTTTTGCCGTTGAGTATCACATACACTTCCGATCCATCGGAAGAGCGCAAGAGTGTTCCATCCGGAAGATCACCGTTCCCCACTATGCGAATGGTGGTCGCACCACCGAATGTTTTACCGCCAACCGTTCCCGAAATTACAATCTCTTTTACTACGGACGAAGCGGTTGATGTTGCCGTAGCCCCTCCATTAAGCAGGCCAATGAGCGCACTGCGGGAGAATTTTAAGTTCAAAGCGCTTTCACGATCATTATCGTCTTCATCTTCATCATCGTCGTCATGTTTTTTATCCTTTTTCGCCTTAACCTTCACCTTTTCAGGAGACAACGTGTTATTGAGTTTTACCGAAGACAGTGCGACATCTCTCGCATCATAACCTTCGGGAAACAATACCTGCACCTGCACCCATTTACCTTTGCTTTTTACATTCAATGTTTTAGGCTCTGCCTTTACGCGAACAGTCACTTCTCCAATAACGGGAGGCGTGGTTATCGCAGGGGCAAGTGTGGTGAATGTGTAATCGGTGGACGTTGCCACATTGTTTGCCGCATCTTTTGATCTCACGAAATAATGATACGTCGTTGAAGACGCAAGCGATCCAAGCGCTATCTGA
>MEYI01000009.1:15888-16249 GCA_001773975.1 Candidatus Azambacteria bacterium RBG_16_47_10
CTATCTGATGCTTCATCGGTGGTCCAATTAATGGCTGCGGATGTCTGCGTGATAGCAGATGCACTCACGCCGCTGATGACCGGTGCGGTCGTATCGGCCGGCGCAAGTGTGGTGAGTGTATAGTCCGTTGATGTCGCGAGATTGCCAGCAACGTCCTTTGATTTCACCAGATAGTGATACGTCGTGGACGCGGTAAGACCCGCGAGCGAAATGCTGTGCGCGGTCGTTGTCGCCGTTACCAGCGAGCTCTCCAAACCGTACACGGTGGATGTTCCATATTCCACCTGGCTATCTGATGCTTCATCGGTGGTCCAATTAATAGCTGCGGATGTCTGCGTGACGGCAGATGATCCCACGCCGC
>MEYI01000009.1:16285-17516 GCA_001773975.1 Candidatus Azambacteria bacterium RBG_16_47_10
CCGACGAACGCGACGGTGATCATTATATTCAATGCAATAAGTGTTTTATATGACATAGATTCTCATTATGAATAAATAAAAGCGAGATTTCGACCTCTCGCTTTACAAGACGCATACTGTGCTACAAATGTTACACGGCACACTAATAGGCATATCGCGCCGCAACAAGACCGTTTTTATCCCGCAATGTGATCGTATCCTTGTCATTTTCCCATATCTCTCGCGTATGCCCCAGATACACCCGCCATTCATCGCGGTAAAAATCATAATAGTTATAGTTTGCCTCAACGCACTTTGAATAATTAAGGTGCTCGTTTATATAACTCCGGCAATCATTATCAATAAGGATGTCGTTGGGATTAGGCTCCTTGCAATTTGCCGCCTGCGCGATGACCTTTTTGCAATATGCGTTAAATTGTTCAGCCTCCGTCATGTTTGGAGCCGGACATACATTAGGCAATGGGGGAACGAACGAATAGTACTGATTCAGATACCCGATGCATTTATTCAAGCGAAAACTCGTACCCGTCGGACTGCCTCCGCTGAAAACAGTCACTTTGCTTTTAGAATAGATTTGAATATCTTTCTTTGTCTCAAGAAACGGATGATTGGGAATTTCATACGCATCCGGTATTGTATACGACGTGTGGAATTTCTCGCTCGCGAGCGTCCATCCGGTGATATCGATAAGATAACTCGTTCTCCCTTGAATACTAAGCTGTTCCGCAGCGGGATCCGTCGATCGCACATTACCCGACAATGTCACTGTGCCGTATAACGGCGACAGTCTCACTGTAAATTCATACTTTTCTGGCGTCCTATCGACTATTCCATCCATGTCTTTTGCGCGCACAAAAAATCGGTAGGTGCCGCTTTTTTCCGAAAGCTTTATTTTCCGCTCGCCGCCGCTTGCGACCACCCATGCCACATCAACGCTTTCCAGAAGCGTCTCGAATTTCAATGTCTTGTTATCCTGTCGCGGCGTAATGCCGTTAAACCGAAACGCCACGTTTACATCTTCAAGATCTTTTTTCGGAACATCGATAAGCACGGTTGCCGGCGGAATACGATCGATCGTTCCCGCTATTGATTTACCCTGAGATACTCGGCGCAACTTTTTCGGAGAAACATCCATAACAGATCCCCAGTCGAGACGAAGATTCTCAAAATCGCGTTCCGTTTCGATCCATCGCCGAGCACCCTTTTCGACAAGATACACCTTCACGCCGTC
>MEYI01000009.1:17546-18779 GCA_001773975.1 Candidatus Azambacteria bacterium RBG_16_47_10
CGTTCTTCCGATCGGATATGAGGCAAGATCTTCACCGGATACGTTTTTTATCTTCTCCCACTCCAGCTCAAGATCAAAAAATACCGTTTCGCTTGTGATCCACCGACGCATGCCGTTTTCCATAATATACACTTCGGGGCCGCTACCGCGCACCATCATGCCGTCTGCAAGCACGGATGCCGCATATGCTCGCGGAGCAAGAGAAAACACGCCCGCACATGCAAGCATTATTACAAATAGAAAAAATATACCTCTGCGCTTCATATTTATATGATACAATATAATATACGAAAGGTCAAGATGAAACGCTCGCCTCTTCGTGTTATACTTTATACATATATATAATTCACACTAGTATGAGACCACAACAAAAGAAGCGCATGGACATTAAAGCGACCCGCACGGAGTGGAAAGAATACCCGAAGGGTAAAGCGGGTATCGTGTTTTGCAAAACCTGTAATGCCGTCTATTACAAAAAAGCGTGGCACCATAACCTCCGTTACCACAAAAATCTTCGCGAAGACATTGCCGTGTCATTCATGGAATGCCCCGCGTGCCTTGCGATCAAAAACAACGAATACGAAGGAAAGATCATAATCAATAATGTGCCGAAAAACATCACCGAACATCTTGAGAATCTTGTGCACGCATTCACCCACCGCGCATTCCAGAAAGACCCGATGGATCGCCTCATCGCCGTCAAAAAAACAGGCGCGCGCATGGAAATCACCACCACTGAAAACCAGCTCGCAGTAAAACTCGCTAAAAAAATTGAAGATGTGTTTAAAAAAACGGTGGCGAGGATAGCATATTCTCATTCCAACAAAGACAAAGCGGTTGACATCGTCATGGAATTTCGCGCATAATCCGCGCGTACCGTTCTCGTAGTTGAATTTGCCCTCCTAACTTTCATAATTGCGCGCTATAATTCAATTAGGCGTGGTGCAAGCCTCGGAGCATAAAATCAAGTTAACCCCTATACGCATATAAAAAGTTAGGAGGGTGAAGATACAACGCATCCCTCTCGCCCGCCTAAATTTTGCCCTCGTAGTTCAACGGATAGAATACCTCCCTCCGAAGGAGGCGGTACAGGTTCAATTCCTGTCGAGGGCACAAAAATTATTTTTTATTCCCTCCTCTCGGCAGGAATACTTCTTCAGAAAATTACCGATAGCAAGCTTTTGCCATGAATACACCGGATTTAGAAATCAAATTAGCTTTTATCACCGGCTT
>MEYI01000010.1:0-125 GCA_001773975.1 Candidatus Azambacteria bacterium RBG_16_47_10
ATCCCGGAAACGATGTATTCATTCGGTTTACTGGGAACCTGACAGTCGCACTGAACCTTTTTAAACATTTTCCCGCAGATCACCGACGGCGGGCTGAGTATGTACCACTGCTTATCCTCCATATT
>MEYI01000010.1:139-1729 GCA_001773975.1 Candidatus Azambacteria bacterium RBG_16_47_10
TCCTATTTTCTCCCCTATTAAAGGTTTTATATGTAATTGTAAAAAAGCATACGATATTTTTGTCGTATGCTTTCTATACTATGAATTATGAGCAGTGTCAATTATTTTTTGCACCACCCGTCTCGCAACCTCCCTGCTCAACCGTTAAAAATATATACCTTTTTTTCTTTGTAAAAGCCAATGAAGGACTCTAGTCCTTCATCTCCCATTACTGCCTTATAACCCTCAATAATATATTTATCTCCGGAATTAGGTGGGAGAGATTTTTCAGGATACTGCAATACAAATCCAGTGAACTCATTTGCTAATGTAATAGCAAAATCGGACCCTTCCTTATAGAAGACCACCTTATCATCCTTAATTATACGGACTTCTTGTGCGTGACAACTACCACACCCAGCGCCAAAAGTAATCATCACAATTTCCATCTGATCATCGGCGTCAAAATCTGTCGTAAAAGAAGAATCTGATATCCAAAGACAATTGCTTTTTACAATTTCAATTGCAGTTTTGTTTTTGTCTACTTTGTACCCAGAGCGCTCTAGTTGCGAATCAACGATGCGCTCGCACTCTTCATTGATTACCTTTTGATTCACGCCTAATGCTTGCGTTGAAGGAGTTGTGACTTTATAAGTACCGTGATTTAAAAAACGAAAATCTTCGGACTGAAAAATAATAATAAATAAAATGATGGTAAATAAAACGGGAGATATCGGGTTATAAATTATCTTAATGAATTTCATCGATTTTATAAATCAACCAAGTAATCCTTTCAAAATAACAATTCTCTGATCAAAGTCAGGCTCTTTAACTGTAAACCATTTTTCTCCGCTTTTATCTAGCTTCCTCAAATATAGGGATACTGAAAAAATATGTAATTTCTTAAATTGTGATTTAAACCCGATTTTCAGATCTGACACGTCCACCGAAAAAAAAGGACTAAGATTTTTTTCTTTACTAACTGGCCACCAAAAAATCAATAATGGCTCTATTGTGGCGTTTTTGTATTTATTATTTCGATTCTTCATTTGCATTTTTACTAGTACCTTGCTTGTTTTATCTTTCTTTCCTTTTCCTCTAAATTCAACTGCAATCGGTTTCTGCCAATAATAATCAGATATCTTGCGAGCTTCCTTTAAACTCGCATCGATCTTAAGCTCTCGTCCTGTTGTTGCCCATGCACTCCAGCTCTTGATTTCGCATTGATATAATATATTTTTATGTCCGTTGTAAAACCATCGGTCCAATTGCGGCCCTGATCCATTTTTGAAGCCTTCAGCTTGAAATTTTCTTTCTTCGCACCCTATCACTGAAGGTATATATGCTTTAAATGCGCTGGCGGCAAGATCCTCCCCTAACATAGCAATAATTGAGTTAGCATGCCCACGATGCTCGAGATGTCTCTCGTCAAATAGCTCTAAACATTTTTTAATGTTTATTTTCATCCTTTTATTTTCCCACCCGCCCATAAAATAAAATCCAACTTTTTTTCATCGGAAATTTCATTGTTCTTAAATTTTTTATCAAACAGTGAGATGATTTTTCTAATTTCCTTAGTATCTATATTTTGCTTGTAAAACGCTTTAAGGT
>MEYI01000010.1:1763-3012 GCA_001773975.1 Candidatus Azambacteria bacterium RBG_16_47_10
GTCCCCCCTGTATAATGGAGCTCTAAACCCCTTAAACAATGTTGCTACCTTAGAATCATATATAGGGTATTTGCGATTGATTGTATTTAAGAGTTTTGTCGTGAAAGAAAATTGTAAGTGCTCTTTCTTGCCTTTCCCTATTCGTGGATATTTTGAGAGATTTTTTATGATTTTTCTAATATCAGAATCAGTAAAGCCCCTTTTTGTTTTGTTCTTTTGCATTAATTCAAAGTATTTCTCTTTAAATTTTAGTGACAGACCAGCATTATCTAATCGATAAAAAGATCGATATGTAAATTGAAAAACACGATTTTTAGAAACATCTGTTCTTTTGAATTCCTGCAGAAGAAAAGTATATACTTCAATATTTTCAGAGGATATTTCCCTTATTATGCTTTCCTTTTTCTTATTTAGATAATTAACTATCTTTTCTTCATTCATTTTTTATAAAGGAATCGGATATTGCTACATCCCCTGGAGTACCGAGATCGCTTTATCCAATTGCGGGTCGCGGCCGGCTTGTTTGTCTTCGAGGGTCATAGGAACGATGATATCGGGTGTAATGCCATGTTTGTTGATCGACACCCCTGACGGGCGGATCCATTCTGCGGTGGTGAGCTTGAGTAATGTGCCTCCTGCGAGTTGAATAAGCTCTTGCACCGTGCCTTTGCCAAATGTCGTCTCGCCTACCAATGTAATATTGCGTGAATCTTTCAATGCGCCTGCGAGAATTTCTGATGCCGATGCCGATGCGCCATCCACCAATACGACGATTTTCGTATCTTCAAGTGCACCGCCTCCGGGCGACGTGAAATCACTGCGCTGTTTGCCTGCGCCAAAATCGGCAGATACGATCAGTTTTCCGCTCGGAATGAAATCAGCTGCGATAGTGATGGATGCATTCAAAAGCCCCCCGGGATTTCCGCGCAGATCAAGGATAATTTTACTCATACCGCCCGCTTTGATCTCTTTCACGGCGTTCACATAATCGCCTTCGACATTACCGAAGAAATTATGGATCCGCAAATATGCGATATCTCCCGTTTTTTTACTCCATGATACTGTCGGCACTTTAATAAGCGCGCGCGTGATGGAAAATTCCATCGTTGCGCCTGTACCCGAGCGGTCAATAAGCAATTTTACCGTCGTGCCAAGTGTTCCACGGATGCGCGTGACCGCTTGGTCCACCGCCATACCTGCTGTTGATTCGTCGTTGATTGCAACTATTTTATCTCCCGCCTGCAAACCA
>MEYI01000010.1:3089-6807 GCA_001773975.1 Candidatus Azambacteria bacterium RBG_16_47_10
CTCCCGCGACATCCTGACTGAATTTCTGTGATTCCTCTTTTTCAAATAACACGCTGTATGGATCGCCAAGCGAACGCACAACACCCTCTGCCGCTCCCTCTACCATTTTTTGCTTATCGAGTGTCGTGGTGGTGCGCGCTTTTTCTTCCACTGTTTTCCATACGTTCCATAACGGAGTGAAATCAACGCCCTGCGGAACATCGGAACGCACGGGAATTGCCTGTATTTCAAGCGTTGCGGTCGTTGTCGTGACATCGCTTATCTTTCCGGTAATATCCGCGCCTTCTTCGTAATGATTGAAATCAAGTGAGCTTACTTTTGTAATACCGCCCCAATTAAATCCGTTCGCGTTAAATGTCTCAGGTGAAGTTATCCATCGCTTCACCCATCCTTTAACGTAATATATTTTCTTGCCGTCGTCCGATGATACTATCTGCGCGTCGGGATATGCGGCAATCGTTTCCGGAGAAACGATTTTCACATCGCGCCATGAAAAACGATACGAGCTTACGATCTCCGCGGTGCGGAGCCAATATTTTTGCCCATGAGAAAGCATGAATACTTTCGGGCTGTCCGAGGCGCGAAGCAATGCGCCGTCAGAAAATGGCTGTGCCGATGCCGCATACGGAAAGATGACAAATGCACTGAGTGTAAGAATGCCGACAACGATTTTTTTGATCATATATTTACTTTGCTTTAGGAAATGTCAGATTCGAGGCGCGCCGAGTAACGAAGCTGAAGCTGTACGGATAGTACTGCGAAGCGAGAACGGAGGCGGAACGAAGAAGATGACGTTTCATAATGGAAAGTTATTTGAAACAAGTTGCTGATGGAGTGAACCCTGCCTTCTTCGCGTCCTCTTCTGTGGCGAAGTAAATCTTATTTGCTTCTTTAATGGTGTTTTTACACGTTACGAGATAATACTTACTGCCGTTCTTGCTCGCCACATACCCTCCCTTTTTCACCGCGGGAGGGGCGGTTTTTGCCGGTGGCTGTGTAGGTATTGCGCCCGCCACAAACGCCGTTGGCTCATGTGCTTGAGGCTCTATGACCCGTACAGGAGCTTTTTTTGGAGCAATATCGAAGGCATATACCATGCCAAGCCCGAAAAATATCGCTGCAATAAGGGCAAGCTCGATACAGCGGAAGAGTATGCTCTTTCGATCCCGTATATATTCCCATATCCGTGCGGGTATTGACTTACCCCCCTCTTCTTGCGTATTATAGAGCAATTGCATACGCAAATTGTAATATACCTATACCACTATGGCAACAACCAAATCCTCGGGATCTACCCGGCTCGGTCGTGAATCACAATCAAAGCGACTGGGCGTAAAATTATTTGCTGGAGAAGTAGTAAAACCGGGCGAGATCATCATCCGCCAACGGGGCACGAAGTTTCTTGCCGGCAAAAACGTTCGCATGGGCGGTGATAACACGCTCTACAGCGTCGCAACCGGAACAGTGAATTTCACAGAAAAGCGCGTAAAGAAGTTCAATGGCGCGACCCGCCTTACAAAGGTAGTGAACGTCGCAACAGCATAACGAACGGCGTACTCATAGAAAAGCGTCCTTGTATTGCCTAGTGCGATAAAAAATCCCCCTCGAGAAACATCGAGGGGGATTTTTTCTTTTACTCTTTTTCGATGGTCAGCGTGATGTGCCCTTCATATCCGTGATCAAGGCGTACCGGTATCTCATGAACGCCGAGCGTTTTAATGGTGTGATCAAGCACGATCTGTGATTTATCCAAGACAATCCCCTTTTCTTTCAGTAATGTCAGTATCTTTGCAACGCTGACCGAGCCGAATGAACTCCCTTCGGTGCCTACTTTCATCGTCGTTTTCAACGGCGTTGCTGCAAGTTTTTTTATCATCGCCTCACTTTGCTCTTTTTCTCTTTTTTCTCGCTGTTCGCGCGTTTCCTTCAGTGCCCGAACCACATGCAAAGCGCCTTCCGTAGCAAGGATCGCAAGTTTGTTTTTAAGAAGAAAATTCCTTCCGTATCCGTCGGACACCTCTTTTACATCTCCCTTTTTCCCCACCCCTTTAACGTCTTTTTGTAATACGATCTTCATGATGATGTAATGATTATAAATTCCGTGCGATATCAAGTGCTTTTTGCAGCTGCGGATCTTTGTTCTCGTCCCGATCCTGTTGCGTCATTTCCACTTTTTCGGTCGGCTCTATTCCTTGCTCGTGAATGGACGTACCTGATGGTGTAAGCCATTTTGCGACCGTGATCTTAATACTGGTATTATTGTCGAGCGGAATGACCTCCTGCACCGATCCTTTGCCGAATGTCTTTTCACCCACGAGCACGACATTGCGCACATCCTTCAATGCACCAGCCACGATCTCCGATGCCGATGCGGATCCTCCGTCTATCAGCACCACAACCGGGATATCCTGGAAATACCGATAGCCATTCGAGCGGAATTCGCGGCGCCCTTTGCCGTTATTACCGAAATCTTCGATGGCGATAACTTCTCCCTGCGGTACGAAATAACTGATGATCTCGATCGCTGAATCAAGGAATCCTCCCGCATTCCCGCGCAGATCGAACACGATCTTCTTCGGTTCGCTTGCAAACACTTGTCGTGCTGTTTTCTGGAATTCCGCATCGACATCGCCGAGGAAATTATGGAGTTTGATATATGCAATGCCATCGTCTTTGGTTTCCCAATCGATAAGCGGGATCTTCACGGTATCGCGCGTAATGGCAAATTCCCTTGGTTCGGAAAATCCCTCCCGCATGATCGTGAGCGTCACTACCATACCCTTTTCTCCCCTGATCTTTCGCACTGCCTCCTCTAGCGAAAGATCATCAGTGAACAGATCCCCGATCTTGAGGATCTTGTCGCCGGTCTGCAGCTTTGCTCGTTCCGCCGGAGAATTCTTTAATGGGGAAATAATAGTGAGAATTCCCTTTCTAAACCCGATCTCCGCGCCGATGCCGGAGAAGCTGCCATTGATATCGTCTTCAAGCATCTTTGAGTCATCTGGGGTGAAAAACGACGTATACGGGTCTCCCAGTGATGCGACCATGCCCTCAATAGCTCCGTATACCATTTTTTCTTGATCGATCGTTGTGCGGTCAACATACTCCTCCGATATTGCCTTCCATGAATCCCAAAAAATAGAAAAATCGGTGGACACTCCCTTCGGATTTTCTTTATTTACAACCCCTGAAATACTCTGAATTGATGGTATCGAAACCTGCCCGGCATAAAAGCCGAACGAATAAACGACGAACAAAAGAGAAACGGTAAGAATGAGTTTAAAAGCGCTTTTAAACATGGTAGATGGTGCGAAATCTATATTTAATGAAATATTTCAAGCCGCTTGCTATATGCACACGCGCCATACGATTTAAAAGCATGTCGAGTATGCCGAAACGCTGTGATGATTTCCCATGCATATGATACATCCTGCTTTTTGGAACATATGCGACGGCGTACCCATTTTCCCAGAAACGGCGCGCCCAGTCAACGTCCTCGAAATACATGAAAAATCGTTCATCCATAAGTCCGACGCGCTCTGTCGCTTGGCGAGACACAAGTAATGCCGCACCCATGAGCCAATCAACGCGCTGAGGATCTAAGGAATCTTCCAATTTTTTATCCGCATACGTAAATTGCGCGAGATGTTTTTTTGCCCACGGCAATTTCCCCAATGGCGTCCTGCGATAGACGATCGTCATCGGCGATGGAAAACGA
>MEYI01000010.1:6832-7924 GCA_001773975.1 Candidatus Azambacteria bacterium RBG_16_47_10
CCATGCCGTATAATTTCGGCCCCGCCATACCCACATCGGCATGCGATGTTAAAAACCGCACCAGTTCGTCCACCGCATAATCTGTGGCAACGATATCGGTGTTGAGTATCAGGAAATAATTTCCTTGTGCCGCGCGAATGCCTGCATTGACCGCTTTGCCGAATCCGGTATTTTCAGTGAACGAAATACATCGCGCGGAGGGAAATCTCTCCGCGAGCATTTTTTGCGCCTCGCCGTCCGATTCCGAATCAACAACGATGATTTCATACGATGTGTCGCGGATCGTTTTTTCAAGCGACGCAATGCACTCGTCAAGCAATGCCGGCGTTTTATAATTCACAATGATGATAGAGAGTTTCGGCATCACTGCGCAGTGTAAAAAGCATCCCTAAACTTCTTTTTTACCGCGGAAAAATTTTCCATGCCTTCCACCGGAGAAAGAATGTATGCGCCGTTCGCATTACCGGAAACGAGCAATCCTTTTTCTGATACGTCAAAAACGAATCGATCCACCGCCGCATCTTTTTTGATAAGTTTTATATACCGGGAAAGATTAAGCATGGTAATAAAATCGATATCGGTCGTAATGCCTTCAGACAGCGTATTGAGCATCGCATTAAATTTGATAGGATTCGCAAGAATACCCATGCTCATTGCTTTCGTACCAAGTGCCATAAGCACATCCTGCTGACGACGGGCGCGGTCAAAATCGTTCGAAGAATACCGGGATCGCGAATAATACAGCGCGGTTTCCCCGTCCATATGATTTATGCCCTGTGGCACGTGGAACGTATATCCCCATTGCGATGATTCGGTAAAATCAGCGGGAACGTACACATCGACGCCGCCAATCGTATCGATCAATTTCAGGAATGCGTCAAAATTAATGACCACCACGTGATCAATCGGGATACCGGCAACGCGCTGCACTGCCAGAGCGCTCATTTCCATGCCATTACCGGTCGTCTGCATGCCGTACGCGTATGCGTAGTTTATTTTTTCCATCTTATTCAACCCAGGGATCCGCACATACAGATCGCGCGGTATTGAGAATAACGATGCGCGACCCTCATCGGTCTTAATGCTCACCAC
>MEYI01000010.1:7978-8120 GCA_001773975.1 Candidatus Azambacteria bacterium RBG_16_47_10
ACCGAGCATGAGAATATTGATCCGATTCTCTTCTTCATACACATCGTCGTTCTCAAAATGAAATGTCTTGCCGAACACCTTCTGATTGATCAAGGAAAATGTCTTCTCGACCTTGAACAACATGAAACTCGCCAACAAAACG
>MEYI01000010.1:8328-8513 GCA_001773975.1 Candidatus Azambacteria bacterium RBG_16_47_10
GTAGGGTTCAAATATAACGATATATGCAAAAAATGCAAGCTCCCGAGGCAATACGTACCAGATATCTTTCAGTGCAGACACGAACAGATCGTTCTTGATGAATGTAAAATGCTGATTTTGCCAATCCAGCATTTTTTTGCGTGCAGGAAGCTCTTTGCGCATCGCGATGAAATCTTTCCTTCCTC
>MEYI01000010.1:8566-11134 GCA_001773975.1 Candidatus Azambacteria bacterium RBG_16_47_10
TACATACTTTTCCATCCGAATAATCGCATGCGCCACCCCAGATCGATATCATCAGCATACCATATATAGTCTTCGTCGTGCGCCTCGCCCCACACTGCACTTTCTTCTAATGCTTGTCGTCGCCAGAATGGCACCGCCCCCTCATACGAAAATACCTCTTCTCGCGCATCATATTGCCCCTCATCCTTTTCTCCGTGTCCGCGATTGATGATGCGGCGCGATTTGAAAATAACAAATCCGGTCGTATCGATGATGTCCGTTGTCATCCCGTTTTCACGGCGGTATATTTTCGCCTGCACCGCGCCGACAGTCGAATCCTGCTCCATTGCGGCAACGGCGCGCTCCGTGAAATACGGATCCAAAACAACATCGGCGCACAAGCCAAGGATATATTTCCCGTGCGTCAGCGGCATGCACATGTTTTGCCCAGGACCGAAATACGTATTTCCCGGATGCGCAATAAGATGAAATTCGGGAAATTCCGTTGCAACGATATCGCGGGTCGCATCCGTGGAGCTGTTGTCGAGCACGGTCAGCTCAAGATTTTTATATGTCTGCGCGCGCACCGACAAAAGACAGTCGCGAATATATTTTTCGCCATTGCGAACAACAAGCGTGATTGATACGAGCGGAGATTCCATGATGAAATTTAGCGTTCGGAGACGGACGATTCTTTCGGTTCAAATGCAAAAAGCGCTCCCACGAAAATCATGGATAAAAGGAATGGGCGCTCATCGAAGATCGCTACGTCCGTCATACTATACCATATGATCCAGATAAGGTATAGGAGCACATTGAATGCGAAGAAGCGTGTCATGCCATCATATCTTCTGAAAACGAGCCATGCACGGCGGCACAGTTCGAAGATCAGCACCGATGATGCGACAAACCCCAAAATGCCCAATTCGGCAAAGAAATTCAGATACAAATTATGGGCAGATGCCCCCGCTTTAATTGCGCTTGGGTTGAGCGCGAGCACAACGGGAAAATTCCCGATACCGACGCCCAAGAACGGATGAGCGACCATGGAATGCAGTGTTGCTTTCCAGATATATATCCTCCCTTGATTTGATGTTTCTTCGGTATCGATGATCGATTTTATCCGTTCTGCAAAAACTTTTTTCTCCGCTGCCGTTCCGGTAAATCGAAATTGCGGAGAATTGAAAATGATGCCCGCGATCGGTAAGGAGATAAGAAATAGAACAAGGGGCACCGATGCGTATGCAAGTTCCGAGCGGCGTGCATATTTCCGCACCGCGACATACCCCACGAACATGATCGGAAAAATAATACTTGCCCATATGCCCCGGGTGCCTGAAAGCACCGCTTCAAACATCATGACAGCGATCAAAACGAATAATGCATACCGCAATACTTTTTTTGTTTCGAATGCAAGCAGCGTGATCGCAAACCCTGTCACCATAAGCAGATACAATGGGAACGAATGCGTGTCAGGAAACGACGAGAACATGCGGAGATGGATCGTGCCGTTGTAGTAGGCAAACCAGGTGTTTGCGGCGATCGCGATATTCGCCCAGGCAGTCCCATACAGTGTTTTATTGACCGTAAGCGCCCAAAATTCAGAGAAATGGTCCACGTTCATTGTATAGGCAAGCAAAAGCTGGATAAGCCCTACGCCGGCAACAAGCACGCCTGATATGACGGCATTGCGCGATATCGCTCTCAGTGACTCTTTCGTCGTTACGCTGCGCACCACGAAAAAGAGCATACTGAGGTTCACAAAAAGAAGGATGCGTTTTATTCCGCCCATGACATCCGATGCGCCAATAAGAGAAAGACATGCGATCAAAAACAACGCGACAGAAAGCACTTCGATGCGCCATCGGCGCCATGCAGTGCGGGCTGCATCAGTAATACTTACCCGCGCCTGTGCGCCAAGTGCGCGCAGGGTTGTAAAAAGACCGTGGAGACGTTCGGGAGAGAAAAACCATTTCGCGAACATGAGCGCGATGATAATACGCCACATATTTAAAGAATCGAACTGCTCGGTGATTGGCAGTGCGACAAAAAGAGGGATCGATCGAGCGACAAAAAGCACGCTTTCTTCAAGCGTGCTGAACGCAACAAAAAATACCATGATGCTCGCCGTAAATAGGAATATCTCCCTCGGTACGTCAAAAATAACCGTGGCGATGACCGCTACCAGCTGTAATGCGAATACGATATTTAATTTTGTGAAAATTTTATACATGGTCGTTCTTTCGCGCGGAGAATACTTTCATGCCTTTATAGCCGGCAAAAATAAGAAACAGAATGATTCCTATAATACTCACTATTGCCCCTTTCTTCAAGGATGCGGGCGCAAATGAAAGCACCACCTCGCTCTCCCCCTTCGGAACGAAAACCGCCTGATAGAGATGATCGGCACGGAAAATTTCTGCGGGAGCGCCGTTTATCTGTGCCGTCCAGCCGGGATAATACGTATGACCGATAAATACTGGTGCGGGTGCATCGGTATACACCGAAAATGTGATACGATTTGGCATCTCTGCATAGCGGATCACGCGTCCATTATTATCCCCTTCTCTAGGCGTGAATGCCGGATCT
>MEYI01000011.1:0-6915 GCA_001773975.1 Candidatus Azambacteria bacterium RBG_16_47_10
ATGAAATAATATGAAGATCAACAGCAAAGCAATACTATACTCAACTGTCGGTGTCATATGGTTTGTCGTTGTCACGGCGATCGGTACCGAGATATCGGCTTCATTTAAGTCATTGTTAGTGGGTCTTACCGGGCATCACTGGACGGCAAAAAGTATTCTTGCGGTAGTCGTTTTTATTGTACTGTATATTTTATTCAGAAAATCGGATGAGTCCGCGGATATTTTAAAAGGCGTGTATTATGTACTGGGAAGCGTAGTACTTGGGGGCATAATGATCTTTTCTTTTTTCCTCTGGCATTTTATCAATGGATGATAGGGGTAATCGCGGGTAGTGCAAAGAAAAAAGCCGGGATAACCCCGGCTTTTTTTATAAAATGAGCTATGCGCGTGGATAACTCGCTTGACCTTGGGGAGGTGTATAGTGTATATTTGACATTAAGTAATGGAAGATATAGAATGTAATTATGAAAAAAGAAGCGAAAAACAAAATACCAGTAAAAACTCCTGAACACATCCGATTCGCTGTTTTGGCTGCCGACATCGCATGCTTTACGGTCCGCGATGACGGGAAATTATGCGTTCGATTGGTCAGGGTTGATCGACCTCCTCATTTTCCCGGAATACCGGGACTCCCGGGCGGACTTCTCGATCCGAAGGAAACGGCGGAAGAAGCGGCGGGTAGGCATCTTTTCACAAAAGCGAATATTCGTCTTGCGCGGACATATATGGAGCAGTTGTATACGATGAGTCGCGTTGATCGGGATCCGCGAGGGCGCGTAGTATCTGTTGCATATCTTGCGCTTGTGCCGTGGGAGCGGTTGTCGGCACAGGAACAGGCGGGGGATAAGCAGGCGTGGTGGGAGGAGATCGGGAAGGCGACACGGTTGGCATATGACCACGATGAGATCCTTTCCATTGCAGTGCGTCGGCTCCGTGCTCGTGCCCGCTATACGACGATCCTTTCGCGCATCATGCCTTTGGAATTTTCACTTACCGAGCTGGAGGAGGCATTCGAGAAGGTGCTCGGGATGTCGATCGACAAACGTAATTTCCGCAGAAAGATCTTGTCGCTTGAGGTGCTTGTGAAATCAGATAGCGTCCGGTCCGGGGGGCAGCACCGTCCGGCACAGTTATGGAAATTCAAAAACAAGGGCGTTGAAGAAATCGAGGTGTTATGATCGTCTGTATTTTTTTACCAACAGTTAGTGTAGAAATGACAATATATTTATCACGGGACATGCGCCGCAACCTAGGGGGCGCATGCTCCGGGATAATCTCGGAGAGTTCTTTTACAACTGCATACATACACGAAAGGAGGCGCTATGGAGAAGAAGAGTGACAGAAGCGTGGGAATCATCGTTGGGCGGTTTCAGGTGGACGAACTGCATGCGGGACACCGATTCCTCATCGAGACGGCGTTTATGCGGCATCGCAGTGTGCTTGTCGCTGTCGGTGTTTCGGGAGGGCTTGCGACCCGGCGTGATCCGCTGGATTTTGAGACGCGGAGGCGCCTCATCATGGAAGCATACCCGCAGGCGACGGTCTTGCCGGTCTACGACCGGCCGTCGAATGCGGCATGGTCACGGGAACTTGACCGGCTCGTGACGGATGCATTTCCGGGAATGCCCGCGGTGTGTTACGGGTCGCGCGACAGTTTTCTTTCCGTATACGAAGGGAAATTCTCGAAGGAATATGTGAAAGAGGTGCGTGGGTTTTCCGGCACGGGCGCGCGCGTAAAGATCGGTAAGACGGCGGTGCATACGAAAGATTTTCGTGCCGGCGCCATCTATGCGGCGCACCATCGCTTGCCGGTTTCGTATCAGGCGGTGGATGTTGCGGTCGTTTCATTCGATCGGGGCAATATCCTGTTGGGCAGGAAAAAGCAGGACGGTGACAAGCTTCGCTTTATCGGCGGGTTTGTTGATCCGACGGATGAGTCGCTCGAGCATGCCGCACGGCGCGAAGCATATGAGGAAGCGCCGAACATCGAGATCGCCGATCTGCGATATCTCGGCAGCGCACGCATCAACGACGTCCGCTACCGCGGAAGCGAGGATGGCGTCATGAGCGCACTGTTCGTTTCCGCATATGTATTCGGGTATGCGCGGGCGGGCGACGATCTCGATGCGCTCGAGTGGGTTCCGTTTCGAAATGCGCAAGCCATGCTTATCACCGAGCATCATGCACTGTGGGATCTTTTGGAAAAACAGCTTCGGCGATTTATGCACTACACCATCAAAAAAAGGAGGTAATACCATGACTACCAGAATACATAAAGGGTTTGCGGACAATATCATCCTTGCGACCGACAGCTACAAGGTGTCGCACTGGAAGCAGTACCCGCCTCAGACGACCGGCGTGTTCTCTTTCTTCGAGAGCCGGGGCGGGGAATTTCAGGAGATGGTATTTTTCGGGCTCCAGTATTTCCTCAAGAGATATCTGGAGGGCATCGTGGTGACCAAAGAAGGCATCGAAGAGGCGCGTGATTTTTTCGCGGCGCACTTTGGCTCTGCCGCGCACTTTAATGAAGAGGGGTGGCGGTATATTCTCCGCGCGCACGGTGGGAGACTCCCGGTCATCATCAAGGCGGTCCGCGAGGGAACTGTCGTTCCGACGCATAATGTTCTTATGACCGTCGAGGGTACCGATTACCGGGTTCCATGGATAACCAATTATCTTGAGACGCTGTTGTCGCAGGTGTGGTATCCGTCCACGGTCGCCACGGTATCTCGGGAAATGAAAAAGACCATCACGGAGTCCCTCAAGCGCACCGGTGATCCCGCGCTGATCGATTTCAAATTGCATGATTTCGGCTATCGTGGTTCCACATCGGTGGAGTCTGCGGGACTCGGTGGTGCCGCGCATCTGGTGAACTTCAAGGGCACGGATACGCTCGCGGGCGCGGAGCTTCTCCGCCAGTACTACAAAGCGGATATGCCCGGGTTTTCCATCCCCGCCGCGGAACACAGCACAATCACGTCGTGGTGCAAAGAAGGAGAGCGCAAGGCGTATGACCATATGCTCGAACAGTATCCCGAGGGGCTCGTTGCGGTCGTTTCCGACAGCTACGATATCTATCACGCGTGCACCGAGATCTGGGGCAAAGAGCTTCGCGAGAAGGTCATGAAGCGCAACGGTACGCTTGTCGTCCGTCCGGACAGCGGGAATCCGCCCGAAGTGGTGGTTCGCGTTCTTGATGCACTGGGAACCGCATTCGGTACGCGCGTGAACGATAAAGGGTACCGCGTCCTTGATCCGCATGTGCGCGTCATCCAGGGCGACGGCATCGACCGCCATTCGCTAAAAGAGGTGCTCGAAGCAATGGAGGAAAAAGGATGGTCGGCGGATAACATTGCGTTCGGCTCGGGCGGAGGTCTGCTTCAGAAAGTGAACCGCGATACGTTGCGGTTCGCCTTCAAATGCTCTGCGATCGAGATTTCCCGCTGGGGGTGGCGCGATGTGTACAAAGATCCTGTTACTGATCCGGGCAAAAAGTCCAAGGCCGGCCGCCTCAAGTTGATCCGCGATGAACGCGGATTCAGGACGGAGCGCGAGAACGATTCGCAGCTGCCGAATGTCCTTGAAACAGTGTTTGAGGACGGACGGGTCCTGTGCGACTACACGCTCAAAGAGGTCAGGGAGCGCGCCGCCGTCGTGTAATAAGGTAGTAGTTCTTTTTTAAAAAGCCGGGAGATATTCTCCCGGCTTTTCTTTGTATACAGAAATCCTAGCCAAGGCGGTGCAATCTGCTACACTGAACATAATGAATACAAAGCGAAAAACAGAAACCGTGTGGGATGTCATTGTTATCGGCGGGGGTCCTGCGGGGATGATGGCGGCGGGAAGGGCGGCGGAGCGCGGTAAGTCTGTCATCTTGCTTGAGAAAAATCCCACGCTTGGCAGAAAACTGCTCATTACGGGAGGCGGGCGGTGCAATCTCACCAACAACAAACCCGATACCCGCACGATGCTGTCGCATTACACAGGAAGCGATCAATTTCTTTTTTCTGCTTTTGCGCAATTTACTGTGCAGGATACGATCGCATTTTTTAACGACCGCGGCATGAAAACCAAAGAAGAAGCGGAGGGAAGAATGTTTCCCGTTTCAGACAAAGCGCAGGCGGTGTTGGATGTGCTCACGCGCTACATAAAAGAGGGCGGCGTGCAGGTACAGACAAGCGCTGTGGTTGCGGATATCGCGGTTGATGTAAAAACAAAACATATCCGTGTGCGCTTGGATGATGCAACGGAAATTGTCGGGCGGTCGTGCGTGGTCGCTACGGGAGGAGTATCGCGCCCGGAAACCGGCTCTACAGGGGATGGATTTGCATGGCTTAAAAAACTCGGACATACCGTTGCCGATACCAATTCGTCTCTTGTACCTGTCGCACTCAAAGACGCGTGGGCAAAAAAATTAAGCGGTGTGACGCTTTCAGATATCAAACTCACCGTGTTTCAAAACGGAAAGAAGCAGGGGATGAAAAAGGGAAAAGTATTGTTCACTCATTTTGGTATCAGTGGTCCGACGGTGCTGAACATGAGCAAGCTGATCGGCGAGCTGATCCCGCAAGGTGATGTGGGCATCATGCTCGATCTGTTCCCGAAGATCGAACACGATGCGCTGAAGAAAAAACTGCAGGCATTGTTGATCGGAGATAGTAATAAAAAGATAAAAAATACGCTTGATGCACTGGTGCCGTCCGCACTTGTGCTTCCGTTGCTTGCGCTCGCGTGGATCGACGGCGAAACGGCAAATCACAGCGTGAAGAAAGAAGAGCGGGCGAAATTACTGTTGCTGCTGAAAGCCGTTCCTTTACATGTGCAGGGATTGCTCGGTGCAGACAAGGCAATCGTGTCTTCGGGCGGTGTGGCGCTCACAGAGGTGAATTTCAAAACAATGGAATCGCGCGTGGTGAAAAATATCTATATTGTCGGCGACGCGCTGAATATCGACCGCCCTTCGGGAGGGTATAGTTTGCAAATATGCTGGACGACCGGCTTTGTGGCCGGAAGCCATTGCTGATGTTTCAGTTCCCGAATGAGGGGAGTATAATAGAATGAGCTCTTAATTTGAGAAGTCTTCGGGTTAAAAAGGATATAAAGATATGACAAAAATAGAGGCGTTTATAAAAAATATTCAGAATGAAAGCGTCTCGGTATCGAGCTTACTCAGGGAGGCTAAATTAATAGCAAGTGGTTTAGGGCAGTCTGATTTTTTGAAATGGTTAAATTTAGAAATTGAAGGATACAAGAGCGATGATAATTATCCCAAGTATAGAAGTTTAAGTGGGCAAATGAAAGGATGGAACCCATACTATGGATGGGTTCCTGTTATACACAAGACCTCCGAGATTGAGAAACGGCTTTGTACTCGTAGCGCAAGCCAATCTATTCGTGAGATTGAAGAACTTCTCTCTAATAAGGCTGGAAGCTATGAGATGCCATATCCCGCTTCGGTTTCCGATCAAATACTCGAGGGCAGCTTCAAAACAAAATTATCCATGTTTATTAGTAGGCCTGCTCTTGTAGGAATATTAGATTCAGTGCGTAATCGACTTTTAGATTGGGCTGTTGAGTTAAAGCGCAGCGGAATTCATGGAGATGAAGTTGAATTTACAAGTAATGAGAAAAAGGAAGTGCAAAAAATAGAATCCAAATTTAATATAGGGAAAATAGAAAATTTTCATGGTAATTTAGGAGAGGGTAATAATTATACGGGGGAGATTTTGTCCCCAGCTGAAAGTTTTTGGATGAAGGCCTTTTGGTATATTTTTATAGCATTCGTTATTGTGGTAGCAGGAAATATCTCAAGTGCAGCTATCTTAAAGTACATTCTTGGAATTTAATTTTATATAATTCTGAGAATGTTGAATTGGTAAAATATATTTATGAAAAAATATTATACAATTATAGCGATAACATTCATAGTTTTAGGATTTGGATTCTATTGGTATTCGTATAAACCCAAGCATATAAGATCTCAATGCTTAGCGGAAGCGGAATCCAATAATTCTCCATTTAGCAATCCTAGTAATAAAGAAAGAATGCAGAAAATTAATGATTATTATAAAATTTGCTTACATCGTTTTGGTTTAGAAAACTGATTATCGTAAAAGAAACATTACGAAAAATAGGATTTGGAGTTATTTTATGGGCGGTGCCGTATGGCGCGTCCATACTCTTGCTTCCGCTTTTAGAAAGTGCGCCGAAAGAATAAAAATATGAACATAATCATCAAAACCGCGACGATCAATGCAGCGCTTATGGCTCTGTATGTTTCCGCGATCAGCTCGTTTCTTTTTTATATACCGAAAATATTTGATACTACCAAACCCGATACGGTGCTTGCGCCTATTATGATGCTTTCACTGCTTGTGTTCTCGGCGGCGCTTGTTGGCGCTTTGATATTTGGGAAGCCGATACTGTGGTATCTGGACGGCAAAAAGAAAGAAGCGGTTTCGTTGCTTTTCTATACGCTCGGAGTTTTTCTTATCATCACGATCGTCGTGATGTGCGTGGCATATCTCATTTCGTAATATGAATCCGGAAATGCATAAAGGATACACGGAGGAAGATGTCGCTAAAGAGTCCATAGAGCATTCGATCGAGCACCGTATCCCGTGGCTTTTTCTCGGTTTGCTGGGTGGTATGTTTGCTACCGTTATTGTTTCCAAATACGAAGCGATCCTTGCGGCGGATGTGCGCCTTGCTTTCTTTATCCCTGTCATCGTGTATTTGAGCGATGCCGTGGGAACGCAAACAGAAACGATTTACGTGCGCCTGCTCTCAAAAGAAAAGGTGAATTTTGTGCGATATATTGTTAAAGAGAGCATTATCGGGTTTGGTTTGGGCTTGTTGTCCGGACTGCTTTTTGGAGGGTTTGCGACATGGTGGCTTTCTTCGTATTCAATCGGC
>MEYI01000011.1:7094-7291 GCA_001773975.1 Candidatus Azambacteria bacterium RBG_16_47_10
TTATTATTTTTTAATTACGCACGGCAACATTTATGGAAAATAAATCCATACAACACTTATTCATCGTGCAGGCGATGATATTGCTGTGGGGAACATTCTTTGCATGGTCGAAGCTCATTCCGCAGATGCGGGATTTTCAGGGACTGTATGGCACGCTGTTTTATTTTACGGATTGTGCCATTCCTAATCCGCTGACG
>MEYI01000012.1:0-3797 GCA_001773975.1 Candidatus Azambacteria bacterium RBG_16_47_10
GGCGAAAAAAGATCGAAAGAGTTATTGCGTCTGCGGCGGCAATGATCGGCACGCCGTATCGGTATGGAGTATACGCCGAACTGAAGAAGAAAGGCACGCCGAAAGCCGTGGATTGTTCTTCGTTCACTCAATATGTTTTTGAGACGGCGGGCGTTGATCTGCCGCGCAGCTCTATTTTGCAGGCGGCGGAAGGGCGTACGATAGCCGATGTGAAAAAGATCGCGCCCGGAGATCTGTTATTTTTTGAGGGAGACAAGGGGCATTATTTTCATACACTATTTAAAAAGAAGGTGTATATCGGACATGTGGCACTCTATTGCGGTGCGGGCATGATCATTCATGCGCGCAAAAGCAAAAAGGGCGTGATCGTTGAGTCGCTTAATGTATTTACAAAAAATAAGTATTGTGATGTCGTGCGCATACAGCGAATTATATGATCATCCGTATATGGAAAGACCGAACGAGGAGTTAAAAGATATGCTGATCGCAGTCGGAACGCGCCCTGATGGGAGTGCGGTCGAAGTGTATCAGAAAAAAGATGGGAAGAATTATTTTTTTCTTAAGGATTCGTCCGGGGAAATCGTGGAGTTTGCACATATGGATTCTAAAAATGAGATACAGGGATATTTTGCCGCACATGGTATCGCGCTCACAGAAGAAGAAAGTGAGGAATTAAAGGAAAAATTCAATGCGATGAAGCACGAGAATGAGGATCAGATCTTGGATGCCGCGTTACTGGCATTTAACGAGAAAAAAGCACGCGAGCAATAAACAATACGGCGCTACGGCGCCGTATTGTTTATCAGAAATACCCATGGTATCATGCGCGGCGATCAGAACATTAAAAATTACATACAGAGCCGGAAACCACTAACCGCTAAAAGGAGGGGAGAATGCAAGAGATACGGAAGATCGTGATCATTGAGCCGAATCCGCCGGGAGCACATGTGTTCAAGCGGATGGCATTGCCGCGCCTTGGTGCGGTGATCCTCGGAACCATTCTGAAAAATCACGGGTACGATGTGAAGGTGTATGTCGAATGCATTGAGGAGATCAATGTAAAAGATCTTCTTACCGCCGACCTCATCGGCATATCGACCATCACATCCACCGCGCCGCGCGCATATGAGATCGCAAAGCTTCTCAAGGAGAAGACCAGGATCCCAGTGTTCATGGGAGGTCCGCATGTGACATACATGCCGGAGGAGGCGCTCCAGTATTGCGATTTTGTGCTTCGCGGAGAGGCGGACGACTGTATCATTGATTTTGTCCGCGCACTCGAAGAAGGAAAGGGATTTGAAAAAATTCCCGGGCTTTCATACGGGAAAGACCGGCGTATCATCCACAACGAAACGCCGGCGACATGCAAGGATATGGATGTGCTCCCGATCCCTAATTTTTCGCTTATTGCGGGATTGGAAAAGAACTATACAAGAAAGCTTAGGATCACGCCGGTGATGACGTCGCGCGGATGTCCATACGACTGCAGTTTTTGTTCGGTGACGGGCATGTTTGGGCACAAATACCGTTTTCGTTCCACGGAGCGCGTACTGTACGAGCTCCGGTATAATAAGGATCGAGGCGGAAAATGGGTCTTTTTCTACGACGACAATTTCTGCGCGGACAGGATGCGGACAAAAGAGCTGTTGCGGGCGATGATCGCAGAGGGTATCACACCCCGCTGGACAGCGCAGGTGCGTGTCGAAGTGGCAAAAGACCCCGAACTTATTGCGCTCATGCGGCGCTCGGGTTGCCATACAGTGTATATCGGGTTTGAATCAGTGAACCCAAAGACGCTCAAGGCGTATAATAAAAAGCAGTCGGTGGAGGATATCACGGGATGTATCGATGTTCTGCATAAGAACGGGATCCGTATTCATGGAATGTTCGTATTCGGTTCCGATGAAGATACGGTGCACACCATGCGGGAAACCGTCGCGTTCGCGAAAAAAAACAATCTGGATTCAGTGCAATTTCTCATCCTTACTCCGCTGCCCGGCACACGATGTTTTCGTGAGCTTGATCAGCAGGAGCGCATCATCAACAAGGATTGGAGCTTGTACGATGCCCATCATGCGGTGTATCAACCGATACGGATGACGCGGGGGGAGTTGCAATTGGGCATGGTCGATGCGACAAAAGCATTTTATACGAGATGGCAGATCGTAAAACGGGCGATACGCTTTGATTGGTTCAACGCATCCATTAAGGCGTACGGCTATTCGCTTATCAGGGAGTGGGAGAAAAACAACCGGTATTTTATCGAGTACACGCAACGTATTTCGGAAGCCGGAAAGGCTACCGCGCTTGCTGCGCGTAAAACCGCGGACGATCTCAAAAAGAGATTTTACGCACACTTCAACAACACCCCCGGGAAATAACCCCGGGGGTGTTTTTGTATTGTTATTTTCTGCCCCATGGTGTACAATCTTTCCGTGTTTATAATTACGAATGTATGAACAAAAAAAATAGCATTATCATCGGTATAGCGATCGTACTTGCGGGAGGAGCATGGGTAACAAGCTCATTTGTTTTAACGCCGGCTCAGACCCCCGTTGTTTCAGAAACCGCATCCACAGCGCCGGAAGAATTGGAAACAGAGGATGATGTGGTGGCTACGACCACACAGGCGGTGGCAACATCCAGCGTTCCCGTTGCTCCGGCAAAAAAGGCACCGGCGCGTGTTATGATCGATAAAACACTTTTTAATTACGATATTGTTACCGGAAAAACGCCGTGCGGGGATACGATCGGCACGGTCAATGTCACCAGTGATGATCCGTCAAAGGAATTGTATTGGGGGATGACCGGCGCGATGCCCATCTGGCTTACATTTTCCGAGGTGGAAGGAAAGACTCCCGGAAAAATTGATATGACATTCAATTGCGTTATGTCGGGAGCGGAGGAGGATATCAATTGGGAGTTTATTGTGGTAGAGAAAACAAAGGAAGGAAAGTTTGTTGACGGGTATTACCGTGCGTTCAAGATCATAGGCGACATCAACTAAACGATCATGGAGCACAACGCGGAATATTTTTACACGGTCGTGCTCGCATTGAGTTTTTTGCTGTTTGTCGCGTCCGTGACCGCGGTATTTATCAAGAAATTACGCATCCCGTACACGGTCGTGCTGGTGCTTATCGGGCTTGGATTAAGCGCTCTCTCCGGATATGAAGCGTTCGAATTTTTAAATGTTCTTGAGCTCTCTCCGGATCTTGTTTTTTATCTGTTTCTGCCGATGCTTATTTTTGAAGGAGCGTATAATATCCGCTATCTCGATCTGCGCTCATCGATAAAGACCATCTCCCTTCTTGCGGTGGTTGGTTTGGCACTATCCGCATTTTTTATCGGTACTGTCTCTTTTCTTGTATTGCCATATACGGGCATAGAAGTCCCGCTGCTTACTATGCTGTTGTTTGGAGCGCTTATCTCTTCGACGGACCCGATCGCGGCGCTTGCGATATTTAAAGAGATCGGGGTTCCGAAGCGGATGAAGATGCTGCTTGAAGGGGAAAGTTTGCTCAATGATGGTACCGCACTTGCGCTATTTCAGGTCATCTTCGGCGTGATGGCGGTTGGGGCGATCACACCGGGTGTTATTGCGGAGGGATTTGTGCATTTTTGGGTGCTGATCATCGGCGGCGCTCTTTTTGGGGTTGCGGCGGGATATCTTTTCGCGCATATGATCGGCCGGGTCAGGAATCTTGCGGTGGTTGAGATCACGCTGACGCTTATATTGGCGCATGTCACATTTATTGTTGCGGAAAAATTCCTTTCAGTTTCGGGAATTATTGCAA
>MEYI01000012.1:3867-5800 GCA_001773975.1 Candidatus Azambacteria bacterium RBG_16_47_10
GGAACATTTTTGGGAATATACGGCATTCGTTTCCAACTCGCTTATTTTCTTGCTGATCGGTTTTTCCGTGAAGGATACTGATTTTGGTGATTATGTGTTGCCGGTCATTGCTGCGCTTGGCGTGGTTTTGATTGCCAGGTTTTTGTCTGTTTTTGCTGTTGCGCCGATTGCCAACCGCTTTTTTAAAGATGAAGGACCGATCCCTTTTTCTTGGCAGCTTATCATCTCATGGGGTGGATTGCGCGGGGCATTGCCGCTTGCGATCGTGCTGCTGCTTCCCTATGATTTCGAGTACCGGAATTTCATTCTGATCTTGACGCTTGCGACAATCTTTTTCACGCTTGTGATCAAAGCGGCGACCCTGAGATCATTTCTGACCTATCTTAAATTGCACGCGCTTTCCCCGACAGAAGAATTGGAGCGCGAAGAAGGATTTCTTTTGATAGATGCCAAGATCCAAGAACGATTGAAGGTGATGCAGGGCGACGGTAGTATCTCCGAAGATGTATATAGAAAATTAAATACAATGTATGCGGATCTCTATGCGCAATCAAGAATGAGACTTCGCGAGATGTTCGAGGAGCAAGATAAAAAATGGTCACATGACGTTATTCTTTTCACGTTGCGAAAACATGCGCTAGGCATGGAGCGGCGCATATATTTTCATCTATTCGAGCAGAATGCGCTTAATGAAGGGGCATTTACGATGCTCGATGCTCAGATCGAGCGCCAGATAAATCGTATCGAACGGAATCTCCCGCAGGTAAATGAGGAAAATGGGATTTCGTTTGTGTCTCGAGCGCGGCAAGCGTTCCTTGCTGCGCTCAAGAGATCCCAAAATGCGTTTTTACAACGATGGAGCGCTGATATTGAGGCGCGGGATATCATTCAGGATTATTGCGTGCATCGTGCACGCAAGCAAAGCTCCGGGCGAGTGGCGCAGGATCTCGGGGATCTTTGCCGGGAAAGCGATAGTAAGATATTTAATGATGCGATCGAACCCGTGATCGACCAGTATCGGACATGGCATGATTATAACGCTCATCAAGTACAACTGGTGCGCGATACACATCCGAAGCTGGCGGAGCTCGTAGAGTATACTATCGCTAATCTAATCTCTCTCGATCTGGAGATCGAGACGTTAAAAGAATTAAGGGCGAAAGGGATCATTGCGGAAAATGTGTTTGCCGATGTGTATGAGTATTACGACAATCTCCACCTCGAAAAAGAAGATACGCTCCTTCATTACCATAAGAAATCAGCATAATAAAAACACCGCGTCAAACACGGTGTTTTTTCATGAGTGTATTTTTGTTTGATGCCCGAGATAAAACGCATGGCCTGACATCGGATTTTTTCCTTCCGGCTGTACTGTTTCAAGGATGAGGCATTTCTCTTTTGTAGCAAGACACAGTTCTTTGTGCTCAGTAAGAAAAAGGGTGAGCGGGGCGTGATCCGTTTCACATGAAACGGTATGTGCGCGGATGACCTTGAGTTTTGTTGACGAGCTATCGTTATGCCGAAGCTGCATATATGCGCCCGGCCACGGGGAAAAGGCTCTGATCATCCGTTCGATATGCTCTGCAGTATGCTCAGGGCGTATTTCCCCGTCTTCTTTTGAAAGTATTTTTGTCAGCGTTGCGGCTGTATGGTTTTGTTCGTATGGTTCTATTTCTCCTGCGCACCAGCCCGGAAGCGTTTCCAGAAGAAGATCGCCCCCGCACTTCGCGAGTTTCTCTAAAAGCGTTTCAGTGGTGTCATCTGCGTTTATTGCGATCGAGTTTTGACTGAGGATCGGACCGGTGTCCAATCCTTCATCGATAAGCATGATCGTTGCACCTGTTATCGTGTCACCTGATAGAATGGCAGATTGCACCGGCGATGCGCCGCGCCATCGGGGCAAAAGCGATGTGTGCACATTCAGGATCCCGCG
>MEYI01000012.1:5809-8732 GCA_001773975.1 Candidatus Azambacteria bacterium RBG_16_47_10
AGCAATGATCGCTTTCGGGATTATTTTTCCGTATGCCGCGACGATGATAATATCGGGATTTTCTTCCCATATACGATCAATGAATGTCTGATCTTTTATTGTGTTCGGTTGGAGCACCGGGATGTTATGCGCTTTTGCGCACATCTTTACCGGCGGGGGAGTGAGTATGTGTTTTCTACCGACCGGTTTATCGGGTTGGGTGATGACAAGCGACGGCGTATATATTTTTGAGGCGATAAGCTTTTCAAGGATGGTTTTCGCCAGGTCCGGCGTGCCCATGAAAATAACGTTACAGGGTGTCATGATTTCTTTTTGATGTCAGAGATGTCGAACATTTTTTCCGCATGATCTTTAAAGAGCGCTCCGTCCAGATGTCCGATCTCATGTTGTATCAGCTGTGCGGCAAGTCCCTCTCCTTTTAATTTGAATTTTCGTCCGCGCTCATTATATGCCTCAACTTTCACTGACGTTGCGCGCGTGATCATGCCGTATTCTCCGGGAAGTGAAAGACATCCTTCTTCCATGCGTTCCGTTTCATGGGAAATCTTTGTAATGACCGGATTGATAAAAACCGTTTGTCGTAACCCCAGTTCCGGAGATACGACGAAAATGCGGAGATTGCGCCCGACCTGCGGAGCGGCAAGTCCGACGCCGTTTTCCATCGTTGCCAATGTTTCGTGCATGTCTCTGATACATTGCTGAATGTCTGGATCGGCAATATCAGTCACTTCCGCGGATCGTGCGCGGAGGATCGTATTTGTTGTTTGTGCTTCTGTTTGTATCGGTAAGATCGCCATAGATGTTACAAAATGTTCTCCGGGTCGACGTCTATCACTGCATGTCCGGCAATTGGCATTACTATAGCATGCAGTGTTTTTTGGTCAATATTTTCTGCTTTTATAATAATCTGCTGGACGAAGTGCTGGCGAATTTTTGCGATATATGCCGGCGCAGGGCCGAGAATGTCTGCGGAGACGCCTGCTTTTTTAAATGCGGCGCGCAATGATTCGGCGATGCGGTCTGCATCTTGTTCCGCGCCGGCGCGTGAACTGTTCCGTATGGTTAGTTTTACGATGCGCGAAAAGGGCGGGTATTTGAGCATTTTTCGCACCGCGATCTCGCGGGCATAGAATGTATCATAGCGCTGTAATGCGACGGTGCGTATCGTTTCATTATCGGGCGTATGCGTTTGCAGGAAAAATTGCGCATCATCGGCGCAATATGATTGCAGGGATCGGATGATCTGATACAGCCGCTCCGGCATTTTGTAATCGGGAAGATAGAGCAGGTTGTCGAAAGAAATGACCGCGACACAATCGGCAACAGGCATGTCTGGCTTTGTGCAGAGCGTCTGCGTGCCGATGAGAATGTCGAGCGCGCCGTTGCGGAATTGGCTGATCACTGCTTGCTGTTCGGCGAATGTCTTTGTGGTGTCGGCATCCACAATAGCGACCCGCGCTTCAGGAAATTCTTTGTGAATATCCTGGGCGACTTTTTGTGTGCCTGCGCCGAACGTGCGTATGCGCACATTACCGCATTTCGTGCATGCCGGCGGCGGAGATGTTTCATATCCACATTGATGGCAGATAAGTGCGCGTCTCGGTACTGCATGATGCACCAGATGCGTTTCGCATCGCGGACATTGTTCTATATGCGAGCAATCGGGGCAAAATATGAATGAATCACTCCCGCGCCGCGCAATAAATAATATCGCTTTCTTTTTCTCTACCAGTGTTCTTTCCAACGCGTTTTTCAGCTGATACGATAGTGATGTATAGTTTTTATCCAACAACTCATTGCGCATATCGACGATAGTCGTGGACATGCGCGGATCATTAAACTTTTCAGAAAGCGTAAGCGCCCCTTCCTGCGCTCGCCAATATGACTCGATCGATGGCGCCGCACTTCCCAAAATACAGCGCGCGCCGGAAAGTTCGGCAAGGGTCATGGCGACTGTTTTTGCATGGTAGTACGGCGCCATATCCCATGATTTAAAATGAGGATTATGTTCATCATCGACAATGACACAGCCGAGATCTCGGAAATTGGCAAAAAGAGCCACGCGCGTGCCGATGATAAGCGATGCATTCCCGTCCCGTGCCTTAATCCATGCGTCAAAGAATTTTTTTTGCGTGAGTTCGCTGGTTACAAGGATCGGGTTGTATGTATTCAGTTCTGTGTGCCAGAAATGGGCGAGCGCAAGCTCGGGAACCAAAAGAAGCGTCTGTTTTCCCGAGCGGATGCATACATCGATCGCTCGCGCATAGTCATCGCGCCTATTGCTTTTTGCGATAAGGATCGGTTTTCCCGCATCGGAAGTTTTTGTTTTCTGCGCGGTTTGCATCGGGGAAAGATGAACCGGGGTTTTTCGTTTTATAAGATACGGAGGGATGAATGTTTTGGCAAAGAGCGGCAACGACGCACAATAATGCTCAGCGCACCATTTCATGAGCACGCTATGCGTCTCATCAAGCACCGGCTCCTCGGATATTATTTTTGCCACCCCTTTGATCTGAAATCCCGATTTTTTTATCGCGATCTTTTGTTCATGCGCGGGTGCGGAGCGTACGACAAGTGCATTCACCTTTTGATTGCCCAAGGGCACCATAACCAGCGCGCCCCGCGCTAATGATGCCTGAGAAAAGTATGTCAGGAGCTGGATATCTGATTTCGGTATCTTTATGGTCGGAATAACGTCTATAATATACATGGAAGTTCTTTCTTGAAGTGCTTTCATCATAAGCTACTTTTTGATAAAATAAAACGATGAGAAGGACCGAAATATGCGGTATTCCGTATGATAATATCACGCTGAATGAAATAGGAGGTACTATAGAGCAAATGCTTCGGGAGGAACGGCCGCATATGGTGTATTATTGCAATGCGGAGACCGTGGTTCGGGCTCGGCGCAACACGCGTCTGC
>MEYI01000012.1:8858-15676 GCA_001773975.1 Candidatus Azambacteria bacterium RBG_16_47_10
AGCGCGCGGCACAGCTTAAAAAAAGTGTTTTTTTATTTGGATCAGAACGCGGCATTGCGGCGGGAGCCGCGGAAGTTTTGAAGAAAAAATACCCTGCGCTTCATGTTACAGGAATATTGGACGGCTATGACGGCGCGAGTCGGTGGCAGGAAAACGCTGAGTTGAAAAATGCTGACATGGTGATCGTCGGCATGGGAACTCCCTTGCAGGAATTATGGATAGATGAACACGGCACGGCGCTGCCGCATATGCGGGTTGCGTTGGCGGTGGGAGGTGCATTTGATATGATGACAGGAAAGACTCCTCGCGCACCCATGCTATTTCGGCAGTTCGGACTTGAGTGGCTGTGGCGCCTGTTTCTTGAGCCGAAAAAACGATTGCGACGGATCATTGATGCTACAGTCGTTTTTCCTTTATTAGTGATCGGTACACGAATGAAACAAAACATAAAAAAATATTTTGTGATGGGCGCAGTACTTATTGTTGCGTGCGCGTCTTTTGGAAGTGTTCCGTTGTTTGCGCACGCGCAAACTGCGTCTTCCGATGTGCCGATCATTTTTCCGCGCTCATCATGGGAAAATTTTCAGGGGTTTTCCGCGGTGCTTGATTGGATGCCGGAAGATAAAAATGCCGACACATTCAAAGACGATAATCCGAATACGAATGATGCGATCCCTGATTATGCGCCCGTTGAACGCATCGTGATCCATGACACGGGGTGTCCCGAGGCCAGTCCCCGATGCAACGGAAACGGGTTTGATTCCCGTGAAGTTATTCAAAGCATTTATCGCAGTCATGCGATAACCCGTGGATGTGGTGATATGGGGTATCATTATATCATCGACCGCAATGGTATTATTTATGAAGGTCGATACGGCGGGAACGGCGTACGTGGTGCGCACGTGTACAACAGCAAGACGTGTCAGAATTTTAATTCCGGAACGATCGGCATTACATTGCTCGGCAATTACGGAAGCGCCGAGGTTCCCGCGGCCACATTTGCATCGCTCGCAAAACTGGTCGGATGGCTTTCTACGACGAACGGCATTGATGCCGCGGAGCTCTCAAAAACAACGGCGATATGGACCAATCCGAAGCTGAATGGGAGTTGCAGTGTATCATACGGAGGATTCTCCAGTTCATTTACGGGGCCGGTCGTGGTGGGGCATGACGATCTGGAAAAGGGAAATCCCGATCCAGGGACATTGAATAGAACGCTCCTGCGCGATGAAGCGAAAAAATGGCAGAATATATACGCTTCATATATATATAATGCGAAGGATGATACCGCGGTATATGCGGTTGTCGGCGGCGTTTTACAGAAGATGGGTGATATGATCGCCACACTAAGCGCCAATGATCAGGCGCGCGTGGTTGCGATAAATCCGAATCAGCTCGCGTTGTTTCCGGAGCAGAATAAAACGACATTGCCTGACGGCACATTGGTGAAGTCGCGATCCCGCAACGAATTGTTTCGTATTGACGGCGGCAAGCGCCATCATGTGACCTCGGCAAAGCTGTTCCAGCGTCTGGGCTATTCTCTTGCGAATGTGCAGATCATATCCGATCGCGAATTGCTCGGGTATGCAAAAGGGGATCCGATCGTGTTTCCCGACGGCACGCTCCTTATGTCCGAAAATACGAAAAAAATATATCTCGTAAAAAACGGAGAACGACGACATATACTTTCTCAGCGCGTATTTACGCAGAATAAGTTCAGCATGAAGAATGTCATCGCGATTCCTGATTATGAACTTGAAGCGTATCCGTCGGGCGGCGTTGTCGGTTTGCCGGAGGGAACTATCGTATCACTTTCCAAAAAAGCGACAGCGCCTAATCATGTCATCATGGATGGCGGCAGAAAGATCATTCCGTCGTGGGACATGTTTAAGAAATGGGGATTCAGCATAAAAAAGATATCGATCATTTCCAAGACTGATTTTGATCAGTATCCGGATAAAGGAGAGTTGCCATATCCAAACGGCACATTGGTACGGCAAGAAGGCGGCGCGGAACTATATCTTGTCTATCAGGGAAAGAAATATTGGATCGAAACATACGAAACGTTTCAGAAATTAAAATTAAGCCTTGCAAAGGTGATTGCGTTAAAAGCGAACGCGATGGAAGCATATCCGGTAGGCGGCATTATCACCGCTCCCGAAGATTGGAAAATGGTTCTTAGCGGCAAACAGATCGCGACAAAGGTTCCATCATCGGCACCACAACACCTCGTATCGCTGCCGGTGGTGGGTGTGGCAGTCGCGCCCGTTGCCCCCGTGATACCGACATCCGGGGAATCGCCGCTTATACGCATCGGTATTTTTTCCGGCGGTAATACTGATGATGTTATCGTTACCGCGACTGCCGCATTTACCGTGAAATCGGAAAAAACAGGAGAGAGAACGTATCAAGCGAATGAAAAAGCAGTGGTACGCTGGCAGGATGCGGGGGATACTCGATTCATTCCAAGCGTAAAAGATGCGGTATTTACCGTGTCGAGTTATACATTATTCAATTGGAACAAAACGGTCAATTTCAATACGTTCCGCGGAACGCTTGAATTGCGGTATTCTCCATACTCAAATAAAGTGTGGATGGTGAATGAACTGCCGATGGACGATTATATTGCTGATCTCGGGGAAGCGCTTAATTCGGATAATCAGGAATATCAAAAGGCGTTTTCGATCGCATCACGAAGTTATGCGATGTTTCATCTCAACAACGGCGGAAAGTACGGGAAGACGGAAGTGTTTCATTTAAATAACACGTCATCTGATCAGGTATATCGCGGATATGCATGGGAAGCGTACGCTCCTAATCTTGTGGCAGCGGCGCGCTCGACCGCGGGCATGGTGATGAAGTATAACGGCAAGATCGCACGAGCGGTGTATTCATCCGATACCGGAGGTGTAACGAGAAATGCATGCAGTTATTTCAAAGGGGAGTTTTGCAGCGCTGATTACGGGTATTTGTCAGGGGGAGTGAAGGATCCTGAAGGAACGATACGGCGCGATGCGGCATCGCTTGCCGCAAGTCATGGTGTTGGCATGAGTGCGACGGGCGCACGGCGGCTTGCCGAGCTCGGAAAGACCTATGCGGATATTCTCGGATATTATTACCTCGGCATTAGTATCGAAAAGGTGTATTGATATAAAAACAATGTCTCCTAAAGTCGCTGTCATCGTGCTTAATTATAATGGAACCGCAGACACACTCGAGTGTCTGCGATCTCTTACGCGGTGCACGTATGACAATGTTCTCATTATCGTCGTTGATAATGCGTCTGCAGATGCCGACGCCCTCGCATACGCGGTGCGAAATGAATTTCCAAAGATCCATTTTCTCCCGCGCACGGAAAACACCGGTTTCTCCGGAGGGAATAATGCGGGGATTAGGTATGCGCTTGAACACGGGAGCGACTATGTTGTGTTGCTGAATAACGATACGACGGTCGATCCCGATTTTATTACTCGGATGATCGCAGCTGCGCACAGCGATGAACATATTGGTATTGTCGGGGCGAAGATCTATTTTTATACGGAGCCGGATCGCATTTGGTTTAACGGCGCCGATTTTTCATGGAGGGACGGCGGAAAGCATTTCCAGTACGGCGAGCAAGATGCCGCGCCGCATGAGCAAACAGTGATACCGACACCGTTCGTTACCGGGTGCGCGATGCTTATTACAAAAACAGTTATTGAAAAGATCGGGCTGTTAGAAAAAGCGTTCTTTATGTATTATGAGGATATCGATTATTGCCTTCGCGCACAGCGAGCCGGTTTTGCTCTTCGCATCGCGCAAGGCGCGCATGTGTGGCATAAAGTATCGAGATCATCTGCAGGCATGGGCGCTCCGCGCGTGCAGTATTATCACGTTCGGAATGCGCTGTTGCTCACCTCGCGAAATGCTCCGGTGTTTGTAAAAATAGGGGTGTATGCGTGGAGTGTGTTGCATTATATAAAGCAGATCATAAAGCGGATGATCATGCCAAAGACCAGAGATATTTCTATAATGATCATGCGCGGCATCGCTGATTTTTACCGCGAAAAATTCGGAAAGTTACAAGAATAATCATCTATCATGATACGCATCGGTATTGAGTGCGAACAATTGGAAGGGGAGCGGTTTGGCGTCGGGCATACGCTTGCGCAGCTTTTGGATGCGGCGACACACGTGCCGGGTATCGAACACAAATATCGTTTCGTGCTGTATTTTAAAAAGGAAATGCCGCGCGACAGATTTTTAACGCATCCGTTGTTTGAATGCCATATCCTTACCGGCGGCATTATCCCGCAAAGTTTTAATGTGTTCTATCATATTTTGCTGCCGATACGGTATTTCACCGATCGTCTGGATTGTTTTTTCTTTCCTTCGTATATGTTGCCGGCGTTCTTCATAGGAAAAGCGGTTGTGGTGCTTACCAATGATGTGTATTGGGAGGCGCATCATGGCAGTTTGCCTTTGAAGTATCGCCTTGCGTATAGGCTCTTTTGCTGGTTGGCGGCGAAGCGCGCGCGAAAGATCATGACGATCTCGGAATTTGCCGCAGAAGAACTGATGGGTTTTTATGGTATTCCGACATCACGGCTCGCCATCAACCCGTGGGGGCTCGAGCCGATCTTCACACAACTGAAAAAAACGGATGAGCATGAGCGCGTGGTCGCTGCAATGAAAGAAGATCTCGGTATCAAAAAAGATTTCTTTATTTCTGTCGGACAGGCATTTCCGAGGCGCCATGTAAAGGATGCGGTGGAGGCATTCGGCATGATCGCTAAAAAGTATGAAAATATCCAGTATCTTGTGGCATGCATTGATAAATATGAACCACCGGTACTTGCATTGTTGATCGAACACATCAACCGCGAAGCAGGGAGAGAGGCGATCATACAAACGCGATACATCGCACGGAAAGACCTCCCCGTGTTATTGAATGAAACACTGGCGATGGTCTATGTGTCTGACAAAGAGGCATTGGGATTACCTCCGCTAGAAACACTTGCATGCGGACGGCCGTCGGTGATCGCCGATACGCCGCTTGCGCACGAATTGTTCGGTGACGACGGATTTTTTGTAAAAGACACGAATGATCCCGGAGATATCGCACAGCAACTTGAGCGTATTATAGAGCACCACAATGCGGTAACGCGCATTGTGCACGCGCAAGAAAAACATTTGACGCGTTTTGCATGGGATACGCACATTACCGCGCTTCTGAAAATATTTGATGATGTGGTTACGTCGCGATAATTTTTTGTGGGTTCGCCGTGCGGCGCGCGACAGCGCGGTCGCGCTGTTCTTTTGTATACTCGCTGTCATTCCGTTCTGGACGCCCTTATTCGGCGGTTTTGGCGCTTTGCAGTGGGATGCGCGTGAGGTGCACCTGACCAATCTTATTTTCTCATCACAAGTGTGGCATGCGAGCCATCTGCCGCTGTGGACCCCATTCATTTTCAACGGATTTCCGCAGATCGCCGATATGCAGGTTGCCGTGTTTTACCCGGTCACGTTGCTTATCGGGCTTTTTTCCGTGTTTTCCCAGTCTCTGCTTTTTTGGCAGACCGTATTTCATTTTGCCCTTGCGGGATTTGGCATGTATTTATTTGTGCGTCATATCACGCGTGTTCCGCTTGCCGGTATTTTTTCCGGGGTTGCATACATGTTTTCGGGATTTATGATCGGACATACATCGCATGTAGGCATGCACAGCACTGCCGCATGGATACCAATCGTGCTGTTGCTCGCTCATTATACGCTTGAGAAAAAAGAGTGGTTCTATGCGTGCGCTATGGGTGTCGCCGCTGGCATCGCGATTCTTGCCGGACATTTTCAAACAGCGGTATTCATGCTTTTTGCAGTGTTTTTATATGCCGCATGTGCTATAGCGATCACGTGGCGGCGCGAGCGCGCATTTCCGATGAAGCAGTCCGCGCTGATGCTATGTGCGATCGTCATGATGTCACTTATTTCCGCGATCCAACTTTTACCGACGCTCGAACTGACCGCGCAATCGCAACGCGCGGGAATATCGCTTGAGCTTGCGCAGACGGAATCACTATCGCCGGGCAGTCTGCGCGGACTGATCACGGCTAATCACAATAACGCGGCGTTCGGCGATTACACTGGCCCGTGGGATCGTACGCAAAATTATCTTTTCCTTGGCATCACGACTCTTTTTTTGGCGGCAACAGCACTTCTCATGCAGCGAAAAACAGAACAGCGTTGGATCGTATGGTTTTTTACAGGGCTTGCCGGCATTGCGGTATTGTATGCGCTGGGAAAGTACGGGTTCTTACACCAATATTTTTATCTGCTTCCGTTGTTTGACAAAATGCGCGCGCCGTCAAACATGATGATCGTGTTTACTGTCGCGATCACAGCGCTCGCAGGCACCGGCCTTGCCGCACTATTTCGCGCGAATACAAAAGGCAAATGGTTTGCCTTTGCTGCTGTTGTGGTGCTTGTCGCTGAATTGTTGCCATACGCCATGCTCAGCGAACTGATGTATGCGAGAAAAAATCCTGAAACGCTGTTTCAAAAGCCGTGGATCGTGGAAAATACTGAGCGCGAGTACGCGGCGCTTGATCCCGTGGATCGTTTTCGCTTGTACCGTGTTCCAGAATTGGATCGAAATCTCGCGCAAGTATTTTCCGTGTACGATTTTGCAGGGTATAACCCGCTTGCACTTCAGCGTCAGGCGGCATATGAAGATGCTATGGTGCAAACGCCGCAACTCATTGATCTTGGCGGGATAAAATATCTTCCGTGCGAATACATCTCGTCGCGCGCGGAACAACTGCAGAAGGTTGGGAATTTGTGTA
>MEYI01000013.1 GCA_001773975.1 Candidatus Azambacteria bacterium RBG_16_47_10
CGGCGATGTTTTTCCCCTTCCACGATACCTCAAGCGCTTCTTTATTAAACCGCGTCCCCTGGCATTCTTCACATTCCACATATACATCGGGAAGAAAATGCATTTCTATTCTTTTTTGTCCTTGCCCTTCGCATGCCTCGCATCGGCCGCCCTTCACGTTGAAACTGAAACGCCCGGGCTTATACCCGCGCACTTTCGCTTCTTGCGTGGCGGCAAACAGATCGCGAATGACCGTAAATGCTCCCGTATATGTCGCGGGATTTGACCGCGGCGTGCGCCCGATCGGCGACTGATCCACGTAGATCACTTTATTAAGATGCTCGATACCCGTGATCGTATCATGTTCCGCCGGCTTGGCATTCGCTTGATACAATTTCTGCGCCAGCGCTTTCGCGAGAATGTCGTCTACGAGCGTGCTTTTTCCGGAACCGGATACGCCGGTCACGCAGACAAACTGCTCAAGCGGAATCTTTACGGTTATATTTTTCAAATTGTTCGCGCGCGCGCCCGTGATCTCAATATATTTTTGCATGCCCTCGCTGCGGAGCAATGCTTCTTTTTTAATTTTCATGCTTTCGTCCGGCGCTTGCTTTTTCCCGGCAAGATATAGGCCGGTGATCGTGCGCGCTTTTTTAAGGTCTGCGGGGGAGCCTTCAAATACCACCTGTCCGCCTTGCGCTCCCGCTCCGGGACCGATCTCCACCACCCAATCCGCCGCACAGATCGTTTCTTCATCGTGCTCGACAACGATCACGGTATTACCCAGATCCCGCAGTTCTTTGAGCGTCGCGATAAGTTTCGCATTATCGCGCGGGTGCAAACCGATGGACGGTTCATCAAGAATATACAACACACCCACCAATCGGGATCCGATCTGTGTTGCAAGCCGAATGCGCTGGGCTTCGCCGCCCGCAAGCGTTTCCGATTCCCGATCAAGCGACAAATAACTCAAACCGACATCTGCCAAAAATTGCAGACGATTTTGAATTTCCTTCACGATCTGACTCGTGATCTTTTCTTCAGAGCCTACGGATTTAAGCCCGCGGAAAAATGCCCGACATTCAGCAATGGAAAGCGCGGCGATCTCGGCAATATTTTTTCCGTGAAACAGCACCGCCAGCATTTCTTTCTTGAGCCGTCGTCCTTCGCACAGATGGCATTTATGCACCACCATGTATTTCTCGATCTCCCCGCGGACCCAGTCTGAATCCGTTTCCTGCCACCGGCGCTCCATATTCGGAATAACGCCCTCAAAATTATGCGCCGCACTGCCATACAGCACCGCATGCATGGTTTCTTTCGGCAGATCCTCTACCGCCGTATCATTGATAGAAAAATTAAGATGATGGGAAAGATCCTCAAGCGCGTACCAGATCGGATTATATGCGGACGGCTGAACCGGCTTTATCGCGCCCTCGCCGATGCTTAAGCGTGCGTTATGAATAAGCAATGACGGTTCCACTTTCAGCTTTTTCCCAAGGCCAGCGCATGCAGGACACGCCCCATGCGGACTGTTAAACGAGAAACTGCGCGGTTCGATCTCAGATACTGAAATACCGCATTCCACGCATGCGAACCGCTCAGAAAATACCGCATCTTCTTTTCCTTCGCCGGCAACCGTAAGCAATCCTTCGCCGAGCTTTAACGCGGTCTCCACCGAATCGGCAAGTCGCGCCCTATCCATGCGCGCTTCTACCACCATGCGATCAATAACCACTTCGATCGAGTGTTTTTTCTGCTTATCCAGTGAAAGCAGTACCGATTCTTCGGTCGAAATGATCTGTCCGTCAACACGCACGCGGAGATACCCCGCTTTCGCGATGTTTTCAAAAATATGCCTATGCTCTCCTTTTTTATCGCGCACGAGCGGTGCAAGGATCGCGATCTCTCTTCCCTTTTCCAGTTTTATAATACTGTCGGTGATCTGCGTCGCGGTTTGTTTTGCGATCGGCTTTCCACATTGCGGACAGTGCGGCGCACCTGCGCGCGCAAACAAAAGACGGAGATAGTCATAGATCTCCGTGATCGTTCCCACGGTCGAACGAGGGTTCGGGGAAACGCTTTTTTGATCGATGGAAATTGCGGGAGAAAGCCCCTCGATCTTATCGACATCGGGCTTATCCATCACGCCTAAAAACTGCCGTGCGTACGATGAAAGAGATTCGACGTATCGGCGCTGGCCCTCTGCATACAGAGTATCGAACGCCAACGAAGACTTCCCTGATCCGGAAAGTCCGGTAATGACCACGAGGCGGTTGCGCGGCAACTCGACGCGGACATTCTTCAGATTATGCGCCCGCGCGCCTTCAATAATGATCTTGCCGTCTTTAAAGACGTCCGATTTTTTCATAGCGAGGTATTATACACCCATTGTCAAGAAAATGGAAGAGGTAATGAGATCACCTGTACTTACGCTTTTTTATAACAAGAGAGAAACTCCTTCTTAAATTCAAAGAACGTGTCATCCATGATCGATGCCCGCATGCGGTCGACCAAGTGCACGATGAAATACAAATTATGAATGGTCGCGAGACGATACGCCAAAAGCTCGTTCGCTTTAAATAAATGATGCACATACGCCTTGGTATAATTCGTACAGGTATAGCATCCGCATCCGGCTTCGATCGGCTCGAACTTTTCTTTATTGTCCGCGCGGCACATATCGTATCTCCCCTGCGCGGTAAACAGCATGCCGTTGCGCGCATGGCGCGTCGGCAATGCGCAGTCGAACAGATCAACACCTCGCTCTACACCTTCAAAAAGATCTTCTATTTCACCGATGCCAAGCATGTGCCTCGGCTTATTTTCCGGCAGCGTTTCATTTACAAGCGCGACGATGCTGGTCATATCATCTTTATCGAACGATCCGCCGATCCCGAACCCTTCAAATCCAAGATCAGCGATATACTGCGCGCTTTGTTTGCGGAGATCGGGATATCGCCCACCCTGCACGATGCCAAATAACGCCTGATCCTTCCGTGTATGCGCATCACGCGACCGCTTCGCCCACCGGTGCGTGCGCTCGATCGACGCTTTCATTTCTTCATACGAGATGAGCGGAGACGTACATTCATCGAATGCAAAAATAATATCAGCACCGATCTTCTCCTGGATCGCAATAGACCGCTCCGGTGTGAACCGATGCGTCGTGCCGTCGATGTGCGACGTGAATGTCACCCCTTCTTCATCAACACTTACTAATTTTGAGTGCTCGCTTTCCTGTTCATCGCGCGGAAGACGCTTCTCTGTTTTTTTAAGCACTTTTGTCACACCGTGTCCGCGCGCAAACCCCAGTGAGAACACCTGAAATCCTCCCGAGTCGGTCATGGTCGGACCGCCGTAATTCATAAATTTCGTGAGACCTCCGCCCTTTGCCACCGTTTCCTCTCCGGGCTGTAAAAATAGATGATATGTATTTGCTAAAATAATCTGCGCGCCAAGCGCCCGCACCTCTTCTGGCGTCAGTGATTTCACGGTTGCGAGCGTACCCACCGGAACGAACGCGGGAGTTTGCACTACGCCATGAGGCGTCTTTAAAATACCCGCTCTTCCGAGCGCGCCTTTTAATCTTTTTTCGATAGTAAATTCCAGTGCGGCCATTTCTTGTTTTTATATCTTTGCTCTATATAAATGATTCTCCACCATTTTCTCCCTGAAAAATATCCCACTGATGCTCCGCCGATAAGAAAAAATACGGTAAGCACCGCATG
Source organism: Candidatus Azambacteria bacterium RBG_16_47_10 (assembly GCA_001773975.1). Taxonomy (GTDB): domain Bacteria; phylum Patescibacteriota; class Minisyncoccia; order GWC2-36-17; family WO2-46-25; genus MEYI01. The sequence continues at coordinate 3,711 of MEYI01000013.1, forward strand.
GATCACAAACCAGGCATCCCATGACAATCCGAGTCCGAACGCGGGAAAATCACGAACCAAGAGCTCAATGTACCACACCTCAATGAGCGCATGCAACAAAAACTGCACCAGCACGCCTAATACCGTAAACGCTGTGATATATATGATTTTTTTCATTGTACCGAGCACTTACTTCTGAGATCTTTCAGTAATGCAATATCATCTGCAACCTTATCATGCTCGGTCTCGCAGATAAAACTGAACTTCTGTAATCGCGGCTCGGCAATCAATGCTTCAAATCCGCGCAGACCGATCTTCCCCTCGCCGATATGCTCGTGCCTGTCCTTTTTCTCTCCCAGTCCGATCTGTGAATCGTTCGCGTGAAACATTTTCAGATGACTCATGCCGACAATCTGATCGAACAGATCGAATGTTTTTTTCACGCTTTCAGGATCGCGGATATCATATCCGGATGCAAACATATGTGCCGTATCAAGACACACCCCAAGACGATATCCTTTAAGCGCATCAATAAAATACGCCATGTCTTCAAACGTACTCCCAACAATGGCGCCCGCGCCGGCGGAAATCTCCATAAGAAGTTCAGTGTCATGCTCCGCATCAAGAATGCGCTTCAGATTTTCTGCGACCGCTTTCTTCGCGCTTTCTGCGTCACTGTCTTTTGCCGAACCAAGATGCGTCATGACGTATTTCGCGCCAAGCGCGCTCCCCCGCTGTAATTCATCGCGGATCATGCGCACGGAATTTTCCACGATCCTTTTTTCCGCCGATGCGAGATTAAGAATATACGGTGTATGGATATAAAACTCCTTCTGATCATACATACGCATGTTTTCGCGCATCTGCCCGACAAGCTCATCAGTGATCGGCGCCACATGCCCGCCTTGCGGTGATCGTGAAAAGATCTGAAACACCTCACAGCCGATCGCCGCCGCACGTTCGGGTGCTTTATCTATTCCTCCTGCAATGGATACATGAGCGCCAAATAGCATAAATAGAGGGTTAGGAATTAGTGGTTAGAGCGGATTAGGGATTAAAAGCTATAAACTATAAGCTAATCTCTAATTCCTAAAAGCTACCCTAATCAACTGATCACTGAAAAGCACGCAACGATGGCGGCGGTTTCGGCTCGCAACACTCTCTTCCCTAACGATACAACACGAAACCCGCTCTGGGAAGCGCGCGCGATCTCATCTTCGCTAAACCCTCCTTCCGGACCGATAAAAACATTTATTCCTTTCGCTTTTGCCGTCATTTCCCCGCATTTGCGAATATTCGCGAATGCCCCGATATTATGCGCAATGATAGTTACATATCCGCTTGCCTGCGCATGTGCGAGCGCGGCGTCAAATAACATGGTGTCTGCGATCGTCGGGATCTTTCCTCGCCGTGACTGCTCCGCCGCTTCCTGCGCGATCTTGTGCGCCCGCGCGGGATTTATCCCCAACTTCACCGAATGCTCCGAAAGAAACGGTACAAACTCGGAAACACCGATCTCTGTTCCTTTTTCAAACACCCATTCCATTTTGTCTTTTTTTAAAACACTCTGATACAGCACCAGCGGGATCGCCGGCTCGTTCGAATTTTTCGTACATGTCAGCACTTCACACACCAGCACATCTTTCTTATTTTCTTTGATCATGACAACGCACTCATTGCCGCTTCCATCAAGGACGATGATCTCATCGCCCGCCTTTTTTCGAAGTACTTTTGTCACCTGTCGGCCGATGCCGGCATCGGCGATCACAAGATCTTTTTCTGTGCTGATAGGTTCGGTAATAAAAAATCTCATAATGATATTATAAGTCGGATAACGGACAGTGTGCATGATCATGGGCACGCGCCGGGCAATATTTCCGCCCGTAATCAATACACCGATACGTAAATAAAAACCATTCTTTCTTCGGCAAGATCTGCATCAGATCCTGCTCTATTTTTACCGGATCATCGTGATCGGTCAAGCCGTGAAGCTTTGCGAGCCTCCGCACATGCGTATCCACCGCAATGCCGTCCACCACGCCATATGCATTCCCAAGTACCACGTTCGCCGTCTTTCGCGCAACGCCGGGAATAGTGACTATCTCCGCCATGGTGCGCGGGATCTTTCCGCCGAATTTTTCCTGTATCATTTTTGCCGCGGCAAGGATATTTTTTGCTTTCGTATGGAAAAATCCGGTCGAATGAATATCTTTTTCGAACTCCTTTTTATCTGCCTTCACATATGCACCGAGCGTACGGTATTTTTTAAACAACGTTTCGGTAACTTCATTCACTTTTTTATCAGTACACTGCGCGGATAACACTACCGCGACCAATAACTCCCAATTATTGGAATATCGCAATGTCATTCCTGTTTCAGGAAAAAGATTTTTGAGCATGCGCACCATGCGTGCCACTTTCTTTTTTCGCATCGCACGCACGCGGGGTGTCATGTTTTTCATAATACGTCTTAGAGAGAACGGACGAATGCGAGCGCCCCATACAAGCCGGATGCATCGCCTAATTCCGCCATGACTATTTCCGGAAACTCAGGAAAATGCCCGAATTCTTCAACCGAGCTCTTCACCTTTTCTACCGGGATACGACTTCGCATCACTGCACCGCCAAGTACAAAAATGTTCGGGGACCACAGCGCGATCGCATTATTCACACCGACCGCCAGCCACCGCGCCGCTTCTTCCCATGCTACAGGATCATCAATATCCTTTGCCTCTTTCCCGTATCTCTTTTTTATTCCGCTCCCGGAAATATAATGTCCGAGCGTGTGTTCGCCATCCACGATCTGCCGATGAGGCTCAAACCCGAATGCGCTTTCGTCGAGCTTTCCGTTCACGATCCGCGCACCCCCGACACCGGTACTCACGGTGAAGTATGCAACGATACTCTTTCCTCTCCCCGCGCCAAACACCGCTTCGCCAAGCGCCCCCAATGCCGCGTCATTTTCAAGATGGACCGAACAATGAAACATCTCTTCCATGGATCCCTTCAGTAATGCATCTTCCCATTCCTCAAGATTCGGCGCATTGATAAGTCCTGACTTTTCTGCGTTCAAAATCCCAGGAACGCCGCCTACGACCACGTTTACCGGAATGTCCCCGCATAACTCATGCGCGGTTTTTTGAAACACCTTCATTCCTTCGTTAAAATCTGCCGGCGTTGGAACGATCCTTCCGTCAACGATCGTTTCTTTATCGCGAGATATCGCGATACGCATATTTGTCGCCCCGATGTCAAAAAGTAAATACATGGATTCGTTTTAATTATTGCATCATTTTTTTAAATTCTTCCACCATGGGCACCAATTCCGGTTCGGTGCCGTATCGCGTCGAAAGATGATACGCCATCCAATCGGCGGTGATCAACGAAGAAAATATGCGATGCCATGGCGAATCTCCTTCAAGTGCCACTGTGGTTACCAGCAACCCCCTATCTTCATACAATTTCTTTGTCAGCTCCATGCGCTTTACAATCCGCGGATGATCATGCGTGTCTGACAAAAATATGAAATGAAATTTTTCAGAGAGCGCTTTTGTTTCAGGAATAACATCAAACCCAGTCATTTCATTATGATTAAGTTCTGAAAGAACATTAACACATGCTGGCACCTTTGCACTCTCGTTGCATTTGATCTTCCAATTATACGCAACGGCGCTGTTTGCATCCGACGCATACACGACAGGGATCTTTCCGTATACAAGCGATGCAAGCTCTTTTCCCTGCGCTTCATAGCTTGTAGCATCAAGCGATCCTGCAAGCGCAGTGATATCGCGCTCAAGTGCCTCATCCTGCATGACACTCGCCAATGCCTTCAGCATAAATCCGAGCGCGTGGCGTGGCTGAATACCGGTGCGCGGAATTTCCACATACGGTGCGCCGTATGTGCGGGCAAGCTCTATAAGCTTGCCGCCACTTGCGATAACAACAACACGCAATCCTTTTGCATGCGCCGCCTCCAGCGCGCTTACCGTCTCTTCCGTATTTCCGGAATATGACACAGCGATCACAATACTGCGCGCAAGTAGTGCATCACTGACATGTGGGAGATCATATCCCCGATGAATGATGATGTCTCTATTGAAATACGGTTTCATGATATCGGCCGGCAGCGCCGACCCTCCCATGCCGGCGATAATATACAGATCGGACCGCTCAAGCTTGTCCTTATTCTCAATGACCGGCTCGTACGCAAACTGCGAAGGAAATTGTTTTATAGTATCGGTGATCATAAAGAAGATTGAATGGTAGTCGTTGGTTTATCGTCTGTCCTGTGCGCAAGCGCCGCTTGTAACAACTCATCTTTTACCGTACCCGGATGCGGAACTTGTTTAAATGTGAAATTCTCGTGCTCGCTTGCCGTACGCACCGTCAGATCGCCATACCGCAACAATGTCGGAATAATACCATGCACGCTGACGGTAATATCTTGGATCTTTGATAATTCAAATTCCGATACTGTGCGCGAAAAAAATCCTTTTTGCTCCACCGCGATCACTCGTTTATCCGTGACGACCCAGAGGTCGAGATAAAAATCGGTAAGCACCACAAACAACGCGATCCAAAAAAGATTGATAAAAAAAAGCGCTGCTAAAAAAACCAGGGAAAGAAGAGGGGTGAATTCATCCGGCATCTGTGACACGGCAAAAGCCGCAACGGCAACAATGACACCCAAGAAAAAAATGAGGGGCACCGCCTCAAACAACAGCACGATCATGTGGCGACGATATGTAGCAAGTACGTGTTCTCCTTCACGAAAAGTGATCATAAGCCTTGGGGAATAATGTGCGTGATAAATACCTCATTCACCGCTTCCCATTGAATGCCCGAAAATACCAAAAACTCCGCGAACATCAACGCCAGCGCCCCAGCGACAAACACGAATATGATGATCTGGTGCTGCTGTTTTCCGATACGGTAATGCGTGAAATGAAATACCACCACCGCTGCGCCGATAAAAAAAATCGCTATACCGACAATAAAGATAAGGGATATGAATGTAGCCATTAATTCCAGT
>MEYI01000014.1:0-5920 GCA_001773975.1 Candidatus Azambacteria bacterium RBG_16_47_10
TATTGATTAGAAAACACCCCTCACTTGGCGCGTGTATCCTACGCTTCACGTCATCTGGCATTGGAGATACTCTAAAGAGACCAAGTGAGGGGTCAAGGGGTGGGACGAACGAGAGAATTTTTGTATCCTGGGCGGTTTCTGATATAATCAAAACGGACATTTTTCAGAACCTCTATTGTTATGGCAAAATATATTTTTGTGACCGGCGGCGTGTGTTCGGGGCTTGGCAAGGGTGTTGCTGGGGCATCTATCGGCATGCTCATGAAAGCGGCGGGACATAAGGTCGCCATGCAGAAACTGGACCCGTATTTGAACGTCGACCCGGGCACTATGAACCCATATCAACACGGCGAGGTGTTTGTGACCAAAGACGGCGCGGAGACCGATCTGGATATCGGGCATTACGAGCGATTCATCGACGAAGAATTTACCGCACTTTCAAGCGTATCCACGGGTCAGGTGTATCAGCGGGTGCTTGATAAAGAGCGTGAAGGCGGGTATCTCGGGAAAACGATCCAGATCGTTCCGCATATCACCGATACCATCAAGGACTATATCCGAACATGCGCAAAAACTTCAGGCGCCGATGTTTTTATCTGTGAGATCGGCGGGACGGTGGGGGATATCGAGGCAGAGCCGTATCTGGAAGCGCTTCGCCAGCTTCATCATGAAGAGGGGCATCACAATGTTTTGTTCGTACATTTGGTGCTGCTGCCGTATTTAAAGAGCTCGGGCGAGCTCAAGACAAAGCCGGCGCAGGCATCGGTGCGTGAATTGCGCAAGATCGGGATCAACGCGGATATTATCATGTGCCGGTTTGATGCTGATTCTATTGAGAAAGAACATTTGGAAAAGATCGCACTGTTTTGCGATGTGCCGCAGGAGGCGGTGATCCCGGCACCGACGATCAGCTCTATTTATGATATCCCGCTTAATTTCAACAAGGCGAATATTGTGAAGATCATTTCCGAGCATTTCCGCGTTGATTATCGCGAACCGCAGCTTGCCACATGGGAGGCGTTCGCACAAAAGATCCATGAGGATCTTCCGGAGATCGCGATCGCGCTCGTCGGTAAATACACCGGACTGAAGGATGCGTACTACAGCGTTATTGAAGCGGTGAAGGCGGCGGGATATTTCAATGATACAAAAGTGAATTTGATATGGATCGATTCTGAGAAGATCGAAAAAGGCGGGACGGAAGCGGAAGAAGAATGGAAGAACATACAAAAAGCGAAAGGCATCGTGGTCATGGGAGGGTTCGGTAAGCGCGGGGTGGAAGGAAAGATCGCGGTCGCACAATACGCGCGGGAAAAGAATGTCCCGTATCTCGGGTTGTGTCTAGGCATGCAGGTTGCCGCGATCGAATTCGCGCGCAACGTCTTAGGTCTTGAAAAAGCGAATTCGACCGAGTTCGATGAAAACGCAAAAGATCCCGTTATTTATCTTATGGAATCACAGCGGGATATCTATAAAAAAGGCGGAACGATGCGTTTGGGTGATTACGAATGCCGGATACAAAAAGGAACAAAGAGTTTTGCGGCATACGGCACAGAGAGTGTTCTGGAACGCCACCGCCATCGGTATGAGTTTAATAATGTATATAAAGAAGCGTTTGAAAAGAACGGCATGATCATCGCGGGAGTGAATCCGCAAAGCAATCTGTGCGAGATATTGGAGAATGTGAACCACCCATGGTTCATCGGCACCCAGGCACATCCCGAGTTTATATCGCGTCCGGTGCGCCCGCACCCGTTATTCCGTGATTTCATTCGAGTAGCGAAGGGATAATATATACATACTATGATATTACCGCGACAAGAATTGAAAAAAATGATCTCAGGGGCGCATCCCGTGATCCTTTCTCGCGGGGACGCGGTCACTGAAGATCAGATTCAGCCCGCATCGGTTGATTGCCGGTTCGGCAATAAAGTGTATCGCATGGCGACCGCGATGACCCCGCGCAGCGGAGAGACCGTGCGCATGCTGATACAAAAATACGCGCAAGAAGAATACGAGCTGAGCGAGGGCACGGTGCTGAAGCCGGGGGAGTGCTATCTCATTCCTCTTCAGGAATCGCTTCAATTGCCGCTGGAGTTTCATGCGGTGTTCAGCCCAAAGAGTTCGACGGGACGCATGGATGTATTTGTGCGCGTGATCTCTGACGGCAATCCGCAATACGATGCGGTTCCCGCGGGATACACCGGGGAGTTGTGGCTTGAGGTTGCTCCGCTCACATTCCCGGTCGGCATCGCGCCGGGATTATCGCTGACACAGATGCGTATTCGGAGTGTGTCGCAGCCGATAGCGCTTTCCGGCGATGCATTGCGGCTTGCGCATACGGAATTCGGATTAGTGTATGAAAATAACGGCACGCCGATTCGCGAGGCGCGCATTAAAAACGACAGTTTGTATCTGCATGCTGATCTTTCATCGCGCGCACGAGTCGGATTTCGCGCGCGTAAAGGTGTGACAAAGCCCGTCGATCTTTTCAGGAAGCACCATTACGATGTGAATGATTTTTGGGATCCTATCGAGCGTCCGGAAAACGGAGAGCTGATCCTCGCCCCCGGGGAATTTTATTTGTTGGCGTCGAAAGAACGCGTGCGCATTCCGGCCCCGTATGCAGGCGAGGTGGTGACCTATGATATCAGTTCCGGGGAATTTCGCACCCACTACGCAGGATTTTTTGATAACGGATTTGGCGGCACGCAGGGAACGAATGCGGTGCTTGAGGTTCGGGCTCATGATGTGCCGTTCCGCTTGTGCGATGACCAGCCGATCTGTCGTATGATCTTTGAAGAAACAATGGGAGTACCGGAAAAAATGTACGGAGCTGATCTCGGATCGCACTATACCGGTGCAGGGCCTTTATTGAGCAAGCATTTCAAGAAAATAGACTGGTAATTTTAGCACGAAAAGAACGAGCATGAATATACACGATGCGCTCGAACAACTAAAAGAAGAAATGGAGCACGATACCGCACTGCCATTATATGGGAGTGCGAATTTGGTATTTGGCGAGGGAGACAGTCATGCGCGCGTTGTGTTTATTGGCGAAGCTCCGGGGCGGCGAGAAGATGCATTGCGCCGGCCGTTCGTGGGACAGTCGGGGAAATTATTGGATAAGATGTTCGCAAAAATAGGATGGCCGCGTGAGAGCGTATATATTACGAATATCGTAAAGCGCCGGCCTCCGGAAAACCGCGATCCGAATCCGCAGGAGATCGCGGCACATACGCCGTACCTGCAGCGGCAGATCGATATCATAGATCCTGCGATCATTGTCACACTTGGCCGTTTTTCTATGAATTATTTTCTTCCAGAAGCAACGATCTCTTCCGCGCACGGGAACGCATTCCAACTGGAATCGCACAATCGTCTTCTTGTACCGTTGTATCACCCTGCCGCCGCGCTTCGATCGGGGAAGATGATGAAGGCGTTTACCGAGGATTTTCAAAAACTATCGGAGATATTGGAAAATACGTCTATCCGAAAGAAGAGGGGGCGATAGCGGGAGCGATTGACTTTTTAGAGAATATAAGGTATAATTATCGTCAGTACATCACTACATACCCTAAAGGAGGCTTGTATGGCTGATGTCGTTCAAAGGTTCTTTCATAGAAGTGATCTCATGATTCCCGAGCAGGCGTATCAGGAGCGCCCAGATCCTGATAAAAAGTGCTGCGGGCGATGCAAAAAGATCCGCGAAAACGACGGGCGCCGCATTGCGAAAATGCGGCTCGTAAAGAAATAATAAAAAGGGACACGCAACCGCGTGTCCCTTTTTACTTACGCGAACCGTTTTAATTTTTTGATACGCTGTTTCAGTCGTTCTGCTTCCTGAAAATCCAGTTCCGCCGCCGCGCGTTTCATGTCTTTGGTGTGCTCGGCAATCAATTTTTTTACATCTCCCGTTTCCGCGAACAGATCGAGAGAGATATCGCTCTCGTCTTTTTTTCCTTTTGCGCGCGCTTTTTCAGCGATCGGTTTTTGTATTTGCTGCGGCACGATACCGTGGTCCGTATTATAACGTTCCTGTATCGCGCGGCGGCGCTGTGTTTCATCTATTGCGGCACTCATGGATCTTGTCATGGTGTCGCCATACATGACCACTGTTCCTTCAACATGACGCGCTGCGCGCCCCATGGTCTGGATGAGCGTTGTTTTGTTGCGCAGAAAACCTTCTTTATCCGCATCCATAATAAGGACAAGCGAAACTTCGGGGAGGTCGAGCCCTTCGCGGAGCAGATTGACCCCAACGATCACATCGTATTCTCCCGCGCGGAGATCGCGGAGCGTTTCTGCGCGCTCAAGCGTTTTTACTTCCGAGTGGAGATAATGAGCGCGGATGCCTTCGTTAACCAAAAATTCCGCCATGTCTTCCGCCATGCGTTTCGTGAGCACGGTAACAAGCGCCCGCTGCTTTTTTACAACGCGTTTTTTTATTTCTTCCATGGCATCCTGTACCTGGTGTTCCGTCGGCCGCACGATGATAAGCGGATCTAAAAGTCCCGTCGGGCGTACGAGTTGCTCCACGATCGCGCCATGCGATTTTTCCAGTTCATAGTCTGCCGGTGTTGCGGACATATAGAGTATTTGCGGAAGCTTTTTTTCAAATTCCTCAAATGTGAGCGGACGGTTGTCTCGCGCGGACGGAAGGCGGAATCCATAATCAATAAGCGTGGTCTTGCGCGCGCGGTCACCGTGATACATACCGCGTACCTGCGGGATGGTCATGTGCGATTCATCGATGGCAACAAGAAAGTCATTGCCGTATGCATGTGCAAAATAATCAATCAACGTATAAGGAGGGGAGCCCGATCTTCGAAATTCCATATGGCTCGAATAATTTTCGATGCCGTGGCAGTAGCCGGCGCTTTTAAGCATTTCCATGTCAAAGTGCGTGCGTTGTTCAAGGCGTTGTGCCTCCACGAGCTTGTTTCGTTCGCGCAGATCGCGAAGCGCATCGGCAAGTTCGCTCTCGATGTTCGCGATCGCAAGCGGTATTTTTTTCGATTCGGCGACCCAGTATTTTGCAGGGAAGATGCGGACCTGTGGCTGCTTTTTCCATGCCGGATTGATAATGGTTTCTGCAGTGTGCAGCGCGACGATACTTGTGTTGTCGAACGTTGCTTGGATCGTTGCGTCGCCGCTCGCCGAATAGATCCGTACGATCTCTCCTCGTGCGGTGAACGTTCCGGGGAGATGTTCGATATCGTTTCGTTGATACTGCATCGCAATGCAGTGGTTGAGCAGTTCTTTCCGCTCCATCTTTTGTCCTTCAAAAAGTTTAACGCTGAGCGATTCGTAGCTTTCCGGAGAGCCGATGTTGTAGATGCAGGAGACGGATGCGATGACAATAACATCGCTGCGCGAGAGCACGGCCTGCGTTGCTTCATGGCGCAGACGATCCAGCTCCTCATTGATCTTCACATCTTTATCAATATACGTGTCGGTCTGCGGAATGTACGCCTCCGGCTGATAGTAATCATAGTAGCTGACGAAATAATGGACGGAGTTTTCGGGGAAAAACGCTTTGAATTCGTGATAGAGCTGATGCGCGAGCGTTTTGTTGTGAGAGATAATGAGCGTCGGTTTTTGCGACCGCGCGATCACATTTGCGACCGTGAATGTTTTTCCCGATCCGGTGACACCCACCAATGTTTGATGGCGCGTATGCTCAGCGAGTCCGTGCGAAAGGCGGTCAATGGCGGCCGGTTGGTCGCCTGCAGGGTGAAATGATGATTGGATGGAAAATGGTGTCATCTGGAGCAATAATACTTTACATTATTTTAGCTTCTTATGAGACTTAGTCTCGTAAGGTTACCGGACATGTGTTTGAGGGAAAGCCAATTTTACGGTAAGCTAACAGAGAAGAATTATCGTACAGATCCTATGATCTCTTATCTTGAGGGGC
>MEYI01000014.1:5961-10379 GCA_001773975.1 Candidatus Azambacteria bacterium RBG_16_47_10
GTATCGGGTACAAGGTATTTATGCCCGCCAGTGATATCCGCAAAATACAACAGGATGACGAGTGTGTCAAAATACACGCGCATTTATGCGTGAAAGAAGATGCGCTTGATCTGTATGGATTTTTAGATAAAACACAGCTCGAACTGTTCGGATTATTCATTACTATTTCAGGGATCGGTCCGAAGGTCGCACTTACCGTCTTGTCGACAGAAAAACCAAGCGTGCTTGCGGGTGCGATTGTGCGGGAAGACATCACGTTTTTAACAAAGATCTCCGGCATCGGGGAAAAGATCGCAAAAAAGATCGTGTTGGAGCTGCGGGAAAAAATGAGCAATCTCAGCTTTGCCGTCGACGATGCGGGAGGTGCATTGGATGGTGATGCGATCGACGCGCTCGTGTCGCTCGGCTGGAACGTGAAAGATGCGCGCGATGCACTGAAGTGCGTTTCGCAGGATGTCACGCGTACTGAAGCGCGCATTACAGAGGCGTTAAAACTATTAGGAAAATAATAATGGAATGTATCATACATCCCGCCATTTCGGCGAAAGAATGGAATGAATTTGTCGTGCAGAACGGCGGCGGATTCCTACAGTCATTTGAGTGGGGGAGTTTTCAAGAGCAATACGGCACTCGCGTGATGCGGGTCATGATAAAAGACAGTGGCGCGCCGGTATTGTGCGCGACTGTGGTTCGCCGTTCTTTGCCGATGAGAAAAGAATTTTGGTATGTGCCGTTCGGGCCGATCTTTTCGTTGCACGCGGCATCGCGGCGCACGATATTTCATTTCTTTGTTACGTCGCTCCGGGAGCGCGCGCCCGCAGATGTCGTATTTTTGAAGGTGGAGCCTGATACGGCATGGGATGATGTGTCGTTTGGCGATGAAGGATTTATACAAGGGAAGGATATACAGGTGGCAAAAACGGCGATCATTGACTGCACGCAATCGGAGGACGGTCTTTTGAAGCACATGAAGCAAAAAACGCGCTACAATATCAAGCTTGCCGCAAAGCATGGCGTGAAGATCGCCGGTACAAGTGATCACGTTGCGCTCGACCGAGATATTTTTTTCTCGTTGATGGAAGAGACGGCAAAGCGGCAGGGATTCCGTCTTCATCCGCGGCGCTATTATGAGACAATGCTTGATCTTTTTTTAGGAGCGGACAGAGGCAGGGGATCTTTCTCGCAAAAATTGTTTTTTGCGCAATATGACGGACGCGTGATCGCATGCGCGCTCGTCGGATTTTTTGGCGGGAGAGCGACCTATCTGCATGGAGCATCGTCGGATGAATACAAAAACATCATGGCGCCATATCTTTTGCATTGGGAGATCATCCGGTATGCGAAAAGCATCGGATGCGACACGTACGATCTGTGGGGGGTTTCTACCGGTACGGAAAAAAAAGAGAAGGATGCCGAGTGGGGAGGATTTTCCCGCTTTAAATTCGGATTTGGAGGGGTGCTGGTTAGTTATCCGGGAGCTCATGATCTCTCGTTTAATGCGCTATGGTATAATGCATATAGGCTGGGGAAAGCGATCCTCCGGTAATCATACAAATGGCGATCAAGAAAATAATACGAACAATAACTCCCGAGTCATTTATTTCCGCGTACCATTGTTCGCTCGCGTTTTTGGCGGCGCTGTGGTATCGGTTCCCGTCCGAATCCATGGTAGTGATCGGTATTACGGGAACCAAGGGGAAATCAAGCACGATCTTCATGCTTGCGAAGATCCTTGAAGGAGCGGGGCTCAAGGTGGGGGTTTCTTCCTCCATCATGTTTAAGATAAATGAGAATGAATGGCTGAATCCGTACCACATGACCATGGCGGGACGGTTTCGGCTGCAACAATTTTTATATCAGGCAAAGACCGCAGGATGCACGCACGTGCTTATTGAAACGACATCAGAGGGGATCAAACAGCATCGGCATCGGTTCATTAATTTCGATGTTGCGGTGTTTACCAATCTGTCGCCCGAGCATATCGAAGCGCATGGCGGATTTGAAAATTATAAGCGTGCGAAAGGAAAATTATTCGAGGCGCTCTCGCGAACAAAACAAAAAACGCTGAACGGGAAGAAAATAGAGAAGATCGCGGTCGTAAATACCGATAACGAGCATGCCGCGTATTTCATGGAGTTTCATGCGGATAAGACATATGGATTCGGCATTCGGGGGATGTGCGCGCTTCCCGCCGAAGGAAGGCATGTATGTGCGGAAGCATCGGGCGTTGTGGCATCTGCGGACGGGGTTTCATTTACTCTTGAGAAAGTTCCATTTCGTTTGCGCGTACTCGGGGAGTTCAATGCAGTGAATGCGGTGTGCGCTTCCGTGACCGCATACAGCATCGGTATCCCATATGCCGCGGCGCGTACCGCACTTGAAAAGATCGAGGAGATCCCGGGGCGGATGAAGTTTATAAAAGAGGGGCAGAAATTCATCGCGATCATCGATTTTGCGCATACGCCGGGATCGTTTGAACAGGTGTTTGCCGCGGTGCGCACACTGAAAGACCCAAAAGGGAGGATCATCGCGGTGTTCGGGTCTGCGGGCGGCGGGCGCGATGTATGGAAGCGCCCGGAACTCGGCGCGATCGCGGCAAAAAATGCCGATATTATTTTTTTAACAGCCGATGATCCATATCAGGAAAGCGTGGAAGCGATATGCGATGATATCAAGAAGGGGATTACGGCATTGCCGTTTCGCGGCAAGCTCGAGGTTATCCCTGATAGGCGGATGGCGATCAAGGCGGCGATGGAAGCGGCGCGATGGAATGATATTGTTTTGTTCATCGGGAAGGGGACCGAGCAAACCATTGCGATTGGTGATGAGAAATTGCCATGGAACGAAGAAGAAATTGTCATACAAGAATTAAGAAATATGCTCTATGACCGCACATAAAGAAGCAGTGAAAGCTTTTGCACTATTATTGTTTTTTTTCACCGTTGTTATTCTGGTGTTCTTTTTCACCGTACAAAAAAATATTCCCAGCTCAAAAAGGCAAGAGATAGCGAAGGTGGCGGCTACTCCCGTGCCAATAGCGTGGGATGCGTTGACCGCACTGACGGATGATAGCACAGTGCGAGTGGAGGTTGGGGGAGTGCCGGTGCTCGCGGAAGTTGCCCGGAGTGAAGCAAAAAAGGCGCTCGGCTTGTCCCATCGCAATGCGCTGAAAGAAGGTGAGGGAATGGTATTCATATTTGATACCCCAAGCACTCTTTCATTCTGGAACAAGGACATGCAGTTTGCGATCGATGTACTGTGGATGCATAATGGAATCGTGGCAGGGATCTCCGAGGGTCTTCCGCTCTTTACGGCAGACAGCGCTCCGGTTATCATCACATCGCCGTCTCCTACACAGGTGGTGCTTGAAGTGCCGGAGGGATTTGCAAAACAACACGCAATAACAAATAATAATACGGTAATCATATATGAAAATAAATAACATCGTTTCCGTACTTCTGCCCGTTGTGGTGGTTGCGGGCGCGGTATACTTTTTTATGTACAACACGAATACAAACAATCCTCCGGAAGAGGGAGCGACGGCAAAAAGCGCGACGGTCGTAGTGATGGAAACAGCAAAGGGAACGATAAAGGCGGAGCTGCGAACTAACGATGCGCCAAAAACAACGCAGAATTTCATTGATCTGGTGGGCAAGAAATTCTACGACGGTCTTGTGTTTCATCGTGTGGAGCCGAATTTTGTGATCCAAGGCGGGGATCCTGAAGGAAACGGCACCGGCGGGTCGGGGATGAATATTCCTCTCGAGATTAAATGCCAGGATGGCACGATGACCGAGGGAAGGACTGTGGATGTACAGCAGTGTCCTGTTGCGTTGCCGCACACGGACGGCGCGCTGGCCATGGCGCGCGCGATGGATCCTAATTCCGCAAGCTCCCAATTTTATATCACGATCGGCGATCAGTCGTTTTTGGACGGCAATTACGCGGTATTCGGGTATGTCACAGAAGGCAAGGATATTGTGCGCATGATCGAAAAAGGAGATGTCATCACGAGGATCTACCTTGAGAAATAAATGAATACAAGGACAGAGCGTTTTCTCGAAAAAACAGCGTATAAAACAGATCTGCTTCTGTGGTTCTTATCCATTCCGCTTTTGCCGATCATTCTTGCGGAATTTTTTACCGAGGTGCCTTCCGAGGTTCAGCTATATTTCAAATCGTATGATTTCATCCTGTGGATGGTGTTTGTGGTCGAGTTTGTTTTGCGACTGGTCCTTGCGTCTGATAGGGCGGCATATCTTCGGGAGAATTGGATCGATGTGCTCGTAGTGCTGACGCCCGTGTTCCGGGTATTTCGAGTGTTCCGCTTTATGCGTTTTTCTTTTGTGGTGTTGTCAGACCGTGTATTGCGCGCATTCGGATCGTTTGGCATGAACGCGGTGTATTATTTTGTGTTC
>MEYI01000015.1 GCA_001773975.1 Candidatus Azambacteria bacterium RBG_16_47_10
CATGAGGTCGGCATTGGATTGGTCATAGTAGCTGGCGAAAACAGTGGAGCCATCAAGCGTGTCGATGGAGGTTCCTTCATCCTGGTTCCCGAGTCCGGACGCCTGCACGACACTGGTCGCCCACGTCGCGCCGCCGTTGGTCGATCGGGCAACGGTAATTCCGGCGCTCGCGTTTTGATACGAAAAGAACACCGTATTTGCATCATACGCTTTCAATGAAGAACTTGATCCGGATCCGCTATATGATACTGCCTCCACGGTGTTTAGGGATGCGCCGCCGTCGGTGGTTTTTGAGACAGCCCATTTCACACTTGATCCGCAACTTTGTCTTTCAAGGAAAAACACCGTATTTGCATCTACCGCATCGACAGCGGTGTGATATCCCGCATTGCACATACCGCTCAAGATCCCGCCCGACCCGCGCACGATCGGGGTTGCGGTGGTGCCGGAGAACGTGACGCTGGCGGAGGCGCCTGAACCGGAAACGGCGGTGTTGGAGAACGACCGGCCGGAGAGATTGAAGCCGGTGTTGGTGGAGCCGTCGTCGGTTTGGGTGAGGGTGTTTTCAGTGATACCAAGCTTCAAACTCCCTGCGGTGCCGGTGTAGTCGATTTGCGAATCGGTAGTGCTTGCACTTGTCCAGCCGGTCTGATCACTTGCATGAGCTGCTGTGGTGGTTTGATTCACAGATGACCATGTGGTCTGTGCAAAACTTCCGCTTGAGGTGGCGACAGAGAGAGTGTCGCCGG
The DNA here is from genome assembly GCA_001773975.1 of Candidatus Azambacteria bacterium RBG_16_47_10. Lineage (GTDB taxonomy): Bacteria > Patescibacteriota > Minisyncoccia > GWC2-36-17 > WO2-46-25 > MEYI01. The sequence goes on from MEYI01000015.1 coordinate 750, forward strand.
TCACCATGTATGACGAGCTGGTGGAATAAAAGCTTGTCACTCCGATCTGTGCTGCTCCGGCAGTATGTCCTGCCGTTGCGGAAGAGTCCGCGGCAGTCGCCCAACTATCCTGCGCAAACGTAAAACTCGCCGCAAGTGCGGGACTTGCCGGCATAAGCGTAATACTCAAAACATTCACGACAACGAACGCAGTAATAAATAATCTCTTCACAAGACCCTTTCCTTTTTCACGAGACCGGGTCTCATGAACCTTGAGCTTTGAAACTTTTACACTCCTGCGCCCTTTTCCACCTCTTACCATGATGCAATTGTTAATGCTATTTTTTAAATGAATGTGCGTAGAAATTGACTACCGTTTTTTTGTTTCCATGTACAGTCGCAGTGCTTGTCGTATCAATTCGCTTTTTGTCTTTTCTTCCTTTTTCACCAATTGCGCTGCCTCTTTTTCCAATTTCGGGGGGAGAGATATCACCCACACTTTTCGCTGAATCGCCATGATGCTTTTGTGTATTACAATGTAATACTATGCGTACACCTATTTTGTATTACTTCCAGTATACACAATAAGGAAATACCGCGCCAATGCGCGGTATGTGGATAACTTCCTTATTCACTTCCTTATTTCCTTATTTAAAAATCCCGGAACTGATATTCTTAATCAGCAACTAGCACTCACTTTTTCTTTTATCCGTTCACGTCTTCCATTGAATTAAAACAGGAAGACTCCACTTCGGTTAAGATAAAAGAAAAAGTGAGTGCTAGTTGCTGAAAACACACATCAAAAAATATTTATATTCTCCCAGTGCCTAATATCGCACACACCTCCTGTATCTATAGTAATCGTTATGGCATCTATCTGCCACGGCGTTGAGTCGGAGACGCGCTCAGCACGCAAATATATTTCAACGGTTCGTAAAAATCGTTGAAGTTTTTGAGGGGTTATATTTTCCTCCGGACGAATAAATCCGCCTGAACGGATCGTTTTCACCTCGACAAAAACATAAGCGCCATCGCTCTTTTTTGCAATAATATCTATCTCGCCAAACTTCGTCGCCCAGTTTCGCGCAACAATCGAATACCCTTTAGCAATGAGATACTGTGCAGCTCTTTCTTCTCCATCGTTTCCCAGCTCGCGTTTTTGAGTGATCATTAAGTGTGGACCTAGGCAGAATCGAACTGCCGTCTCCGCAATGCGAATGCGGCGTATTACCACTATACTATAGGCCCGAAATGAGGAGAAAAAGAAACCGTGTTTTCTTTTTTCCGAATGAGAGTCTATATCACAAGATATGGGCCCTTTTCTTTTAAAGCGAAATCATTATAATGCATGCATTGCAATTTGACAACTTCATACTAAAAAATAGTTTTTCAACCGCAAAGGAGGTTTTATATGCCGCTTACGTTAAACGATGAGGAAGTAAAGGCGCTAAAAAAAGCGTTTATGTACCAGCTCATTTCGCACAAGGCATACTTCGATAACAACGTGCTTTTCCGCGCAATGAAGGACAGTGGGGATTTTGAAAAAGTCGTCGCCGAGCCGTTAAAGACGATTCTCCGGTGGACGCCCGAAGATGATGCTGAAAAGGAACGAGTCCGTAAAACGCTTCTGGAAAAAGCGCAGGAAGGAAGAACGCCTGAAGAATGGTATAAAAGCGCAAAAAGGGCGCTGGATAAGGAATTTAAGATCACGGGGAAGGAAATCGTGACCGGCGCAACCGTCGCACTCGGTATCGGAGCAACGATTATATTGGGCGCAAAGGCATTAAATGCACTTTCCGGGAACGGAAAAGGTAAAAAGAAAACAGGGGAGTAATCCCCTGTTTTACTTTATCTGCGCACTTACCTTTGTCGGACTGCTGGGAATCCCCGCCCGCTTCGACGCAGCTATAGCATTACTTTAAATTTTGTGGATATCGACGCTTTTACTCGAAAAAATCTATTGCTTAGTAATCTGCGTCTGCAGCGAGTCGGGCGGGGAACCCAGATCTCACGCACCTCTCACCCGCCTAAATTTTGTTTTTAACAACTATAATGAGTAGAAATGTGTCCTTGCCCTATGAGAAATGCCTTTGTCGGGCTGCTGGGAATCGAACCCAGATCTCACGCACCCGAAGCGTGTATACTACCACTGTACTACAGCCCGATATACATTTCTCATAGGGCAAACTCACATATTCTTCATTTAACCATAGTTAGTCACGAAATTTGGGCGGGCGGGGCGTGTATACTACCACTGTACTACAGTCCGTTTTGATACACCCGAAGCATTGCGCCTTAAACCCAATCCATTTACAGACATCAAATCATTGTTTCTGATTCTTAACCTGCCCGCCATAAGCCTGACACTATGCTTTCATGAAACATCATATCCTTTTATTGTCTCCAGCATACATCCATTTTTCCAGTGACAGGCATATGGCAGGCGGGCCGAAGCCACGACTCGGCTAACGCCTCGCTGGATTGCTGTTTGTTGCCAATCGCTTCGCTCTTGGACAAACAGGGAATGCAGCCATCCTTTTTTTGTACAGCAGGAGGCGTGAACGGATGAAGAAACAATGATTTGATGTCTGTAAAACTAGCCTTATGCACCACCCGAAGCATTTGATACACCCGAAGCGCACTATCTTCGATATGGGAAAAGATGTCTTTTTCCGATACACCGCTTAAACCCTGAACTTTCGTTGATCTTCTTGCTCTAAAAGCTCGATCTTCTCTTCTCCCTTCTTAATCATCTCGGAAAGCTCGCTTACCGAAAACCCGTTAAGCTCCACCACCCTATTTTCTAAAAACTCAACCGTATTCTTCTCCGGATCATCCAAAACCTCGGAAAGTAATGCGTTCAATAATACCCCTAATTTTGGCCCCGGCTCCAATTTCAGAATGCGCATTACGTCATTTCCATTTATCTTAAGCATTTTGACGGAAACAGGGTCTTTTGAGACCTTTTCCACCATATATCGGAAATGGCGCAATTTGTATGGCTCTGCCTTGGGAACACCGGAACCTATTCTATCGGCAAAGCGAACATTTATCAAGTCATCGATATTCTCAAGCCCGACATCACGCACAAGCCGCCTCACTGACGATGCAGTTACTTCCCCTACATTATAGTAGAAAAGATGATATCGTACGAGCCGCACAACGTCCTCCGTTTCCTTTTTAGAGAATTTCAATCGTGTCATGATCTGAGATGCGATGCGCGCTCCGACCATATCATGGTTATAAAATGTAGCATTCGGCCCGTCCCCATGCTTTGTTTTTGGCTTCCCGACGTCATGCAAAAGGGAAGCAAGTCGTACAACAAGTGAAAGATCCTGTTCCGCGGAATACCGCAGTGCACGAAGATTATGTTCATATACGGTATATATATGGTGTTTATTTTGTGAAATGCCATACCCATCCATAAGCTCTGGAATAATGTATGAAAGCAGACCGACCTCTCGTAAAAGATCAACTCCATCTGCGGCATTCGGACACATGATCATTTTCACAAACTCATCGCGAATACGCTCGTGCGAAACAAACCGAATAAGCCCTGCCTGTGCTTTAATCGCTGAAAGCGTTTCCTTTTCAATAAGGAAATCAAGCTGTGTTGCAAACCGCACCGCACGCATCAAGCGCAGCGCATCTTCATCAAAGCGTTCCTTCGGGTTCCCCACCGCCCGCACTAGCTTCCCTGTGATATCTTTTTGGCCGTCGAACGGATCAATAATTTCATATTCTTTTACTTTTGACTTTTCACTTTCTACTTTTAAGGCCATTGCGTTCATCGTAAAATCTCTCCGCGCAAGATCTTCTTGTAAGTGCGCCGTGTACTGCACGCTGTCCGGATGACGCTTATCCGAATACGCGTTGTCCACGCGATATGTCGTGATCTGAATTTCCATGCCATCAATAAACACCGTAACAGTACCAAATGCATTTTCATAAAAATGTTTCGGAAATATCTTTTGGATCGCTTCGGGTTGTGCGTTTGTTGCGACATCCCAATCTTTCGGCGCACGAGACAATAAAACATCGCGCGCGCATCCGCCGACGGCATACGCCTCAAAGCCGGCATCGTGCAAAGCGCTTAATGCCGCCATCACTTCTTTTGGAATTGTTGTTTTGCCGCTTGCCATAATGTGTACTATACATTAGTATGTTCCGCACCCGCAACGGTATTTGCAGGCCGTGTCGCAATTTTTACCTATAGGTAAAAATTGCGACATTTTAAAATAATTTAAAATGTCGTTTTATTTTTTCTTCTTCGCTGAAGTGAGACACATGCATTGTGATTATATATTTTTGTACGCCAAAGATCACTCCAAGCGCCTCGATTTCTTTCTCGCAGGGAAATGGATGTAAGAACACACTTTTTTGTAATCGATAAAATCCAAGCTCGCGAAGTTTTGCGCTTAATTCCCGTCGCGCATGCTTCTTATTTTCCGGCACGTCGAATAAAATAAATCGCCATACACCGTCCCATTTCTTCGGTCGTGCGATATCGATCTCCTCAAGCTTATATCGCTCAAGCATTTTTTCTCCTTTGGGAAGTAATCTTATACTCATCTGTCCGTCATGATGCGGATTCATTTCTATAAGCCCACGATCGTGCAGCCGTTTCACATTTTCTTTAAATCGTCTTTTTTCAAATTTCTTTTGCCGCACATACGCCTTCATAAGCTGGTAGGGAAGCATGGGTGCGGCAACCGACAGAAGAACAATGCCGCCGCCAAGCGCAACATAGCGCAAGATATTTTTTGTATAAACCTTGTCATACCTCATACATTCATTATACCCTACATTCCCCATATTGTCGCAATTTTTACCTATAGGTAAAAATTGCGACATTTGAAAAAGGACTGGTATTTTTTGGGGAATTGTATACAATAGGGAACGCATACCTATATATGCCCTCGTCGTTCAGTGGATAGGACACAAGATTGCGGATCTTGAAACCAAGGTTCGATTCCTTGCGAGGGCACCAACGTACAAAACGCCTCATTTCCGACCTCCTTTTGTTTTCTATGTCTTTCATTTCGAAGAGACGCAAGGTATCGAACAGGAAGGGGTCGGGAAACCTAGGGTTTCCCGTGGAGGAAAACAGCGAGCGAAGCGATCGTTAGAAACCGTGGGTTTCTAAAAAGGAACGAAGTCGCGTTTAACGCGGCGAAGTGACGAGTGAGATAGCGACGCGTCCTTGCGAGGGCACCATTGGGGTAACACACTGTTTTTCATTCCCATTGCTATGCACATATTTTTGCTGAGCAGAACTGACTATTTGCGCGATGCCCTGCGCGAAGCCATCGAAAAAGAAACTGCGGCGCAGGGAAACAGGATCGCATATATTTCATCCGAACCACAAATTGGCGAGAAGCTGTTTTATCAATCAACGATACAGGATTATTCCGTGATCAACCCCAACGCACATGTTGATTATTTCGACTTATCCGATGCGTTTTCCGACAACGATCTTTCAGCACTGAAAGAATACGGGACTATTTATTTGTCCGGCGGCAATACATTCATGTTCATGGATATGGCGCGGAGGAGAAATCTTTATCCCATTTTAAAAGCACATGGTGAAAACGGGGGGTTGCTAATCGGGGCAAGCGCCGGCGCTCTTATGATGACGCCTTCAATTAGTCTTGCTGCTGTCGCTGACGAAAACACTCCCGGGCTCACCGATCTTTCGGGATTCTCTTTTGCTGATTTTGAATTTCATCCGCACTATATCGGATCAGCGGAAGAAAATGATTTTTTACGAGCCCATCGTGATGTCGTGAAAACACTCTATGCATGTAAAGACGGGGATGGCGTCTTTTACTCAAACGGTGAAATAAAAATATTTGGCGACGTTTCAGTGTTTATGGCATAAGCTTTCGAAATAACATATTTTTCTCGAACGCACCCGATAAAAACCACCGCACCCTTTGGCGCGGTGGTTTTTTATATACATATATATGGAAGAAAAAAACGAAGCGAAGTATACTATATATATGACACGCGCACGCCGATCAATTGTTATTATCGAAGACGATGCTTCTCAACAGAAAGCGTTGCGCCTTGCGCTTGAAAAAGAAGGATTCGAAGTACATGCCGCCATGAATGGGAAAGAGGGGATAGAACTCGTGCATGTACAAAAGCCCGATATTATTTTTTGCGATGTCATCATGCCGGTCATGACCGGCATCGAAGCGCTTGAGCATTTCCGCGCTGATGCGCTTATCCGCGACATTCCTGTTTTTGTCTTAACCAATTACGCGCTTCATGAAAAAGTGATGCCGTTGCTTGATCTGAAAAAAGACCGCTTCTTTTTGAAAACCGATTCTTCATTGAAACAGATCATTGCGGAAATAAATACTATCCTCTCATGACATTTTCCCCGTCTAAAAAAATGCTGTTGTTGTTTTCGATCACGCTCATCATCGGCGGAGTTGG
>MEYI01000016.1:0-1037 GCA_001773975.1 Candidatus Azambacteria bacterium RBG_16_47_10
ATATCTACATGGTACTCCAATAAAATTTCCTGTAAATTCCTCACTGCTAAAACTGTGCTTTAATAGCTGCTGTATATTCGGGGTGAGCAATATTATGGGAGGATTTTTTAACCACTACTATTTTTGCATTCTTAGCTAGCCTCGCCGTTTCTTCGCAACGAATTTTTAATTTTGGATATTGCCTCCCCTCTTCTTCTCCATACAATACCACCGCCTGGACAACAAGATTCTTCGCGATTTCTTTTCCGCTTCTCTGCAATGAATCGGCAATTCGATTTTTCCCAACATACCGTGCTATCCATGGCTTCATATCACTCACGTCTTCTTTGAAGTCGGGACTCAATGAACACAGATATATTTTCTTCGGCTTCAATTTATTTGCGGTAATAAAAGCGATAACCGCCCCGTAAGAAAATCCTAAAACGTAATTGTCTTTTGCTTTATGCTTTTCGTAGAAAGCCTTAAACTCTAATGTATAATCGATCATCGTCCGTCGCTCCCATGTGATCGGAACAAGAGCAACGGTAAACCCTTTCGCAATCAGAAATTTCCTCAACCAGGCAAATTGCTTATCGGTGGCTTTTTGTTTGAATCCGGGAATGATAAAAATCTTTTTCATATATCATCATTATAACACCGCCGCGATACACTATTCATAATACTATACTCACTCAGCAAGATGCGCATGATCGTTATAGATCCACAGGCGCCACATTGGATCTTCTCCTTGTTTGCCATGATATCGCAAAATAGTGAGACCCGTGTTTTCCATTGATACCATTGCGTGAAACCTTTTAAAAACCCCTTCCGAAAGAAAATCACCAAGCAATACGCGAGCGACCATCGTGCGCAAAAAATATCCGTGCGTTACCACGACAAGAGACTTTTCCGGGCGGTTTTTAAGATACTCTAAGGCCTTATCGGCGCGCGCCAAAAGATCGTCAAAATTTTCTCCGTCCTCCACCCGCATGCCTGATGTATGCAAACTCCGCTCCCACTCCTTCCAAGATGCTCTCGCTTTCTCATCTTCGTGCGGT
>MEYI01000016.1:1135-1235 GCA_001773975.1 Candidatus Azambacteria bacterium RBG_16_47_10
GGACTTGCAATAAACGCATCGAATGAAAGCTTTGATACGCGATCGGCGATATTCTCAGCCTGCATCTTCCCTTTTTCACTGAGTGGAGAATCAGGACCTT
>MEYI01000016.1:1471-7273 GCA_001773975.1 Candidatus Azambacteria bacterium RBG_16_47_10
ATCTTACTTAAAATATAGTCTCTCGTCTCCTTCGGAGTCTGGTCTGAATTATCTATGACCTCACCAAACGCTGGAGCGTGCATCCCTATATCATAGTGATGCTGGATTCTTGATCTCTCCCAATCGTCGAGCTCCCGAGATCCGCGATTAGTTAACGCTTTTTCTAGCTTTGGAGCGAGTGTAAAGACAAATATCTTTGTCTTTACACCAGCGAGCTGTTCAAGTATATAGTCATGATTTTTCTGAGATAATGGGTACGGAATGATGACATTCAAACCCCTATTGGCGAAATTCTTAATCACGGACACCGCATTTTCGAGATTGGTGGGAACCGCCTGATCTATAGGCATCCAAGCAATCATCTCTCGGAGTGCATCAATTTCCACAAGCGCTGTGTTTGGCAACTCTTTTACCAAGAGTTTCGCTACTGTGCTTTTGCCCGCATTGATTGAGCCGTTTAGGAAAATGATCATTTGGTGATTTTACTATTTTCTGTCGCTTAAAACTATGTTTCGTTTTTTTGTAAAGAATGTTGCATTAACCGCACAAAGAACTTATTCTCATCCACACCAGCCGCCTTTGCCATGAGTGGAAGTAGACTTGTTTCCAAAAGACCAGGATTGGTGTTTACTTCTAAGATATATAGTTTTCCGGTTTTTTCCTCATAAATCATATCTGTTCGAGAAAACGAATCACAATGAAATACCGAGTGTAGATCACGGGCAATCTGTTGTACCTCATCATACACTTTCTGTTCAACATTTGCGGGCACAATATTTTCTTTAAGACCCTTGGTAAACTTTACTTTTTGGCTTTGGTATTTCTCTTCTTTTAATTTTATCTCAACGACCGGCAATAACTCATCTATGGCATCTACATACCCAGCAGATAACTCCCTCCCTTGTATAAACTGTTCAAAAAAATAGTATCCTCCATCTATTAAGAACCTATACTTCGCAACGAAATCAGACAACTCCTCACTGTCTTTGATAAAGATAATATTTTCGCTCGCGGCTCCGTTAACGGGTTTTGCTAAAAGTGGATAGGCAATCTTTTTCTCTATATTATCTATTAAAATGTCATCAGGATTGTTCGCATTTGGTTCGTACCAAAATAATGGCGTAAGATATTTGTGCTTCCTAAATAACATTTTAGACACGACCTTATTCATCATGAGAGAGCACGCATACTGACTGTTTCCAACAAAAGCGATTCCCTTATCATCGAGAATACCTGACATCACGCCGCCATCTCCAATTTCTCCATAATGAACATTGAATACTATATCGCAGCTCACCTTATCACTCATAATATCATCAAGCGATAAATCAATTGTTCTTATGCCATATGTGTCAAAAACGTTTTTAATATGTATGCTAGCGAGGATAGACGGATTATAATCAAGATTTGTGATAATTCCGACAAGCAGTTGTTTGTATTCTTCTTTCATATTTTTTTCAATCTCATAATAATTGTTGGGTATTCCTCTATTGCACCCCTGTTATCTAAAATTTCCTTGTACATAAAATTATCAAAAGCTACATCGGCCAAGAAGCCTGACTCTCTGATTAGACCCATAAAAGATTCATAAGAACCGTAACTGTTCCAATCTTGAACATTGGCAAAATTAAGAGGAGTTGAAAGTATTAATATCCCACTCTTTTTTAGGAGGTTATAGGTAGAGTCCAAAACATTTTTGATATCAGATACCCTGTCGATAATATTAACTGCCGTTATGATGTCGAAGTCTTCTTTTGCTGTTTTTATATAAAACTCGTCTAGCCCAAGGTGGTGGAATTGTAGATTCCCTATTTTTTCTCCTTTTATTTTCAATTTTCCAAACCCAACCCTACTCATATCAAAAACGATGTCATCCTGCATAAAATGGAGACGACAAGCCATGTCTATCATCAACCTAGCGTTGTCAATACCAACCACTCCAGACTTATTAAAAAACTTTGCATAGTCAGCGGAAGTCCTCCCGGCTCCACAACCGATGTCAAGAATTTTGTAGTTTCCGTTTCGTTCAAAGTAGGTAAAGCCTAATTCGTTGATAGTTCGATATAGCCCCTCGGAATATCCAATTCCATTTTTATAGCCATACGCCCAAAGGGCTGTATATTTATCAATAAAAAATGGATTTTCATATTTCTCAGGGTATAGTAAAGATCCGCCACCCTCTTGGTCGCTTGTTTTATTCCTCATATTCATTCTCTTGGTAAGAGTATTGGATTTTCTTAAGACGCTTTCTAAAAGTTATCACATCATTTTTAATGTTGTCTGTATTTTCTTTATCTAGAAGCACTCTTTTGAAAAATGAAGCGATTTCACCCATATCACTTTCCTTAGCACCAAGCCTAGTCATCTCGGGTGTTCCGACTCTTAAGCCGCTTGGTTTCAAAAAAGAGGAGTCTCCCGGGAGTAAGTTTCTATTCACAATAATATTCGCAGATTCAAGCAGTTTTTCTGCGTCCGGAGCTGAGATTACAGGAGAAATATCAATAAGTAACATGTGTGTGTCGGTGTATCCCCTGCTTTTTGCAAGAACATTGAACCCTAAATCTGACAAACTTACCGCTAACGCCTTTGCGTTTTTTAAGACTTGATCAATATAACTTTTTCCGAAAATTTTCATTTCTTCCATTACAAGAACGCTGGCCACGGTTTCGTGCAAGTGATGTCCAGAAAGAAATCCAGGAAAAGTAGTTTTCTTGATCTTATTAGAGAGATTTGCTCTAGATAAAATGAAAGCATGTTGCGGCCCTGGTATTGTTTTACAAACCGTCATGGTTACAATATCGGCGCCATCATCAAATGGGTTAGGAAAATCACCCGTAGTTATTAATCCTGCTACATGCGCCGCATCAAATAAAACAATAGCCCCTATTTCTTTGCAAACTTTTGAAAGCTCTTTCACTGGCTGACTAAATAATAAGACTGACCCTCCCAGGACGAGTATCTTGGGTTTCTCTCTCCGTATAATCTCAATTGATTTATCTATATCTATAGCCAAATCGTCATTGTTAAACGGTAATTCAATAACCCGCAATCCAAAAACATTTTTAGGGGCATATCCAGCCATACTAATATGGGCTCCTGATGATATTGATATGGATGCAATAGTATCGCCAGGTTTTGTAAAGGCACTGAAAACAATCATATTGGCCATTGACCCTGAAATCGGACGAATATCTGCAAACTCTGCTTTAAAAATATCGCACACCAAATCCATGCCGTATTTTTCTATCTGGTCATAGTATTGACTTCCAGGGAAAACTCTTTCGCTGATCCATCCTTCAGCCACTCGATTGCCGAAATCAGATTTCATCACATTATTTATCAATGGACTTAATCTATTTTCACTCGCAATCAAATTAACTGTCTCATCCATCCAATCATCATGATTCTTAACGAGTTTGAGTAATTTGAAAAAGTTGTTTTCGTTTGTTTGTATTATCGTGTAGTTATAAGCTTTTTTTCTTTGTTAAAACGCTCAATCGCTAATTCAATAAGCTTGTCAATCAACTTTGTATAGGACATATCGCTAGCCTCCCACAGTTTTGGATACATACTAATAGATGTAAACCCAGGAATAGTATTTATTTCATTTACTATCAAAGTACCGTCTGTTTTTAGGAAAAAATCAACCCGACCCATCCCTTCACAGCACAACGTTTTAAATACTTTGACGGCCATGTCTTGTGCAGTCTTGATTTGTTTTTTATCTAACGGAGCAGGAATAAGTAATTCGGCGCCATGCTCGTCAAGATATTTTGCATCATATGAGTAAAAAGAGTGATGGGTTTTATTAGTCACGACCTCGCCGGGCAAAGATGCAATTGGATGCTCATTACCTAGTACTGAACATTCAATTTCTCTGCCCTCAATATTTTCTTCGATTATGATTTTGTTGTCGTATGTAAAAGATTCTTCTATTGCTACCTTATATTCTTTGCTATTTTTTACTCGATTTACGCCAACAGAAGATCCTAGATTAGCTGGTTTGATGTAGAATGGCAAACCTAAAGTTTTTTTGATATATGCAAAGGATGGTATTTTCTCATGCACAGCAAGAGTAATAAATTTACCAATCGGTAAACCGGCATCGCGAAGCAATCTTTTCATTACGTCTTTGTCCATCCCGACCGCACTACCCAAAACGCCGGCACCAACAAATGGGACGCCGACCAGCTTCAATAAACCCTGCATGGAACCATCTTCTCCATATGGGCCGTGTAGCACAGGAAACACTACATCAAATGATGTCTTCTTGGTTTCTGCTTCAGACAAAGAAAAGCTAGCTTTTGCTGGTATCAAAGCTATATCAGCTTGGTTTTCTTGCCTAGCAAGCTCTTTTTTTATTTTCGGTTCTTGTAAAAGAAAGTTATCCGGCATCGGTAACCAGTGTCCGGCCTTAGTAACACCAATAACCGTTATCTCATATTTAGTTTTATCTAACGCCTGATATACATTTCTGGCAGACATTATGGAAACCTCGTGCTCGGCTGATTTTCCGCCGAACAAAATCGCGACACGAATTTTTTTATGCCTATTATTTTTCATAATATGGTTACATCGTAGCAAAAATCTGCAAAATAATAAACGCTCCGTTCTCTCGTTGATTTATGCTTTCATATGATAAAAGAAAAGAGCGGTCGTATTTAGCGACCACTCTTTGAAGAACAGAGAAGTATCTTTCTACGGCTCGATGTATGAGTAACGTGCAGCGCCTCCTCTCACCAGGGCATCCATCTGATTCCCGTAGTTGAAGTGCCAGAACTCTGGCCCGTAACAACTGAAACCAGCGCTTGCCATCGCAAGAATGAGCTTGGATCGATTACGGCAGATTTTTCTGTCATTGCCGGTAAACCTGCTTCTCCGCAGCTTGAGGTGATAGAAGGCGCCGGCGTTTTCCTCCATCCAGTCAAACGGCACACCGAGATTTGCCGCCGTCCCGTTTTCGAAGAGCCAAACATCAACCGAGCCGCCGGTAGTGTGCGGACTGGGCGCTTTTGGATCTTTTGATGGCCAACTCACAAAGGTGCGGTTTGCCTCGCGGATGACCGTTTGAGTTTCTGGCGGAAGACTCTCGAAATAGGCCTTGATGGAGGCAAAGTCGGTCAACCGCTCAAACTGCTCCTTCTGGTTAAACTTGCTGGCCGTAAATGCCCGCATGTAAAACCAGAAAAGATTCTCTTGAAGCTCCACGGAACGCCACCCGTCGTACACCTTGAGATCGAAACCAAACTGCTTCAACCATTCTCGAGCGTTGAGAACCATCTTGAGCACTTCTTCTCGCAAGTACATGCGCTCATCTTCCACGAGCTTCATGACCCGAGAATAGAACGGAGAATAGGGTCGGCCACCATTATTCTACCTTAAAATTTCCATTAGCTTATCGCGCAAATCTCTAAGGTCTTTATAGAGAATGTAATTGGTCGCAATGCCTTTCAGTGTACGGGAAATTTTGCTTTGTTCTTGGGATGCTACGATTATAGGTTTTCCTGATTGGAAAAAATAACCTGCTTCAATACCAACTCCAAAAGACTCATTCGATGCCTCTATGAGCAGAACATCATGTTGATCGAGCTTTTCCAAAGCTCTCTCCATCATTTCTTTTTCCTCCGCAATATATCCTTCATCGATAAATGCATACGGGGTATGTCCTGAAGCGCTAATTATATCTTTTAATTCTGATATAATTTCCGGATTTTTATCTTTCTCGTATTTTATCGCGATATACACTTTCATAAAAATAAAATAAATCGTTCGTCGAAATGTGCTCATTTCGACGCAATTTTT
>MEYI01000016.1:7380-10115 GCA_001773975.1 Candidatus Azambacteria bacterium RBG_16_47_10
GATTCGAACCAAGGTGACAGCTTTCAGAGAGCTGCATCCTACCACTAGATGATCCCGCAAAATATACAAAAAAACGATGCCGGATATCGGCACCGCCCAGTGTACACGATACGTTTTAAATTTTCAAATACTTGCCGATGGCGATAACGCTCCCCGCCACGCTCAATACCACGCCTACCGACAAGAGGATAAGCCACAGCGCAAGAAAATTATGCTGAAAATATACTAAAAGATCGGCTCCCGGGAAGAATCGGCTCATTGCTGGAGACAATGCGAACACAAGTGGATAGAACACAAACATCGTGACAAGCGATGCAACAACACCATACAGCGCACCCGCGATCAAAAACGGCCCTCGGACGAACCAGTTCGTCGCGCCCACGAGCTTCATGATGCCGATCTCGTCCTTCAATGTGTAAATGGTAATGCGAATGGTATTGAACGCCACAAGCCCCGCGATGACGCCGAGAATGATGCTGAGCGCCGCACCGCCCTTTCTGATGGCGGAGATCGCTGCCGTAAGGCGCATGATCACATCTTTGTTTTCGTAATAATTCACCTTGCTTACGATCGCCTGATATTCGCTCCGCTCCAAGAAACTCACTACCGCAGGAAACTGCGCCGTGTCTTTTACCTTGATATTCAAGCTCGCTTCAAGCGGATTCACATCCAATTCATCAAGCGCCTGTGAAATGATCGGATCGTCCTTGTGCCGTTCTTTAAATCGCGCCAATGCATCTTCTTCAGAAACATACGCGACATTCTTCACTTCGGGAAGCGAGAACAGATCGTTCTTTATTTTCAACACATCAGTTTCTTCCGTGCCGGGATTGAAATACACCGCGACATCGATCTTGTTTTCGAGATTGGTGATAAGTGCTTCGGTGAGCACGGACAACAACAGCAACCCCATCACCATGGAAAGTGCGAGCGCCATAACAGACACCGTGGCGGCAGACAGCCATCCGTTGCGCCAAAAATCCTGAAACCCTGCTTTTATGATCCGTCGTACTGTTAACATCATAGTGATTAGAGTATGTATCTTCCCCCTTGCTCATCGCGGATGACCTTGCCTTTATCAAGGCTTACCACCCGTTTGTTGATCGTATTAATGATCTCCCGATCATGCGTGGCCAAAATGATCGTCGTTCCCAATTCATTGATCTTGGTCAGAAGACGGATCACGTCCCATGTATTGAGCGGATCGAGATTTCCTGTCGGCTCATCGGCAATGATGATATCGGGCTGATGCACCAACGCCCGCGCGATCGCGACACGCTGTTGTTCTCCGCCCGAAAGCTGGCGCGGGAATTGATGTGCCTTTTGTTCAAGGCCGACCAACTGCAAGATCTGCGGAACGTCTTCTTGGATTTCTTTCTTGCTTCTTCCCGATACTTCCATGGCGAACGCGATATTTTCATATGCGGTCTTTTGCGTGAGCAATTTGAAATCCTGAAATATCGTGCCGATCCTGCGCCGGAAGAACGGCAATTCTCTCTGCGAGATCGCGGCGACGTCTTTGCCGTCGAGTGTCACCTTTCCTTCGCTCGCTTTTTCTTCCGCGAGCAGTAATTTCAGCAATGTTGATTTCCCCGCGCCGGATTGCCCGACGATAGAGATGAATTCTCCCTGCGCGATCGTGAGTGATACATCATCAAGCGCGGGATGCGCGTTATAGAATTTCGAAACATTTTCAAAAGTGATCATGGGAGGGGGGGCAGAATCTAGAAATTAGAATCTAGAAATTAGAATAACACACAAAATAAACTTTTTCTACCCATTTTATTTCTGCTTTTTAACTTCTAAATGCCAGTTTCTAGATTCTAGCTGCTAGATTCTACTCTCTATCCCGAACTCCGCTTCGATAAACAGATCGATATCTCCCTGTAGCACATCCTTCACGCGCGACGTTTCCGCGCCCGTGCGATGGTCTTTTACCATCTGATACGGATGCAGAACATACGAACGTATCTGACTTCCCCACTCGATATTCACCCGCTCACCTTTCAGATCGGATATTTCTTTCGCTTTTTGCTTTTCAAGCTCCGCCGCAAGACGCGACACCAATAAGCGCATCGCTTCTTCCTTGTTCGCCTGCTGATTGCGCTGCGACTGGCAGGCCACGATGATACCGGTCGGGATATGGCGAATGCGCACCGCAGTTTCCCGCTTGTTCACATTCTGCCCGCCCGGACCCGATGAACGGAACGTATCGAACTCCAGATCTTCTTTCGGGATATTGATCGTGTCCATCTCTTCCACTTCGGGCATCACTTCCACAAATGCGAACGATGTGTGCCGGAGTTTCTGTGCGGAGAACGGCGACACGCGCACCAAGCGGTGCACGCCCATTTCTTTGCGCACATGGCCATATGCGAATTTACCCGATATCTTTATCGTGACATTTTTCGTCACCGGCCCTTCTTCGCCGGACCCCTCACCGAAATGCTGATGGACGACCGCCACGCTCCACCCCTGCGCTTCCGCATACCGCACATACATGCGCAACAGCATAGATACCCAATCTTGCGCGTCTTGCCCGCCTGCGCCCGCATAGATAGAAAGAATGGCGTTGCTCTTATCGTATTTTCCAGAGAATAACTTGGTGCGCCGCGCGCGTTCAAATTGCCGGTCGTATTCACCGATGCGCTTTTCCAGTTCCTGCTCGAATTGTTCCCGCTCGGCACCCTCCCCGAGCGTCGTGATGAACGCATGATCCTCGGCGATCTTTGCGA
>MEYI01000016.1:10171-11042 GCA_001773975.1 Candidatus Azambacteria bacterium RBG_16_47_10
GCGGTCACGACAGCCGCCTTCTGGTGATCTTCCCAGAAATGTTCTTCGAGTGTTTTCGCCTCAAGCGCGAGAATATCTTTATGAAGTACTGCTAAGTCAAAGACGGTCCTTCATGTTCTGAAGGCCCTCCGTAAGGTTAGCGATTTTTTCTTTGAAATTGATCATAGTAATTGTCTTATTTTATAGGAAATATCTCGCGTTGGAAACCTTGACATTTTGCAATAATTATACTATGGTCTCAATGCTCGTTGACAATACGCATACCACACAAAAAAACACATACATAGGAGGTTTTGACATGCCATCACTGGTGAACACAGATATCGCACTACTGGCAGCGGACGCCGCGATCGATATCGACAACATGCTATCAGGAAGAGCTTTCGAGCGCGAAGCACCTCGGCGTTTAGCAGCACTCATCACTATCGTCGTGGGGGTGGACATCGAAAACCCAGATGAGCGACCAGCGATGGAGGCGGATACTTTTCTCATCCTGTGCAAAGCAGCAAACGGAGCAGGGATTGGGATTTCATCCCATGGAGATTTTTTTCAAGAGATGAAGGAAATTACCAAACTTCTCTCTGACGAGAACCTCATGGAGCAACATCGCTGGATCATAAAAGCGATATACCAATTTTGCCTAAAGCTCTCAATCGAAATAGCGAGAGAGCAAAATTATCGGCATGCAAAAAGTATGTGAACAAAGAGCGAAACAAAAAGCCGCACTGGGTATCCAGTGCGGCTTTTCTCTTTAGTGGAGCCGGAGGCGAGAGTCGAACTCGCGACTTGCTGTTTACGAAACAGCTACTCTGCCACTGAGTTACTCCGGCGTAATCCTTTTATAAGGCGACCCTCTATTACTCTTTTACTT
>MEYI01000016.1:11050-13017 GCA_001773975.1 Candidatus Azambacteria bacterium RBG_16_47_10
ATTTCCTCTATTTAATCCGGCATACGTTGACGTCAGCGCATCACAATTTGGACAAATCAAACGAAGATTGCTCTCGCTGTTATTCCTCCAATTACCATCGATATGGTCGGCAACTAATGGGACTTGCCCTGTTATTGGATTAATCTTTGCCCATCCGCACACACAACACTTATTTCCAAACTTTCTCCGCAGATACCGTTTAACATGTCTGGAGACTATGCCTAGTCCCTGCAATCCACTTTCTTTCCCTGCCTTCCACTTTTCAATATACGCCACATACTGATATTCAATCTGGCATGCATTACTGCAATACGTATACCCGGCGCGTGCCGTTTCTTTGCCACAAACAAGACATTTCTTTCTATCTTTTTTAGGCATTGGCATATCTCAAGTATACATGAATTACAGACCACCGTCAAAATAAAAAGTGGTTGCTTATTCATTTCACCCGAACTACAACAATGCATTATTCCCTGTGTTTTCTGGGGTTTTCAGAAAACCATACATTTCCTGAAATATCGCTTAAACACTCACTTTCACGGCTTTTTTCTTCTTTTCTATGTGTTCCGCCTGTGAAATGACCACATACAGCCATCCGGCAGTCAGCACGTACCCACCGATCACATCGGACGGCCAATGCACGCCAAGATATATCCGAGAAAATCCTACCAGTGCGATAACGACAACAGCCGCGAAAACCCCTACGTATTTTGCCCATACGTCGCACGAACACCGTAGTAGAAAATAAATCAAAATGCCGTAGAACGCAAGAGAAAGCGAACTGTGGCCCGACGGAAAGCTGAATGTCGTTTCTGAAACGATCGCAAGCAGATCAGGGCGCGGGCGGACCAATAATTGTTTCAGCGCCAATGCCACGACGGACGCTCCCCCGACGGAAAGCAGTAACGAGACAAAATGCGTGATCCTTCTCCGTGCTGCCAATTCCAACCCAATGATCGCAACAAACAGCCACACGACCATCCAATGCCCCAGCATCGTCGCGTCGCGCATGACCATGGTGAGAAAATCGGTACGCGCCTCAATGATGCGCTCAAGCATCACCCCGTCAAACACCATGAATAATCCCCTTCCCTCGACCGCTTCTGCGGCAACCATCACGACGACAAGAAACACCGCATATGCCACAACGGAAATAAAAAACCTTCTGTCGAAAAAAAATGCGCAGTCTCTGAAAAAGCGCGCGAATAATTTCATATTATGCGATAAGCGCGAGCATAAGAATGAGAAACCAAGATATGGATGCGACGAGCGATGCCGCAGCCATGATGTCTTTGATAACACGTATCTCTTCAAGCGATGCTGGAAGTACCAGATCCAGCCCCTTTTCCATCGCGGTGTTCACTAACTCTACCACAAGCATAAACGCGCCCGAAAAAATAAGCGCCGTCATGTATACGGAAGAGATCGGCTTCATGCCAAACACCACCAATGATGCGAGCACGCCATACACCATGATCCTGAAATTCTGCCCCTCTACGAACGCCTCGTGGATCCCTTTGAATGCGTGTCTGAAACTTTTTAGTATCCGTTTTGCGGTTTTCATATTATTGCGCCGCACTTGCCGTTTCACTCGCGCGCGGAATGATCGGGGTTACGACGCTTTTTCCCATCATGGTCTGTGTTTCCTTCCGGACCGAACCAAGCTGTCTTGAAATAAGAACATACCCGACAATGAATGTCACGGCGGCGATCCCGGCGAGAATAAGCGGAATGTGTTTAAAAGGCATGGTTTTATAATACCTCAGCTTGTCGATCACTATCAAATCTCCTTCCTGTTTCCTTCAGCGTCGTATTCATACAATTTCCCCTCTTCTTCATCCTTTACCGCACGACATGATTTATCACAGAACGGCTGACTTTTGGAAAGCCCGCACATGCAAATCTGCACCGACCCTTCTTTCGGTGTCATTTCATACGGACCTTTTGCTGTTTTAATAACGCGTCGC
>MEYI01000017.1:0-2977 GCA_001773975.1 Candidatus Azambacteria bacterium RBG_16_47_10
CGTTTCATTTTTAAATCATTTTATTTATGCGCACACGCATCGTGGCAACGATCGGTCCCGCATCGGAGAAGCAGGAACAGATCAAGGATCTCATAAAAGAAGGAGTTTCCATTTTCCGTATTTCATATTCCATTGAAAAGCCTGATATCGGCGAACAGCGTTTTCATGCAGTGAAAGAAACGATCGTACACAGCGGCGCAGAAGGTATCGAAACACTTCAGGATTTTGGTGGTATTAAAATTCGGCTTGAAAACCAGGAGCCGATCAAAGTGACAAAGGGAGAACGATTTATTATTTCCGCAAAAGAAATAGCGGGGGAGGAAAAAGGGACGACCGTAACGAATCATTATTTTTGGAGCAATGTCCGTTCCGATTCAATGTTGTACATCGGCGACGGGCAGGCGGCATTACAGGTGCGCGAGCTCTCGGATGATACGGCTATCACTGATGTTTTGTTTTCCGGTTCCATCGGTCCGCGTAAGGGTGTGACGATCCCGGGGATGTCGTTCGGGTTTGGCGCGAACATCAAGGCGGATGCCGAGCTCGCGGTTGCCGGCGCGAAGCTCGGGTATGATTATGTTGCGTTGTCATTCGTGGAGCGCGCAGAAGATATAAAGTTATTCAAGGATATTATTGCGCAGCATGCGCCCGATTATGCCCCGCGCATTATTGCAAAAATTGAAACCGCGTCTGCGGTGGAAGATATCGATGCGATAGTAAAGGAATCGTACGGTATTATGATCGCGCGCGGAGATCTCGCGCTCCAGGAAGATTATGCGGATATGCCGCAGATCCAGAATGACCTTATTCAGAAATGCCGGAAGGAAGGCAAGTTCGTTATCGTCGCAACACAAATGCTTGAAAGTTTGATGCATTCATACATTCCGTTCCGCGCGGAGATAAATGATGTTGCTGATGCGGTACGCGAATGCGCATCTGCGACGATGTTGTCCGGAGAAACAGCGGTGGGCGATGATCCGGCGCACGCGGTGGAGGTAATGCGGCGCATCATCGAAAAGACGGAGGCATGGCTTGCCCCGTAGAAGCACTTCGACAACCGCGAAGCGATAAAAAATAGTCTCAAGCGCGGTTTATAGAGAGCATGTGTTTTATATGTTTTCGAAAAATCACTTCTTAAAATTGTTTCCGTCGCAATTTTTACCTATAGGTAAAAATTGCGACTACACTACAGTATTAAGATGTTCCGGATTCGCCAATGCCACTTTGCGACAGCGGAAATGCTTCTACAGGGCTTGGCGCATAGCGCCGTGCGCGGTATAATACACGCATACACAAGACATCGCGATGGATATAAAGCAGGCGTTTAAACTTTTTCTCCCGAATATAAAGCTCAATAGGAGTTTGCGTATATTGGTCATGGCAAACACCATATTGGTGTTTGTTTTTGGTCTTTTTGTTCCGTTTTATGCGATCTTCATCGAGAATATGGGAGGGTCTGTCGCGACCGCAGGATTTACCTGGGGGTTATTTATGATCGTTGCCGGTATTTTGACGTTGTTGTTCTCCCGCTGGGAATTGCGCATGAAAGAGCAGGAGCTTTTGCTTGCGATAGGCTATATTATTCGCGGTGCCGCATTTCTCAGTTATGCGTTCATGGCATCCATGTCTCAGCTTGTTGTCACACAGGTGCTGTGGGCCGTCGGCATGGCGCTCGGTGCCCCGGCATTCGATTCTTTATATGCGAGCCACACGGATAAAGATGATTCTATTCAGCAGTGGGGAAGCTGGGAGGGGATCGCCGCTATTTCAAGCGGAAGTGCCGCGCTTATTGGCGGCGTGCTTATTCAGGAATTCGGATTCTCCGCCGTGTTTTTAAGCATGGCGATCATTTGCTTTTTGCTGGGTGCCTATATATGGCTTCTGCCTCGAGATGTGCTTTAGGCTGACTGCGTTTCTTCCTTTTTTGTGTGCGTAGCGTCGGCGTGATAGAGCGCGAGTGTTTTTTTGCGCATCGCATCAAGCGAGAATTGCTTTTCCACTGTTGTATGCGCCTGCGCGCCCAATGCGCGCGCTTTTTTCTTATCTTTTTTAAGTCCGGCGATCGCATTCCATATTTTTCCCGGCGTGATATCTTTGATCACGATGCCGTTCTGATCGTTTTCAATGATCTCAGGGATCCCGCCGACATCGGACGTGATGCATGGGAGATGTGCCGCCATCGCTTCAAGAAGCGCGTAGGGAAGCCCTTCCTTTTTTGACGGAAGCGCAAAGATGTCAAACGCTTTGAGATAGATATTTGCATCTTTAATAACCCCGGGCAGGATAAAATTCTTTGTAAGCTGGTACTTCTCGATCAAGCGCTCCATTTTCTCTTTTTCCGGGCCGTCGCCGATGATGACGAAACGAATGTTTTCAAGGTTTGCCGACGAGATCGCGGCGAAAATAAGCGTATCCAGTGATTTTGTCGCGTAGAAATTTGCGATCGTGCCGACGACGAACGCGTCTTCCGGGATGTTTAATTTTTCCCGCGCCTCTTTTTTTACGAGGAAGGGGATCGCATCAGCATCAATACCATTGTGAATGGTGATGAGTTTCTCCGGCTTCGCGACACGGTAATGGATCGCGCGCTGACGGTCGTAGTCGGAAACACAGATGATCGTTCTTTGAAACAGCGCCGCACATTTTGAGATGAGAATGAAAAGATATTTCTGTGCTGATGATCGCGGTTCATTGAACACCCAGCCATGAGCAGTAAAAATGATATTTTTAATTCCCGCACAGCGTCCCGCGATCGCGCCCACGGTGCCGATCTTCGAGCTGTTTAAATGCAGGACATCCGGTTTTTCCTTTCGGAAAAGAGAAAGTAATTCAAAAAATAGCCGCATATCTGATGCCGCATTGATATCGCGTTTCGCACTTTTTATTTCATGGAAGGGAACAGCAAGCGCGGAAAGCGTTTCATAGAAGTAACTGTTGCCCTCGCTTGCCACAACGACATCAAACCCGTCGTCTTTCG
>MEYI01000017.1:3024-3144 GCA_001773975.1 Candidatus Azambacteria bacterium RBG_16_47_10
GCTTTGGTAATAACAAAAAGCACTTTTTTCATATGCTCTTTATCATACACCAAAACAGGCGATCGAGGAAAATTTTCCGGTGAAAAACATCCCGTCATTGTTTTGACCATGCGCATATTT
>MEYI01000017.1:3199-4794 GCA_001773975.1 Candidatus Azambacteria bacterium RBG_16_47_10
CTGCCGCTCGCGGGCGGAGCAGAGCTCGCAATAAAAAACATTACCGATCGCATCGGTGATATTTCGTTTGATCTGATCGCGCTACAATTTGATAGCGCGTTGCCTCGGCGCGAAAAGATCGGGAATGTCACCGTGCATCGTATCGGGTTTACAATGCGGCATCCGACGCCGAAAGAGCTGGTGCGATTTCCCTTGTATCTCAATAAAATACTTTTTCCTATCCTCGCTTTTTTTAAAGCGGTGGAGCTCCATCGCCGGCATCCGTATGACATGGTGTGGGCGATGATGTCGTATGCGGGGTTTCCCGCGATGTTTTTTACATGCATCTATCGTCGTGTGCCGTTTTTACTCACGTTGCAGGAGGGGGATTCCATTGCACATATCACAAAGCGTCTGCGTATCCGCGCGGTGTTTCCGCTCTATAAGCTTGTTTTTAAGCGCGCTCATTTCGTCCAGCCGATATCGCAGTATCTGGATGCGTTTGCTCGTTCCATGGGATTTCGCGGCACAAGCGAGGTGATCCCTAATGGCGTTGCCATTCGCTATTTTTCCCGCACGTTCGATGAAAAGACCATCGGGAAAATGAAGCAGATGCTCGAAAAAAAAGAAGGTGATGCGTTTATCATCACCACCTCGCGGCTTGTGCAAAAAAACGGGGTGGATGACCTCATTATGTCCTTGCGTTCGCTTGATGCGCATATTAAGTTGCTTATCCTTGGCACCGGTCCAGATGAAGAAAAGCTGAAATTGCTGGCGAAAAAATACGGTCTTGGCGCTCGCGCGCGGTTTCTCGGACACATTGCTCTCGAAGATGTCCCGCAGTATCTCGCGGTATCTGATATATTTTGCCGCCCTTCGCGCTCTGAGGGTTTCGGGAGTTCGTTTGTGGAGGCGATGGCGGCAGGTATTCCGGTGATCGCAACACCGGTGGGCGGTATCGGTGATTTTCTTTTTGATCCGGAAAAAAATCCGGATAAAGAACCGACCGGTATTTTTTGCGCAGTGGATGATCCGAAAAGCATCGCGCATGCGGTGCGGTATGTATTGGATGATCACGCTATCCGCACGAAGATCGTTGCCAATGCCAAACGGCTTGTTGTAGAGCAGTATGACTGGGATCTTATCGGTAAGCGCATGGAGGGGGTATTTGATGGCATTATCGGTGAGCGTCCGGAAAGGAAACGGCATGTACTTGTCGCCACAGGCATATCAGCGCCGGATATCGGTGGCCCTGCGACATACACGAAGATCCTTACGGAAGAATTTCCACTGCATGGCATTCGTATCGATGTGGCGAGTTTTCGCGATGTCCGGCATTTGCCGAAGATCGTGCGTCATGTTGCATATTTTTTCAAAGTAGTGCGCATGGCGAAGAATGCCGATGGTGTGTTTGCGCAAGACCCCGTGAGCGTGGGAGTGCCTGCATTGTGTGCCGCGGCGCTTTTAGGAAAACATTTCGCAGTAAAAGTGGTAGGCGATTACGCATGGGAGCAGTATCGCAACGCGCATCCGGATGGGGTGAATATCGAAGCGTTTCAGAAAAAGAGATTTTCCATAATCACTGAATTGCGTCGTGCGGCGCAGCGGTATGTGGT
>MEYI01000017.1:4824-8139 GCA_001773975.1 Candidatus Azambacteria bacterium RBG_16_47_10
CGAGTATTTAAAAAAGATCGTTGCGCAGTGGGGTATCCCTGTATCAATGATAACGGTCATCTATAATACGTATGACGCGCAGTTTGTTCCTGAAACAAAAGCAGAGACGCGCGCGGAGCTTGGTCTTTCAGGAACGGTCATCGTGTCAGTCGGGCGGCTGGTGCCCTGGAAAGGATTTTCTGCTCTTATTGAAAGCTTTACGGATGTAAAAAAAGCACACTCCGATGCAACATTGGTGATCATCGGATCAGGCCCTGAACAGGACCGGCTCGAAAAAGATATCGCCGAGCGCGGTTTGTCAGATGCGATCACTATGACAGGAAAATTACCGCCCAATGAGCTTGCACGGTATGTGCGCTCAGCGGATGTGTTTGTGCTCAATACCGCCTATGAAGGATTTTCTCATCAGCTTATTGAAACGATGGCGCTGGGAACGCCAGTGATAACCAC
This sequence comes from Candidatus Azambacteria bacterium RBG_16_47_10, assembly GCA_001773975.1. Classification (GTDB taxonomy): domain Bacteria; phylum Patescibacteriota; class Minisyncoccia; order GWC2-36-17; family WO2-46-25; genus MEYI01. The sequence continues at coordinate 5,275 of MEYI01000017.1, forward strand.
CGATGTGTGCGGTAATCCCGAGGTTATTACAAACGGAAAAGATGGTATTCTTGTGTCCTTTGGCGACGGAAAGAAATTGACCGATGCGATCGTCCGCGTGTGCGGCGATGCGTCGTTTGCAGGCGAGCTTGCGCGTAACGCAAAGGAAACGGTGAAACGATTTTCCAAGGAGCCGATGATCGAAAAGACCATTCATACACTCGGCATATGAACGTACTCATGATCTCGCGCGACGAGAATATTGTAAAAGACGGCTCGGATGCGCAAACAAGGATGAAAGAATATGGCGCGCTCGCAGACGAGTTGCATATTATTGTTTTCACGACAGGAATCATGAATCAGGAATCAGGAATCAGGAATAAGAAAATAGCGGAGAACATTCTGGTTTATCCCACATATTCGCGTAGTAAATGGCTTTACGGTGTTGATGCGTATACAATTGCGAAGCGAATTATTAAAAATCCAAAATTCCCAATTCATAATTCATTGATCACATGCCAGGATCCGTTTGAGGCTGGACTGGCAGGGTGGTGCGCGGCGCGAAAATTCGGAATTCCTTTGCAGTTGCAAATGCACACCGATCTGTTTAGTCCGTATTTTAAAAATGAGTCATTGGTGAACTGGATTCGCGTATGCATGGCGAAATTTCTTATCCCGCGCGCAAGTGGCATCCGTGTTGTTTCCGAACGCATCAAGAATTCTCTAAAAGCTAAAAGCTATACGCTAAAAGCTGAACCCATAGTGCTCCCTATTTTCGTGGATACGGAGAAAATAAAAAATGCTCCCATAAAAACAGATCTGCATAAAAAATATCCACAGTTTGATTTCATCGCGCTTATGGCATCGCGATTTACAAGAGAAAAAAATATTCCGATGGCGATCTCCGCGATGGCGGAGGTGGTCAAAAAACATCCCAAGGCGGGGCTGGTCATTGTCGGTAATGGGCCGGAAAAGAAAAATTATGAAACGCTGATTGAAAAATATTGTCTCGAAAAGAATATTATGCTCGAGAACTGGACGGACGATCTCGCGTCATACTACAAGACCGCAGATGTGTTCGTGCTCACATCGAATTACGAGGGGTATGGGCGGACACCGATAGAGGCGGAAGCGGCGGGATGTCCGGTAATCATGACGGATGTCGGTATTGCCGGAGAGATCGTCAAACACGGCGAGAATGGGCTTGTGGTGCCCGTAGGCGGCACGCAAGCGCTTGCTGATGCCATAGGTTCAGTGGTAGAAAAGAAGACGACAGTGCAGGCATCGTTACCGGTCCAGCCGACACAAGAAGCATATATGGAGGTATATAAACAAACATGGGAGCAATGCATACAAAAGTAAAAATTGGATTTATCGGGCAGGGATGGATAGGAAAAAACTATGCCGATCACTATGAGGATCGGGGGTTTGTTGTGGTTCGCTATTCACTCGATCAAGAATATATCGGAAACAAAGATCGTATTGCTGAATGTGATTACGTGTTCATTGCGGTTCCGACACCAACAACCACAAAAGGATTTGACGACAGTATTGTGCGAGATGCAGTGAGCGTTGTGGGAGATGGAAAAGTTGCAATCATCAAATCGACGATTCCTCCCGGAACGACGCGAAAATTATGCGCGCAATATCCGAATAAATTTATCGTGCATTCGCCGGAATTTCTTCGTGAATCTTCCGTGCGATACGATGTCGATCATCCGGATCGCGTCATCGTCGGCATTCCGGAAGATACAAAAGAGTATAAAAAAATCGCGGAAGAGATCATTCGTCTTCATCCGAAAGCAGGGTATGTAAAAATTGCTCCTGTCGAAGAAGCGGAATTTTTAAAATACACGCACAACACGCTTGGATATGCGACGATCGTTTTTGCGAATATCTTATATGATCTTTCACAGGTGTATGGCATTGAATGGCAAACGGTGAAAGATTTTATTCTTAATAATCCGTGGTTCCCGGAGAAGTATATTGATCCGGTGCATAAAAGTGGCCGGGGCGCAGGAGGCAACTGCTTTATCAAGGATTTTGCGGCATTTCATGAGATGTATGCGCGGGAGCTGAAAGGTGATACAGTGGGAATCGAGCTTCTTGAGGCATTTGTGCGTAAAAATAAAGATTTATTATGCGCAAGCGGAAAAGATATTAATATTCTTCGAGGAGTGTACGGAGACGAAGAGAATGCGGGTGTGTAATCCATATCCTTGTTTATGGCGATAAAAAAACAGCAGAGAAAAATTTTAGTAACGGGAACCGCGGGGTTTATCGGATATCATTGTGCGCTGGCGCTTCTTGAACAAGGAGATATGGTTATTGGTATTGATAATTTTACTCCTTATTACGATGTGCGCATGAAACAGGCACGGCACCGTTTGCTTGAGAAATACAAAACATTTCATTTTTATAAAATATCAATCGCTGATTATAAAACGCTCGAGAAAGTTGTCGAAAAAGAGAAGCCGGATGTTATTGTGCATCTTGCGGCGCAAGCAGGAGTTCGATTTTCGCTAAAAGATCCATGGGCATATGCTGACTCAAATTATTTAGGAGCGTTAAATATCTTTGAGGTTGCGAGACATCACGGGATAAAGCGAGTGCTTTTTGCATCATCAAGTTCAGTGTACGGAGATAATAAAAAAATGCCTTTCTCTGAAAACGATGCAACAGATCATCCTATTTCAGTGTATGCTGCGTCGAAAAAAGCGAACGAAGTACTCGCGTATTCTTACCATTCGCTTTACGGTATCGAAACCGCAGGCATGCGCTTTTTCACCGTGTATGGGCGATATGGAAGACCCGATCTCGCGCTTTTTAAATTCACAAAAAACATTCTTGCGGGAAAGCGTATTGATGTATATAATCGCGGGAAAA
>MEYI01000017.1:8177-8618 GCA_001773975.1 Candidatus Azambacteria bacterium RBG_16_47_10
CTCGCGCTTCTTGAGAGGAAGACTCTTACATATGAAATATATAATTTGGGCGGAGACAAGGCGACTTCTCTCCTTGATTTTATTCGGATGATCGAAAAACGCATTGGAAAGAAGGCCGTGATGAATCTTTTGCCGATCCAAGCGGGAGATGTTCCTGCAACAATTGCTGATACTACGAAAGCACGCCGCGATCTTAAATATCGCCCTCGCGTTTCTATTGAGAAAGGAGTAGAAGATTTTGTTGCTTGGTTTATAGAAAATAAGAATTGGCTTCTTCGTCTTAAAGAGCCTATGCAATAATTACGCGTATGCGTCTCTTAATTGTTACGCAAAAGGTTGATGAACATGATGCAGTGCTCGGGTTTTTCCACCGATGGATCGTTGGGCTTGCAAAACACTGTGAACGCATGACCGTTATTTGTCTTGAGGAGGGCGCGCATC
>MEYI01000017.1:8632-9844 GCA_001773975.1 Candidatus Azambacteria bacterium RBG_16_47_10
ACTAGGTAAAGAGAAGAAGCGTTCGCGCTTACAGTATCTCACGCGTTTTTATCGTTATATTTGGCGCGAGCGGAATAATTACGATGCGGTGTTTGTGCACATGAATCAAGAGTACGTTCTTCTAGGCGGATTCATATGGAAGATCTTGGGGAAAAAGATAGTTATGTGGCGAAATCATGCAAAGGGCAGCTGGAAGACCAGAATCGCAGTTTTTCTTTCCGATAGAGTATTCTGCACCTCGCCGCAGTCTTTTACGGCTCAGTTTAAAAAAACAAAAATTATGCCCGTAGGGATAGACACCGATTTTTTTAAGCCGGATCCCCTAATATATAAGAAAAAAAATTCGATCTTATTTTTGGGCCGTATTGCCCCGGTAAAAAATGTTGATATTTTTATTGATGCGCTGAAAAAGTTAAAAGATAAAGGGGTAGAATTTTACGCAACTATAGCAGGGGGCTCTTCGGACAAAGACGCAGGTTATGAAACAATGATCCATGCTAAAGTGACGGCATACCACTTGGAAGATAATATTGCTTTTATCGGAGCCGTGTCCCAAGTGGATGCTTTGAAATTGTATCGGGAACATGAGCTCTACGTGAATTTGACTCCCTCGGGAAGCATGGATAAAACGATCTTTGAGGCTATTGCTTCAGGTTCCGTGGTTCTGACCCCTAATGTTTTTTTTAAAGATAAGCTTCCTGAAGGCTGGGTTATAGAGAATCAGGGAGATGTGGGGCATGTGGCTCTTGCGATAAAAAATGCGATCAGCGATGCGCATGGTTATGATCTGACGGATCGGAAAGATATTTTGAGTTTTCTTGAAAAGCATAGCCTGGAAAACCTTATGAAAGAATTAATGGCCGCGGTTGATCTTCGGAAATAGCAATGAAATTAATTTACATAACTTCCAAAAAATTTCCATCTAAAAAGGTTGATCCTTTTTATGTGCGGTCAATGGCGGAAGCGTTTACCGAACTCTTAGGCGAGGATTTTTTGTTTTTTATCAGGGGTGATATTCCCAATGAATTGAAAAACATGCCCGTTGCATCCGTAAAATTTCCGCAGCACTTCCGGACTATGTATTATTTTTTCTGGATGCCTATCCTTATTATGACCCGCGCATGGAATGATCGGGAAGTGATCTTTCTTTCCTACGACCCTTATTTATTATCCATCCTGATATTCTGGAGAAAAATTTTCAGGTTTAAATAT
>MEYI01000018.1 GCA_001773975.1 Candidatus Azambacteria bacterium RBG_16_47_10
TGCCAATTCCGCCACCCGCGCATGGTGCGCATCTTTTAGCGCTACTAGTTCTTCACTTCTTCTGCGCTCACTTCCACTTCTGCCTCCGCGATCATTTCTTCCTGGGGTACTGCTTCCATCTCTTTGTGTTGTACTGCGGCGATGTCGATCTTCTTCTTTGTCTTCAATTTCTTTCCTTTCGCATCGCGGACAAAATACAACTTATTGCGTCGTGTCTTTGTCTCCTTCACCACCTCAACTTTCTCTACCAACGGAGAATGCACAAGATATGTTTTTTCTACGCCAACACCTGCAGCGATCTTACGCACCGTAAACGTTGCGTTCACACCTTTACCGTGCTTACGTGCAATAACCAACCCTTCGAAGATCTGGGTTCGTTCTTTCTCCCCTTCCTTAATTCGCTGATGTACCTTTACCACATCACCTGAACGGAATGTTGCGGGATCAGCCTTCAGCTGAGCTTTCATAAATGCGTCTGTATTTGCCATATCGTTACTTTTGACCATTAAAAATACAACGTACTGATAGTAGCAGAAATCATTCCGTCTGACAAGCCCTTAGATCCCCGCCAGCACGGTCTTTAGATCGGGGGGTAATTCCGAGGCAAATGAAGCAATGGTGCCGTCCGGGAGCGGGAAAGAGAGCGCTGCCGCGTGCAAAAAATGCCGGGAAAGGGGTAACGCCGCAAGCACCCGTTTTGGGGTATATTTCTTATCCCCGGCAATGGGATGTCCGATATGGGCAAAATGCACCCGGATCTGATGCATCCTCCCGGTTTTTGGCATTGCCTCAACAAGCGTAAAATCCTTGTATACATGCAGAATTTTGAATCTGGTTGTGGCATTTCGGGATTTGTATTCTTTTCTCAAATCCCTCGTATTTGAGCCGGAAACCGCTATTTGCCTGGGATTTATCCGGCTCTTTGATCGGGCTATCGGAACATCGATTTCCCCCTCTTCTTGGCTTACCTTTCCCGCCGCTAACGCGATATACTTCTTTTCTACCGTCCGCTCCTGAAACTGCTTTTTTAACCACGTAAACATAGCCTGTGTCTTTGCCACCACCAAAAGCCCCGATGTTTCTTTATCAAGCCGATGAACAATGCCGGGGCGTAATGGATCATCCCCCACCCCTGCTATCTCAGGCCATCGCGCCAAAAGCCCATTCACCAATGTTCCTTTTGTATGGGAAGCGGCCGGATGAGTCACTACTCCTGCCGGCTTTTCCACGACCGCGTAATCATTGTTTTCAAAGACAACACGAAACGGCACAGACGGATCGGGAGCGATGCTTGGTGTCTCCTGCTCCTGCCACGACACAGCAATAACATCCCCTGGTTTCACCCAATAGTGTTTTTTTGCCGACTTCCCGTTCACCGTCACATACCCGCCTTCAACAAGGCGCTGAATATGCGCACGCGAATACTCGGGCGCATGCGCCGCTACAACAAGATCAAGGCGCTTCCCCTGCTCGTCACGTGAGATATTAATGAAAGAGGGATGGGTAGTCATAGCGCATCGCTGTGCGTGCGCGTCGCAACACTTTTTCTGATACTTCAACCGCGCGTTCTGTTCCTTCTGTAAGCACTGATGAAAGATATGCTGTATCCTTTGCAAGTTCTGCGCGCCGGGCACGGATAGGATCAAGATACGCATTCACCGTTTCGGCAAGATCCGATTTGAATTCCGCATATCCTTTTCCCTCATACATTTTTTCTATGTCCGCAATTTCCTTTCCGGAGAACAAATGATACATCATAAGCAGATTCGACACTGCCGGTTTTTTTTCAAGATCATACACAATATCTTTCCCTGAATCGGTCACTGCTGATTGTATCTTTTTTAAAACCACATCTTTCGAATCGGAAAGAAATACTGCATTGCCCCGAGATTTTGACATTTTCTGTTTTGCATCAAGCCCCATCAGCCGTGGCATTTTTGAAAGCAATGCTTTCGGCTCGCGAAACGTTTCACCGTAGAGATTATTAAATGTGCGCGCGATCTCCCGCGTCTGTTCCACATGCGGAAGCTGGTCTTCTCCGACAGGGACAAGATCGGCATCAAACGCCAAAATGTCGGCAGCTTGCGAAACAGGAAAGCTTAACATGCCGAGCGACATCTTCCCCTTTGCCGTGGCACGAACCTCTTCTTTCACTGTCGGATTCTGCTGTGCGCGGGACACTGATACAAGCATGGAGAAATAGACGAATAATTCGGCAAGTGCCGGCACATGCGATTGTATAAATATGGTCGATTTTTTCGGATCGATCCCCCACGCAAGATAATCAAGGAGCAGGGCGGTTGTGTTCTGCTCAATATCCGTCGTTTCCAGACGGTCGGTCAGGTACTGAAAATCGGAAATGATAATAAACACTTCATTCCCCTCATTTTGCAAAGCGACTCTATTTTGCAGAGAACCGACAAGATGCCCCAAATGCAAGGGGCCTGTCGGTCTGTCGCCGGTTAAAATCCGTTTTTTAGCCATTGATGATCGTGATAGTTTCTTTCTTCTTGCCTGCCTGAATGGTATCCCCCGGCTTCACTTCAGTTTTCCAATCCGTTTCCACTGCGCCGTTTACCAGCACTGATTTTCCTTCAACAAGGCGAACCGCCGCGCTGCCACTTTCGGCCAAACCACTCTCAACCAAAATCGTCTTTAAAGAACCGCCTGCGGATTTAAATTCCCGCGCTTCTGCCACAGATCCACCTTTAGAGAATTTTTTCTCCCACTCGTCCGCCGCATTTTCCGCCGCTTCCTGTGAATGATACAGTGCAACGATCTTCTTCCCTAACTCAATTTTAATATCACGCGGATTCGCTCCTTTGGTGATACGCTTCTGATAATCATCAAGCTCGTCTTGCGACACATCGGTACACAGCCAGAAGTATTTCAAGATAAGTTCGTCCTTAAGAGCCATGATCTTGCCGAACATATCATTCGGCTCATCGACAATAGTAATAACATTGCCCCAGCTCGTGGACATCTTCCTGCCATCCGTCCCCTCAAGCATTTGTGTCGTTAAAACATCCTGCTCCGGCTGACCATATTGTTTTTGGATTGCCCTGCCTGCTTTTACATTGAACAGCTGATCAAATCCGCCAACTTCAACATCAGCCTGCACCGCGACGCTGTCATATCCCTGCATGAGCGGGTACAAAAATTCCCGCATACCGATCTCCTCCCCTGCATCGATGCGATCTTTGAAATTGCGGCGCGCGGTCATTTGTTGCACGGAAAAACACTCTGCAAGCTGCGCGATCTCCTGGAAATTAAGCTTCCCAAGCCACTCGCTGTTATAGCGGATCTCCGTATGTTGAATATCCAATATCTTTCCAAGCTGCTGCTCGTATGTGCGCATGTTCTCCCCGATCTGCTGTTCAGTGAGCATTGGACGTTTCGAAAGCTTGTCTGATGGATCGCCGATCGTTGCAGTAAAATCACCAATAATAAGCACGATGGTATGCCCGAGCTCTTGAAACGCGCGCAACTTGCGCAACGGTATCGCGCGCCCTAAATGGATCTTTGGCCCTGTCGGATCAATGCCAAATTTCACCCGGAGCTTTTTGCCGGATCGCAACGCAGTCTCCAGATGCTCTTTTACAATGACATCCTCCACTCCGCGCTCTAGAATTTCCTTTATTTTCTGCTCATGTGCCATAAACCGATGATATCAGTTTTCCGCCTCGCCGACAACCTAATAAATAAAAAAGAAGCGAACGTTGTCGCTTCTTTTTTATTTGATTCGGGTCGTTACACATGACCCGTCGGAGGGGTCACGCCGTACTCCGCGGCGATGCGATGATATTCCCTCCGCGTCGCGGCTGTGATAGGTATGCCGGTGATACTGCACTCCTCTACGACAACGCCGGGAAGCATTCTGCGCAACCATTGTGCCTGCCGCTCTGCTTCGAAAAAAACTCGCGCGGCATCCTGTTCATGCGCAACATGGTCGCGCAATACCCCCGCCTCCTCATAACGCACGGTGCGCCCGTAGTAATGTCGGATCTCCCTTCCCTGTGGCATACGGGCGGAATACAGAACATATCGTTCCGTGCCGATGCATTCATTCCCGGCCGGCACCCAGACAAACAGCGAACATCCCGCCGGGCCGGGCATGCCGATATTCCTCTCAACCGGCGTGATCTGCACCGTCCCACACCCCGCAGTCCTCACGAGATCGACGAACTCATCCACCGATTTCGCTCGTATGGGAAAAAACCGCATGAGAAATCTCTTCATTGATCCCCTCCTTTTATAAAGAACACTCTGTACCGCCCTATGCGGCAAAAAAACAAACCATTGTAAAAAGAACAATGGTTTTTGTATAACACACTATTGATAAATCATCAACCCTTGGTGCGCGTTGGAGGTATCGAACCTCCGGCCTTCACAATGTCAATGTGACGCTCTACCACTGAGCTAAACGCGCCTATCTTTCCACCCACTCCCATGGGGGCATGGATGGAATCGGACCATCGACCTACGGCTTATATCTTCGACATAATCGCATCGCTCGGATAAAATGAAAATTTGGTGTGCGCGTAGATGGAATCGGACCATCGACCTACGGCTTATAAGACCGTTGCTCTACCATTGAGCTATACGCGCATAATTTTCATTTTACTCCTCACTCGCGATTATATACAAAGATATAATCGCATCGCTCGCCAATCGCAAAAAATACTTTTTCGCGTTGGCTCACTCGCGATTATAACACCGTGCTCTACCACTGAACTATCCGCCCCCATGTTCATCCGCATTTTCACGATTATTTTTTCATGAGCGCCGCAAATTCATCTTTTTCGATCGTTTCTTTTTCTATTAATCGTTTTGCGATGACCTCAAGCTTTTCTCTGTTCTTTTTAATAAGATCCTGGGCAACGACATGCGCATCGTGAATGAATTTCTGCACCTCTTTATCTATCTCACCTGCAACTGCTTCGGAATAATTCCTGCTTTCATGGATCTCTTTCCCTA
>MEYI01000019.1:0-926 GCA_001773975.1 Candidatus Azambacteria bacterium RBG_16_47_10
GCACCGTGCCTGCGTGGAACAAGGTCGGTGTGGACGGCACGAACATCAACTGCGACATCGCTTCATAAAACTCTATCGCGCGCGCTTCTTTCTCTCGCTCGTTTAATGCAATACCCATCGCCACGCGCATCCAAAACATCTGCGGAGTTTCAAAGATGCGTCCTGTTTTTGCATCCCGCGCAAAATAACGGTCAACAAGCGTCTGCATGCCAAGATACTCAAACAACAGATCGCGCTCAGGGCGCAATGCCGCGCCAAGCACTTCAAAATCAAATGTCGCAAGCTCTGGTGTCAGTACGCCTGCTGCGATCGCATCGTGAATGTTGTATGCGAACGCCTCCTGGTATCGCTGTGCCACATTCTCCCGCGCGATATCACCGCCGATCACCTCCTGATACAAACCATCTAAAACAATGCGCGCCGCAACATACGAATATGCCGGATCCTGTTCGATCCATGCGCGCACTGTCATGCCAAGCGCTTTTTGAATATCCTTTGTTGTAATATCGTTATGCAATGCTTCTTTACACTGATTGACCAGCGCATCCACATTGATATTGGCGAGCCCTTTTGACGCGCGCACTACCGTGCTACGTAATTTTTGTTCATCAAATCGTTCGCGCTTTCCTGAGCGTGTGATAACCCACAATTCTTTTTGTTCGATCTTATGCATCGTTTCCTGCTTCTTTTCGAGTCGCTGTTTTTCGTGTTCCTTACGATACAAGATGTATGCTTTTGCAGTGTCATAGAATCCTTTTTCCATGAGAGCCCTCTCCACCAGATCTTGAATCACCTCCACATGCGGGGCGCGATCGGTACCGAAAAACATCTCTGCCTTCGCGACGACCGAAGCAGTAATACCCGCGACATCCGCGGGAGTATGCGCCGTCTTTGTTGCCGTCAGCGCACGCTCAACTGCCGCACTG
>MEYI01000019.1:1071-12515 GCA_001773975.1 Candidatus Azambacteria bacterium RBG_16_47_10
CTTGAATCTTGCTCGAATTCGCTCCGCTCAATTGATTTGGTTCGAATTCCGCACCCCCAAGGCGCTATCCACAGTATTTTTTGAAAATACTCCCGATTACGGCTTGTTCTTCCGTCTGATAAATGCAGGGATATCCCATCCGTCATCTGAGATCTTTGTCACTTCGGGAGAAAATGCCCTGCTCTTTTGCTCAACCTTCCTTTCAATAGGAGCGGGATTCACCACTGGCGCAGGAGGAGTCATTTTTACCGGAATTTCGCGGTCTTCCGCTCTCTTTACGATCGATTCCAAAGCAGCTGCCGGTCTTACCGCTTCCTTACGGATCACCGGATACGGATTAGTTTCACCGCCAAACCCTGTTGCAATGACCGTGATCTTCACTTCCCCCTTCTTCAATCGTGTATCGTTCACCGCGCCGAAGATAATGCGCGCATCGGGATCCACAGAATCAGTGATAACTTTCGCTGCGTTATTGATCTCCATCATGCCAAGATCGCTTCCGCCCGATACATTGAACAACAATCCTTTCGCTCCCTCGATAGACACTTCAAGCAACGGAGAATTGATCGCCGCTTTTGCCGCCTTGATAGCACGGTCATCCCCTGACGCAATACCGATGCCCATGAGCGCAGAACCTGCGTTCTGCATGATTGCCTTCACATCGTTGAAATCAACATTGATGATGCCCGGCAATGTAATAAGATCGGAAATACCCTGCACTGCCTGCTTCAGGATATTGTCTACCATCTCAAACGAATTGAAGAATGAAGTATCCTCCCCAATCACCGCAAAAATACGATCATTCGGAATGACCACGATCGCATCGACATTATCTTTCAAATTCGCAAATCCTTCTTCGGCGATGCGCATGCGCTGCACGCCTTCGAATGTGAACGGCTTCGTGATGACCGCAATGGTCAATGCGCCGAGGCTCCGCGCAATATCAGCAACCACCGGTGATGCGCCTGTTCCTGTGCCTCCACCAAGTCCGCATGTAATGAAAACGAGATCAGCACCCTTTAATGCATCCTGGATCTCTTCCCGTGATTCTTCCGCAGCCTGCCGCCCGATATCAGGGTTCATTCCCGCGCCGAGTCCACGTGTGATATTTCTGCCGATATGAATCTTTGTTTGTGCCTGCGCGTAATGGAGATCTTGCGCATCAGTATTGATAGCGACAAAATCAACGCCGCGCATTTTTTCATTGACCATGCGTGCCACTGCGTTTCCGCCGCTCCCCCCCACGCCAACCACTTTAATTTTTGCGAACGTTTCCAATTCAGGTTTAAGACGCGTAGTCATGCTGTGATGTATTTTGCCTATAATGTTTTGCATTGTGCTCCCATGCACCATACGAAACATCATACGCAAAACCAATCTGTCATCACTATACTAATATACCGCCTTTTTTTCCGCAACCCCGATAGAAAGGAATCATACAGGTCACGGAAAAACGATCATGCAAAGCTCCTCCTGATTCGTTATTCCTTATCCTCATTCGATTGCATACAAGAACTACGGTAAAAACATCTTCAACCACTTGCGCATCGCTTTTCCGGAGTGCTCCCCGATACCGCTCGGTAAAAATGTGCCCCCGCCTTCATTTTTTTCCTGTATCTCAAATCCAAACAAACATAACCCAACGCTCGTCGCATACTGTGGGCTGGCAAGCTGATCCACGACGCCGTCAATGCGCTCGGGAACTCCGATATGCGCGGGTAATTTCATCCGTGCTTTTGCAAAATCAACGACACCGCCCATCTGCGCACCTCCCCCGACGATCACCACCCCTGCCGGAAACAGCGCTTGCCGCGTCACCTTTTTTACTTCTTTATCAAACAAATCAAACAATTCATCCATACGTGCCTCAATGATCTCCGCAACTTCTTTGCGCGACACGTTGTCTGCCGCCGCTTCGCTTCCTTCCGGCGCAAGCGCGATCATCTCTTTTTTATTGATCGTTTCCGGCTTGCATACGCCATAGCGCACTTTGATCATCTCCGCGAGATCGATATCGATCTGCAGTCCGATCGCAATATCGTTGGTGATATGCGCGGAACCAATAGGAAGCACGGCTGCATGGGTCATGCTACCGTCTTCAAATGCGGCAACCCCCGATGTTCCTCCTCCGATGTCCAACAACAGAACGCCGAGTTCTTTCTGGCGCTTTGACAATACCGCCTGCGCCGCTGCGACCGGCGCCGCAACAAACCCCTCGATATCGATATTGAGGGGTTCCATACACTTCGCAAGATTTTTTAATACCGGCGCAGAGCATTCAACAATGACCGTATTGGTCTCAAGTCGTTTCCCATGCATGCCGACCGGATCATGAATGCCACCTTCGCCGTCAACGATGAATTCTTTCGGCAGAACATGAAGGATCTCTTTGTTCGGTGGCATCGAGATGGATTGCGCCTGCGCGATAACGCGTGCGACATCATCCGATGATATTTCTTCATCGGCGCGAGATACGGACACAATGCCTTTTGAGTACCGCGATGACACATGCGGACCCGATACGCTCACGTATGCGGATCGCACGCTGTATCCGGACGCCTGCTCTGCCGCGCGGACCGATTCGCGGATCGCGCGCATCGCTTCTTCATTATCGACAACCACTCCGCGACGGAATCCTTCGGACAGCGATTCGCCGACGCCGACAAGCGCAAGCTGTTCGCTTCCCTTTCTCCTATGCGCAATGACCGTCCTGATCGTATTCGATCCTACGTCAATACCGCAAATGATGGAATCCCGTGCCATGAATGATTATATGTTGACCCGCTTCGTTACTATTTGTAAAACTTTTTTTTGAATAGCGAGCGTCTTCTCATACTCGCGTTCCGATATTTCATGATCGATGCCGCACAAGTGAATTGCGCCGTGCGCGGCGAGCGTTATCATATTGTCTTTTACGCTGATCCCCAATTCTTTCGCCTGACGTTCTGCATACGGTGCGCATATGACGATCTCCCCCAGCGACTCCGCCACACGCTGTGTGCGCGCGCCTTTCATTTCTTGAAAATCGGAAAAAGGGAACGACAACACGTCAGTCACTGTGCTCTCTCCTTTCCATTCCTGTTTTAATGATCGCATCTGTGCATTTCCGACGATCGCCACGCTTACTTCATACATTCCTTTTTTGCCGCATAACAACAACGCTGCCGCGATCGCCCTCTTCACTGCGGGAACATATGCGTTCCGCCGAGTGAAATTGCGCACGTCAACGATCACGCTTTCTTTCATTTTACCCTAAAAGCTTTTTTATGACAATTTGAGAAACGACCGCCATATCCGCCTTCCCCTTCAATTCCTTTGAAAGGACTCCCAAAACCTTTCCCTTGTCCTTTTCTCCCGCTGCGCCGGTCTGCGCGATTGCCGCATCGACAGCGGCAATGATCTCCGCCTCGCCCAACTGCGCAGGAAGATATGCCAAAAGGATAACCGCTTCCGCTTCTTCTTTTTCCGCGAGATCCTGCCGGCTCGCATCACGGTATTGCCCCGCCGCATCGCGGCGCCGCTTTACCTCGGATGCAATGATGTCGAGCACTTCTTCATCGGACATCACCGCGTCTCGCTGTTTTTTTTCGATCGCTTTGTTATGGATGGTGGATTTCAGCATCGTCAAAACGGAACGACGGAGTACGTCGCCCGCTTTGACCGCTTCTTTAAAATCCGCCACTATTTTTTCTTCAAGATGCATGGACAGATGTTAAAAAGATTAATCTTCGAGTTTACCGAGCTTAAACAATCGCTCTCGTTCTTTCAGCGTTGATGCGCGCCGTGTTGCAGCTTGCTGCATTTCTCGCCGCGTCTTCGGATCTGTCTTAAAGCGCTTTCGTCGCGCCTGGATCAACACACCGCTGTTCTGTACTTTTTTGGTGAATCGTCGCAAAAACGCGCCGATCGATTCTCCTTCTTTTCTTCGTGCTTCGATCATATAAAGGCCACCTCCTTTTTTCCCTCTTGACTTCCCGGCCATGCGAGCAAGTGCATATGCACATGATCGATAAGCTGTCCGCCCTTTCGTTCGACATTAAACGCAATTTTGTATCCGTCCTTCACGCCCATCATCTCCGCCACCGTCTGCGCCGCAAAAAACAGCGCGCCGATAGCTGCCGTGTCTGATTCAGTAATATCATTCACTGAACGGATATGTTTTTTCGGAACGATCAAAACATGCACCGGCGCCTTCGGCCGGATATCATGAAATGCTACCACCTGTTCATTCTCATACATGATCTCCGATGGTACTTTCTTTTCAATAATGTCGCAAAAAATACACATTATTTTTTCAATCGATCCTTTACTACCTTAATGATCTTTTCAAGCTCAACCGATTCCTGTACGCCGGAATCCATTTCGCGCAGCAATACAACGCCGTCGATCGCTTCTTTCTGACCCAGGATCAAGCTGATCTTCACGCCGAGACGATCTGCCGAGCGCAACTGCGCCTTGATGCTGTCTTTTCCGAATGATTCGGCAACAACGATCCCCGCCTTGCGCAGGTCTTCGAACAATCGCAAACTCTTTTTCTTGCTCAATGCGCCAAGCTGGATCAAAAATACTTCCGGCTTGAACAATGTCGGCACCTTCACATCCTGTTTTTTCATCACGCCGATGATGCGTTCCATGCCGAGACTGCCGCCCACTGCCGGCACATCTTTTCCGCCGAGTGCTTTGGCGAGATTATCATATCTCCCTCCGCCGCCAAGCGCGAGTTTGGAACGCTGATGTGATTTTTCGCTCCCCCCTTCCACATGCTCGTCTTCAAGAAATACCTCAAACACCGTTTTGGTATAATAATCAAATCCGCGCACAAGATGCGAATTGAGCACGTACGGGATGCTTGTTTCATCGAGATATTCCAATACGAGCTTGAAATGGTCGTGGCACTCCTGACAGAGATGATCAATGAGATTCGGAGCGTTCACATGCATCTGCTGGCATTTTTCTTCTTTGCAATCCAAAAGTCGCAACGGATTTTTCTTCATACGGCGCTTGCAGTCCTTGCAAAGTTTCGCGGTGCGCGAACGATAATAGCGCAACAACTGCGACCGATAGGCCGGGCGGCATTTTGAACAGCCGATGCTATTGATCTCCACACTCAAATTTTTTAAGCCAAGCTCCTCACCGGCAAGTAGACACACATAGATCACCTGCGCGTCATAGATCGGATCTTGATCGCCCAGCACTTCAAATCCCGCTTGATGATGCTGGCGGTATCGCCCCGCTTGCGGCTGTTCGTAGCGGAACATCGGCGCCATGTAATAAAGCTTCACCGGCTGCGGCAACTGCTGCATACCGTGTTCAAGAAACGAACGCATCACGCTGATGGTTCCTTCAGGGCGCAATGTCAACGGATCGCCGCCGCGCGATTTAAACGTATACATCTGCTTTTCCACCACATCGGTCGTCTCCCCTGCGCTCAACGCGTACAGGTCGGAGCTTTCGATCGCCGGAGTATCAATGCGTTCAAAGCCATACCCTATCGCGACGTGCTTGATCACTTTTCGCACCTTCTCCCAATATTTCTGATCCTCAGGCAAGATGTCGAAGGTTCCTTTCGGTGCCTGAAACTGTTTTTTTGCTTTTGCTGTCATAGTAAAAACGTTTTAATAAAATGCTTCTGCTTTTTGAAATGGAAATGCCCGCACGAAAACTTTCCCGACGATGAACTCTTTCTTCAGCGCCCCCCAGCTTCGGGAATCGGATGACGCTTCTCTATTATCTCCGAGAACGAAAAATTCATCCGTTCCGAGCGCCACCGTTTTATTCCCGTATTCTTCTTTACTGGGAAGAAAATCCTCATGTAATAAAAATCCTTCCGGATGCTCCGCGTTTTTGATCATCACGCCTTTCTCATTCAGCACCACTGTTTCTCCCGGCAACCCGATGATCCGCTTAATATAGAACTGCTTCGTATTATAGGGGTAATGAAACACGATCACGTCGTCTCGCTTCGGTGATCCGAGAATATAGCTGATCTCATCGATGATAAGATAGTCTCCATTCTGGAATGTCGGCTCCATGGAAGCACCCAAAACAAAGAACGGCTGAATGACAAAATACCTGACCGGGATGATGATCAGGAGAGAAATGAGAACCAGCTTTCCTGTTTCCCATAAAAAAGACGCAATACCGCGTACATTCATGGGCCGATGATAACACAAAAAAACGAAGATTACAAGCCCCGATAGAGGACTTCGACTGACTATGTCTTTTACCGCTTCGCGGTTGTCGAAGTGCTTCTACGGGGCAAGCCTCGCAGGGATACATAAATTCCGCTATGATATGGGTATGCGAAAGCTTTTTCTCTTCATTATTCTCCTAGGCCTTGCCGCAGGCGCTGTTTTTGCATATCCGGCAACGACCGCGCGCACCGAACCGAAAGAAAAGCCTCTCTCACTCGCAAAACTCGCGTTCCATTTTATCACCGACACATCTGCGCCGCTCAAAGGACAGGAACGGGACCGCATCAATATCCTGTTTTTAGGCATGTCGGGCGTTCCGCATCCAGCGCCGTTTTTGACCGACACGATCATTCTTATGAGCATCAAACCGAGCACGCACCAGCTCGGACTTCTGTCGCTCCCCCGCGATCTCTTGGTCAAAACGGCAAACGGGGGGCAAACGAAGATCAATTCGCTCTACCTTATGAATAAGAAGGATCCTGCGCTCGCCATGGAAAAAGTGAGCGAGATCACGGGCCAGCCGATCGATTACTATTTCACGTTCGACATCGGAGGTGTAGAAACGATCGTGGATACGCTCGGGGGCCTGAACGTGCTCGTACCTGAAGACGTGAACGATCCTGCATTCCCTTCCGACAATGGAGGCACGGAGAAGTTTTCCGTGGAAAAAGGGTGGCGGTATTTTGACGGGGCGACCGTACAGAAATATCTGCGCACGCGCCATTCACAGGGCGGAGACTTTGCGCGCATGCGCCAACAGCAGGCAGTCGTGGAAGCACTGCGGAAAAAAATATTCGGCATGCACATGCTGTACGACTTCCCCACACTGTTCTCGCTGTATCGTGAATTGACCCCGCACATCCAAAGCGACATCGACGAAAGTGGGATCCAGCAGCTCTACACCATCGCTAAAAACATCAGCTATGACACAGTGCAACATGTCACGATCGATGGCGATCCCCGCGATGCCGTCGCGCTGCTGAAAAGCAAAACGATCACGCTTAGCGGCATACCGGCATTCGTGCTTGTTCCGAAAACGGGCGATTTCGATTACTATGGCATTGCGGATGCCGCGGCAAACATTTTTAACGAATCAGGAATCACGAATTAGGAATCATGGGGGGGAGGATCTTTTTGTTTTTTCCAGCATGGTTCTTAATTCATAATTCCTAATTCATAATTCATGATTCTTATCATTGGCCTGGGCAATCCGGGCGACGAATACAAAAACACAAAACACAATATTGGAAGAGAGATAGTGCAGAAGCTCGCAAAAAAATACGACTTCCCTGAATTCACGCATGATAAAAAAGCGAATGCGCTCGTGTCGCTCGGAAAAATAGAAAAAGAAAAAACATTACTCGCGCTCCCCGAAACATTCATGAACAAATCAGGGCTTGCAACAGGAGCACTCGCGAAATACTACAAAGTGAAACCGGCGACCATATTCGTGGTGCACGATGACATTGATCTGACCGTGGGGCGCATCAAGCTGTCATTTGCAAAAAATTCCGCCGGACACAAAGGTGTTGAGCACATTATAAAAAATCTCAAGACGAACGAGTTTTACCGCGTGCGTATCGGCATCAGCAACGCGCGCAAAACAAAACAGGCGCTTGAAGTGGTGCTCAAAAAATTCTCCGCAAAAGAAACGAATGAAGTGAAGAAGGCGGTAAAGAAAGCGGTCGAGGCGCTCGCCTGCGCCGTCGCTGAAAGCCCGCAGAAAGCAATGACGGAATATAACGCGTGATCCAAAGGGGGCTAGAAGAAGCCCTCTTTGTTTGCGATAAGCGCTTCGTGTAAGATGGCTTCGAGTTTATCTACTTTTTCAGAGGACAATGGAAATCGCATGCTTTTGGAAAAAGCGGATCGCTCATCCCGCAATGCCGCCATGGTTGCCCGCAGCTCGTCTTCCGTGATGCCAGGCCGGATCGTCCCGCCAAAAAACCCCGGCATCTCCCCCGTCGACGTGTCACTTAAGTCCCCTGCGAACGCCGCGCGGACAGCATCGCGCTCATGTTCAGTGAAATCGGCGCGATACATTTCATTCTCCACATATTTTTTCCATTCTTTTTGGGTGATCTTTTGTTGTATTTCCATATTCCTGGTGCGTTACTTTATATATCCTTATTCTACCCCCACAATACCTGGTGTCAAAGGGAACCCCATCTTCCGATGCTCCCATATTGAAAAAAACAATGTATTAAGGGTAGTATGAGCACAGTGAAAGACAAGCACAACAAAATACTGATCGCGGCATTCATCCCTATTTTTGCAGAACGGGATGTTTTGTGGTTTTCGGAAAACACTGAAAAGATACAGCGCCTTGCCGCAACCGACCCGTTTTGGAGTGCGCGCGTTTGCACTATAGAAGAAGGGCAAAAGATCAGCATGTCGGAATTTTTACGCACGCTTGCTGATCTTGAATATGAAAAAACGCAACGCGTCGCGGGCGAAGGAGAATTTTCCGTCATCGGCGGAACCGTCACCGTATTTCCGCTGAACGCCGACGCACCCGTGCGCATCGAATTTCTGGGAAACCTGATCGAAACGATCACGCACCTCCCTCCACTCGCGGACAAAGGAGAGCGCAAAACACAGCTATTAAAAAAAGAGATGCTCAAACGCGAGATCTCGCATCTTCATAATCTTAAGGAAGGAGATTATCTGGTGCACATCGATCACGGCATCGGAATATTTCGCGGGATGATGACAAACACATCAGACGGCGAAGAAAGAAAATTCTACATCCTCCAATACGCTCCGCCGCACGGATCGGACCAGCACGACATGCTGTACGTTCCAAAAGAGCAGGTGCATAAATTATCGCTCTATATCGGCCTAGAAAATCCGACCATTCACCGCCTGTCGGGAACGGTGTGGGAACACGCGAAAAAGAAGGTCACGGAAGAAGCGGAACAGCTGAGCAAAGAACTGCTTTTGGTGTATGCAAAACGCGAACAGGCGCGCCGCGCGCCGTATCGTGCGGATATCCCGGAACAAAAAGATTTTGACGCCACCTTCGAACATCTGGAAACAATGGACCAGCAGCAAGCGATCGAAGATGTGTTTGCCGACATGGAAAGCGACAAGCCCGTCGACCGCCTTATCTGCGGAGACGTCGGGTTTGGAAAAACAGAGGTCTCACTCCGCGCGGCGTTCAAAGCGGTATATTCGGGAAAACAAGTTGCTATTCTGTGCCCCACCACCGTGCTTGCCGATCAGCATTATGAAACATTCAAAGAACGATTCGCAAAATTCCCCGTTACTGTCGCGATGCTCTCGCGCTTTGAAACAAAAGCGGCGCAAAAAGAAACGGTCAAAAAATTAGCGGAGGGCGCGGTGGATATCGTCATCGGCACGCACCGCGTGTTATCAAACGACGTACATTTTAAAAATATCGGCCTTGTAATTATTGATGAAGAACAGCGGTTCGGCGTACGCCAAAAAGAAAAATTCAAATCGCTCCGCGAGAGCATCGATATGCTAAGCCTGTCGGCAACCCCGATTCCCCGCACGCTGTATCTCGCGCTGTCGGGCCTGCGCAACATCAGCGTCATCAACACTCCCCCGCCGTCGCGCCAGCCGGTGGGAACTGTCGTACTGCCGTATGATAAAGCAACGGTCGCCCGCGCGATCACCGAAGAACTCAAGCGCGGTGGACAGATCTATGTTTTGCATAACCGCATCGAAACACTCGGATTTGCAAAACGCGCCATCATGGAGCTCGTGCCGAATGCGCGTTGTGAAACAGTGCACGGACGGACCGGCGAACTTCATTTGCGCAACACGATGCACCGATTCAAAGAAGGCGCGTTCGATATTTTGATCGCGACCACGATCATCGAGAACGGCCTTGATCTGAAAAATGCAAACACGCTTATTGTGGAAGATGCTGCGCGTCTCGGACTCGCGCAGGCATATCAGATACGCGGGCGCATCGGACGCTCAGACAGAAAAGCGTACGCATATTTTTTCTATCCCCCGCAGCATTTCACCGAAACGGCGCGGAAACGACTTGAAGCGCTTGAAGAAGCGTATGAGCTCGGCAGCGGATACTTCATCGCGCAAAAAGATCTCGAGATCCGCGGTGCCGGCAACATTTTAGGCAAAAAACAATCAGGTGCGGTCAACACCGTCGGCCTTAATCTCTACTGTCATATTCTCAATGAAGCGATCGAGCAGCTGCAGAATTAATTATATCTTCAAAAAAGTCCTTATTTAAAAAATTTTATTTCTTATAATAATCCTTTTTGGTTTCTTCAGGCTCATTTAAAGAATTATAATCGATGGTAATCTCTTCACCCGCTAAAATATCACGAAGAGCATAATATTCCCTATCACGAACATGGGCGCTAGGGATTTTAGAATGATTGATAAACCAGCCGACTTCCATACAGCCAAAATCCTTGGGACATCCCATAACATCGCCTCTGTCTACACAATATTGTCTAAAAAATTCTGGAACATCCTCTTTTTTCCGAACTATAGAAACATCGCTTGGATTATTTTCATCACCAAACACTCTTAAAAAAGTTTCGGCCTTAATGCCATGGACTACGAAAACACCAACTCCATGATCAGAGGCTTTTAATATGAAAGAAAATTCTGTTGTTTTACTTTCCATAAAATTAGATTGAAAAACTTTTTACCATTTATACATATTATCATTGCGCCGTTCGATGGCGAGGATCGATATAGCGCCGTTATTATCCCGATAAATGATCCGTATACTCCCCTTGCGGACGCGAAAGATGTCTTTTCTTGCCTTGAGTTTTTTTAGCTCAAGACCCCGCACATCCTTTCGTAGAATCTTTTCCAATATTTCCCGAACTTGCGCCCGCTCTTTGGAAGAAAGCTTCAAGAGCTCTTTTTCTATCTTATCCATGTTTAAAGGCGCGACAATAAATCATTGATGGCAACGCCGCCTTTTTTGATACGAGTAAAATCGATCACCGACTCCCACTCCCCGTTATCCTCATCGGGAGAAGAAATTTTAAACACGGGTTGAGACCTGCGCACAACGACAAAGGACTTCCCTTTACTTACTTGAGAAATATATTCCTCAATATTTTCCCGCAATTCTTTAAGCCCCACGATAGATGTTTTCATGCATAAAGTTTATCTTAAGATAAACATTTGGTCAATATGAACATCACTGAATAACCTTTTAGAGCACCGTCCACACTCTTTCTTTAATCCGTTCACGCTTTTCCTTTATATAAAAACAGGAAAGCTGCACTTCCGTTA
>MEYI01000019.1:12585-20106 GCA_001773975.1 Candidatus Azambacteria bacterium RBG_16_47_10
CATTACGGAGATATATATAGGAAGTGAACACTATCCCGAACGATTAACTCATATTCACGAACCGCCCGAAGTGCTCTACGTTGCCGGCGAACTGCTCCCGCAGGATGCATATGCGATCGCTATCGTCGGTTCGCGCAAATGCACCGACTACGGCAAGCATGTTGCGCATGATCTTGCGTTCGGACTCGCGCGCCGCGGCATCACCGTGGTATCGGGTATGGCGCTTGGCATCGACGCGGAAGCGCACCGAGGCGCACTGGAAGCGGGCGGGCGGACGATCGCGGTGCTTGGCACCGGAGTTGACGAACGATCGATTTACCCCCATACTCATAAACCACTTGCCGAAGCGATAGCAAAAACGGGCGCGGTCATTTCAGAATTCCCACCGGGAACACCGGCATATCCCGGTAATTTCCCCCAGCGCAACCGTATCGTATCAGGGCTGTCGCTTGGTGTGATTGTCGTTGAGGCAAACGAACGCAGAGGGTCGCTGATCACGGCGAGACTCGCACTTGAACAAGGACGTGACGTGTTTGCGGTACCGGGATCCATTTATACCAGTACCTCGCGCGGGGTCCACCGGCTTATTCAGGAAGGCGCAAAGCTGATAACAGGCGTTGACGACATACTGGAAGAATTGGAAATGGAAAACGCGCTTCCCCGCGAAACGAGAGCACAAGAAACAGGCGATGAAGCGCGCATTCTTGCACTGATCGAGCAGGAGCCGATGCACACAGACGCGATCATTGAACAGCTCTCACTCCCCTCGCATGTCGTGCTCGCATTGATCACCATGCTTGAGTTAAACGAAAAAATACAGCATATTGGAAATAATACCTATGGCATCAAAGAAAACTAACACCCTTATTATTGTTGAATCGCCGACCAAGGCGAAGACCATCACGAAATTCCTCGGGAGCGGCTATACCGTCCTCTCATCATTTGGACACGTCCGCGACCTGCCGAAATCAAAGATCGGCGTTGATATCGAGCATGGCTTTGAACCACATTACATCATTCCGCGCACCGCGAAGGCGCACGTGAAGGACCTGAAAGAAAAAGCAAAGAAAGCGACCGACGTGATCCTTGCAACTGACGAGGACCGCGAAGGAGAAGCGATCGCATGGCACATCGCACATGTGTTGGAGCTGGATAGCGAGAAAGCAAAACGCATTACATTCCATGAGATCACGAAGCCCGCGATCGAAGAAGCACTCACGCATCCGCGCAATATCATCATGAATCTCGTGGATGCACAGCAGGCACGGCGCATTCTCGATCGCCTTGTCGGCTATGAACTCTCTCCGTTCTTATGGAAGAAGGTCATGCGCGGACTCTCCGCGGGCCGCGTACAGTCGGCAGCGCTCCGCCTCATCGCCGAACGGGAAGAAGAAATTAAAAAATTTATTCCTCAGGAATATTGGTCAATCCATGCAAACCTGAAACGATCCCAAACTACGGAAGAATTTTCAACGGCGCTTGTCGCTATCGATGACGCAAAGGTAGGAAAACTCGATATTGCAAACGAGAAGCAGGCACGCGACATTGTTGCGGCGGTCAAAGACGCTTCCTGGACCGTTGAGCGCGTCACAAAAAAAGAAACTAAAAAGATGCCGGCGGCACCATTTACCACAAGTACGCTCCAGCAGGAAGCGGCACGGAAGATCCGCTTCTCGGCAAAACAGACCATGATGATCGCTCAGCAGTTGTATGAAGGCATCGAACTCCCGAGCGAGGGAAGCGTCGGTCTTATCACCTACATGCGTACCGACTCGCTGAATGTCTCTGCAAGCGCGCTTGCGGACGCACAGAAAGTCATCGCAAAGAAATACGGAGAAAACTTTGTATTTGTCGGCGGACGCAAATTTAAAACAAAATCAAAAGGAGCACAGGAAGCGCATGAAGCTATCCGCCCTACCGATCCGGCACGCGATCCGGAGAATTTAAAAGACCATCTCACGCCCCAACAGTGGAAGCTGTATAACCTCATCTGGCGCCGGTTTATCGCATCACAAATGGAGCATGCGTTATTTGATACCACTGCTATTGATATCGCGGCACGCGACACAGCAGATAACAAAATATATATTTTCCGCGCAAACGGCATCGTGAAAAAATTCACCGGCTTCCTTGAAGCATATCCGACAAAATTTGAAGATGCTCTTCTTCCCAATGTACAAGAAAAAGAATCGCTCACCGCGCTCGCCGTGACACCGGATCAGCACGCAACCCAACCGCCTGCGCGCTACACTGAAGCATCGCTTGTGAAAGCACTCGAAGAGCACGGCATCGGCAGACCATCCACATATGCACCGACCATCAGCACCATCCAATCACGCGGGTATGTGGAAAAAGACAAAGATCGTCGGCTTCTCCCTACTGAAGTGGGACTTAAGGTAAACACGATGCTGGTCGCTCATTTCCCGAATATTGTCGACATTGCCTTCACCGCACACATGGAAGAAGAGCTTGATGGTGTCGCGGAAGGAAAAACGGATTGGCGCAAAATACTCAAAGAATTTTATGTGCCGTTCCACGAAAATCTCACCAAAAAATATGATGAGGTGGTGAAAGAAAATATGGATGAAAAAACGGACCAGATATGCGAAAAATGCGGAAGCCCGATGATCATTAAAATGGGACGGTTCGGCAGATTTCTCGCGTGCTCCAATTTCCCGGATTGTAAGAATACAAAGACGATCAAGAAAACGATCGGCATCGCCTGCTCTAAATGCAACGAAGGCGAGATCGTGGAAAAACGAACAAAGAAAAAACGAACGTTCTGGGGATGCTCACGCTATCCCGCATGCGACTTTGCAACCTGGGAAAACCCGTTAAAGAAAAAAGAGGCTGCGGCATCTGAAGAAGCAGCCGTTGAAACTGAAACCACGGAAGAAGAAAACGAATAACTTATTTCTCACCTATGGACGTACGCGATATCACAGAAAAAATAAAACAGAGAAGCTCAAGTGAAATCGCCGCAATCGAAAAAGCGTTCCGTTTTGCCGAAAAATATCATGAGGGAGAACTCCGCTACTCGGGCGAGCCGTATCTCGTCCATCCGTTCGCGGTCGCGCAAACACTCGCCGGCATGCACCTAGATACGAACACCATCATCGCGGGCCTTCTCCATGATGTGTGTGAATCCGCGCCCGAAGAAGAGAAGGAAGCACGCAAAAAAGAGATCGAAAAACAATTCGGAAAAGACGTCGCGTTTCTTGTGGAAGGCGTCACAAAACTCGGCAAACTCCGCGCGCACGGCGAAGAACGCTATCTTGAGAATATGCGTAAAATGTTCCTTTCTATCGCACAGGACGTTCGCGTTGTCCTTATTCGTCTTGCCGATCGCCTCCATAATATGCAGACATTGAGCGCGGTGCCCCAGCACAAACAAAAACGCATCGCGGATGAGACGCTTGAAATTTACGCTCCGCTTGCGGGACGCCTCGGCATGGGAAAGCTGAGAGGATCACTTGAAGACCTTGCATTCCCCTTTTCATACCCGAAAGAATACAATGCACTCATCGATCAGATAGAAGAGCGCCGCAAACGAAAAGAAGTTTATCTGGCAAAGGTAAAGTACAAACTTAATGAAGAATTAAAAAAAGCAAAGATCCCTGTCGTGTCGGTGAACGCCCGAGTCAAACACGTATTCAGTCTCTACCGCAAACTCCAACTCCACAACAACAATCTTGATGAGATCTATGATGTCGTTGCGCTCCGTATTGTCGTTAAAAATATCGAGGATTGCTATGCGGCACTCGGTATCGTGCACAAACTCTGGCGTCCATTGCCGGGACGTATCAAGGACTATATCGCACTCCCGAAACCGAACGGCTATCAAAGCATTCATACTACGGTATTTTGCCTCGATGGCGAGATCACTGAGTTTCAGATCCGCACAGAAAAAATGCACGATGAAGCGGAGCATGGTATCGCGGCTCACTGGATCTACACGCACCAGGGAAAGCCGAAGGCAGGCGGCGCGGTAAGTAAAAGTTTAAAATGGATCGCGCAGATCCGGGAATGGCAAAAAGAGTCAGACGGCACAAAAGAATTCCTTGAAAATCTGAAGATCGATGTATTCAAAAACCGCATCTTCGTCTTTACACCCACCGGCGATGTCATTGATCTGCCGGACGGCGCAACGCCTGTCGATTTCGCATATCTCGTCCATTCAGAGATCGGCAACCATTGCGCCGGCGCGAAAGTAAACGACAAAATGACATCGCTTGAACATCATCTTAAAAACGGCGACAAGTGCGAGATACTCGTCCAAAAAAGCAAAAAGCCATCGCGGTCATGGCTTTCGTTCGTCAAAACAAACTACGCAAAAAGCAAAATTAGAGCGGCGCTTGAGAAGAAATAAACTATTCGTTCACGATCTTTTTTACGACTGCACGGAGATCCTCATTTGAGAAATATTTGATGACGATCTTCCCGCCGTCGCTGACATGCTTGCCCGGCTCAATAGTAACTTTCGTGCCAAGATGTGCCTCGAGCTTCATCGCCATTTGCTTTGTTTCCGCATCAAGCGCAGCAACCGCCCTGCTCGGTGTTTGCTTGAACTTTCGCGCCGCAACTTCCGCATGCCGCGCGGAAAGCTTCAGATCTTTGATCTCCTTCCATAATTTCAACCGCATGTCATCGGTGGGAAGCGCTAAAATAGCGCGTGCATGATTTTCTGAGATCACTTCGTTCTTCACGTCATCCTGAATGGATACCGGCAATGTAAGCAGGCGCATCGTATTGCCGACCACCTGTCTGCTTTTGCCAACCTTCTTCCCGATGCTTTCCTGATCCATATGGAACTCATCCACCAGTTTTTTATAGGCCTGCGCAAGCTCGATCGGATTCAGATTCTCCCGCTGGACATTTTCGAGTATCGCAATGCGCAAATTCTCCTGGTCGTTCGCAACATTACGGATAAGTGCCGGGACCTCCTTTAAACCGGCAAGCTTCGCCGCGCGCCATCGCCGCTCCCCTGTGAGGATCTGAAAAGGGACTTTTGCGGTGCCACTTTTTGCACGCATCACAAGGATCGGCTGCAAGATACCGCTTTCTTTTATGGAGCTTGCGAGATCCTGTAGCGCCGCCTCATCAAATTCCTTCCGCGGCTGAAGCGGATTCGGTTCGATCTGATCAATCGCAATATAAAACATCGTCTCCTGATGCGAGCTCGGAGTTCCGTTTTGTGCGCCCTGCTGTTGCGACGCGTCTTTAGGCTGAATAAGTGAAGAAAGTCCTCTTCCTAATGCCATATGAAAAAATTACTGTGTATTAAGTGCTAGGATCTCTTGGGCAAGATTTTTATACGCCATCCCGCCATGCGACCACCATTTGTATTCCGCGATCGTCTTTCCGTGACTTGGCGCTTCTGCAAGATATACCGAACGCGGGATCACCGATTCAAACACATGTGCCGGAAAATTCTTCCGCACCTCGTTTGCCACTTCCTGCGATAATTTATTACGCTTATCGAACATCGTCAGTACGGCACCCATCACGGAAATAGTCGGACTGATATGTTCGCGCACCAATTCGATCGTTTTCAACAGCTGCGAAAGTCCTTCAAGCGCATAATATTCACACTGTACCGGAATGATAAGGTGCTGTGCCGCCACAAGACCGTTGATCGTAAGGATCCCCACCGACGGCGGACAATCGATCAAAATAAAATCATAATCGGGAGCGATCGCTTGCACCACTTCAAAAAGCTTGAACTCGCGTGACGGAGCATTGATGAGCTCCACTGCCGCGCCCGCAAGGTCGATAGACGACGGCAAGAGATCGAGATTCTTTACCCGCGTGTGCACGATCGCCTCTTTCGGATTTTTCCCTTCTGCGAGGCAGTGGTACAGACTTATTGTATCATGGCCATGCGGAAAACCAAGGCCTGATGTTGCGTTTGCCTGCGGATCAAGATCGATCATAAGAACCCGCTGCCCCATGGACGCAAGATACGCTCCGGTATTCACGGCAGTCGTTGTTTTCCCCACTCCCCCTTTTTGATTGCAAAATGCGATAGTGACTGCCATAGATGATGGTATTTCTTCATTCACTATACCGCGAAAAAGAGCAAATTGACAACAAAGAAATAAATGGATAATCTACATCTGCATCCGATCATTTTATTTGCCGCTGTGGCGGAATTGGCAGACGCGCACGACTCCCGCCCGCCTTGACTTCGTCCATCCTTGAATAAAAAGTAACCAAATGATATGCCGCGGTGGCGGAACCGGCAGACGCACGGGACTCAAAATCCCGCGAGAGCAATCTCATGAGAGTTCAACTCTCTCCCGCGGCACAAAGCATATAGTAGCATCGTCAAGGCGAAGTCGGGCGTGGCAAAATCGTGTGAGGTTTCCTCATGTCGGTTCGACCCCGACCAGCGGCACATATACAGTTCTGCAGAAATTACACTCGATACTCTCGAGTGTAATTTTTTATCTGCTATATACGACACAAAAGTTATCCACAGATCCCTTATTGACCCCTTCTGCGAATTTGTTATTATGTATATACGAAGCGATACAAATTGCTTCCAAATCGAAAAACCTTCCAACGAAGGTTTTTCTCTTTTTTATATTCAATCCTATTAAAAGAACGGCGCGTGCGCCGTTCTTTTGTTTTATCCTCTCACCTCTTCTCCTCCGTTCGCTTCTTCATTCTTCTCCCGCTTAATAATGCGCCAATGATAGAGATATAAGGGTAACCCGACAAGAATGAATGAAAGTGCTCCTGCCGCCTCCCGCTGTCGCTGCGACGTGATGGGATCGAATTTCTCCTGCTGTTCCTTCCATGTACCGTACGAAATAAGCCATTGCTCCATCGCCATCTTTTCATCTTCCGTAAGATTTTCGATCTTTCCTTCCTTCACTGCCGTCTCCACGCGCTTCTCCGTGATCACAGGCATCGGCGGTTGTTTCTGCCACATGCGTTGTTCTTCATCGGCCTGCGTGAACACCCACGCCTTGAGCCCCATATCAACGAACCGCACTCCCCCGATCACCACAAGCACCAATCCGACCAGCGAGAACGTATACAAATAAATTATCCTGATAAGCGTGTTCTTTTTGAACATAATAGATGTTCTTAAATAATTATATTGATAAGCCGATCCGGTACGAATATTTTTTTCCGGATCTCTGATCCTTCAATGAACTTTTTTATTTTCTCGCTCGCAATAACATGCTGCATCGCTTCGTTTTCTGAAATGCCCTTCTGCACGCGGACAACATCACGCACCTTGCCGTTTATCTGTATGACAAGATCAAACATGTCTTCGACAACCAATTTCTTATCAAATTTCGGCCAAACTTGGGCATGCACCGACCCTTTTTTCCCAAGCATCGCCCACATCTCTTCCGCAAGGAACGGCGCGAACGGTGCGAGCAACAACGTTACTGATTCACACATCTTTTTATCCGCTCCCCCGCTTTTTTCGATATCGTTGACCAATATCATCAACGCGCTGATCGCGGTGTTGAATTGGAAATGCTCGATATCTTCCGTCACTTT
>MEYI01000020.1:0-1668 GCA_001773975.1 Candidatus Azambacteria bacterium RBG_16_47_10
AGCACACGGCTTGTACCGTGTGCTTTTTGAAAATCAAATACAATAAAACTCTCAACTCACAGGAGGTTATATGCCAGAGAATTTCAGTAGCGGGAATAAAGAACGGATGCGAAAGATTCAGCTTTTTCAAGACCTTTTTTACTATCTTTTTTGCGAGGATCCCATCGATGGTACGCCCTTTGACGTTGATTTCATACGGGCGATTTCCTCATTGAGGGAGAAATATCGGGTTTCTTCAGAAGACAAGATCCTGCATAAGGACGAGATAATTCTCGTCCTGGACGGTAAGGTGAGTGCTATAAAGATGGATAAAGCGCGTTACGATTGTATGAGGGCGACGCTTCGGCGCTTTGTTGAAGTTCACAAGCTCTCTTCAGTAGAAGCGCTCATGCACCTTGCTGATCTCGGAGTAAAGAACACTTCAAACTTTTTACCAGGGCTGATGAAGTAAAACATTCTTTCAAAAAAAGGGAGGGCGTCATGGAAAAGAAAAAATGCAAACACTGCAATAGAAAGGTATTAAGAGATCACTACTGTGTGCCTCTTGGAAGAACCGTCTACTACAACAACGATAGAGACTTCCTGTCTTCGTTCGTGGCGAGTTCTGTAACAGGCGATCCGCTTATCGGGATGGCCGTCGGTGGAGATCCTCTTGGCGCAATGCTGGGAGCGGGAATGCACGAAGATGATAGCTGTAAAAGCGGTCATTCCGGCAGCGATGCCAGCGATTCAAGTTCGAGCGACAGCTCGGACAGCGGTAGCTCCGACTCGGGCGGATGTGGGGGCGGAGGAGAGTAGCGCCATGAACAAAAACAAAGGCACAAGGTTGCGGGCCACAGAAGCAAGGAAGAAGGATACACACGATGTGATGAGTGGCAGGGTCGGCGAGTACTCGGTGGTACTGATAAAGTCCATCAATGGCCCCGAGAACGCAAAGTTTCTCGTTCGCGAGGTGAGTGTGGGCGGTAAGGTCGTCTGGCATTTCAAAGACGAGCATTTTACCGGCCTTGCACTCCTTGCCGAGCTGAAAGGGACTCCCTGTATCTGTCTTGTCACTTCAAAAAAAGAAGTGAAAAAGGTTATCCCGATAGACACACTTCGGGAGAGAAAAGAAGAAGAGCATAGAATGCAAGAGCTCATGGAGCTCGCGAAAGAAAAAATAAAAAACCTCCTAAAATAGGAGGGAGGAGAAAAAACAAAACCGCCAAAGCGAAAGCCGAGGCGGTTTTTTTATTGCTACTCATTGACGGGTGGGGTAGCATGTACTATAACACCATCATGATAAAAACAATCATTGCTTCAGGGCCGGTGATCGTAGAAAACGGCAAAGTTCTTTTAAACAGGCACGGTGATGACGGTTTTTGGAAATTCTGCGGCGGCAAGGTGGAGGATTTCACCACCAATCTCGTGGAAAACGCACGCAGGGAAGTGAAAGAGGAGATGGGGATCGATATTGAAATTATCGATCCAAAGCCGTATATTATGCATGTGACGAAAAAGACGGAGGAAGGGGATATCGATGTGATCTTAGTCCACTTTCTTGCAAAGCGAGTGGGTGATATCACTCCCGGCGATGAGATCACTGCATGGAAGTGGTTTGATGTGAGCGATCTTCCCGCGGATGTCGCGCCAAATATCAAACCCGTACTCGAACATTTTAAAGACAGG
>MEYI01000020.1:1699-7136 GCA_001773975.1 Candidatus Azambacteria bacterium RBG_16_47_10
GGATTATTTTCTCTTCTTTGCCGCTTTCTTTAGAGGGCGGATCTTTTTAACGACCGGCGTGGATTTCGCGATGTCTTTTGCGATATCCTTCCAGTGATCTTTCAATTCTCCGGCAAATTCGCCGATATCCTTGGCGCTGATGCCTTGCAATGCCTTATACTTTCCGGCAACTTCCTTGATGACCTTGTGATACGCTTTTTCATCTACATGAGAAAGCCTTTCAAGTTGTTCAAGTATTTCACCCCGCGCTTTCAGCGACCATGCTTTTACTTCCTTACGATGTTTTGATGCTTTCTTTGAACCGTACAGGAAGTATGTTCCTGCGGCGGCCGCTGCAACCGCGGCGAGTCCTGCGCCAACCGCTGCTACACTCATTGATGACCCTGCTTTTTTCTTTGCCATAGTTTTTTTATAATGCGTTAATTATTTAATTTCTTTTTTCTTGCGAACGACCTTCTTCTTTTTTGAAAAGAAGGTAGTGAAATAATCGAGGATCGACTTCACTTTTACTCCCTTTTCTTTGACAGAGCCGCGTAATCCCTCGATGTCTCGTGTGATCTTGTTTCCTTCTTCTTTAATGGTGTTGCGTAATCCTTCGATATCGTATGCGAGCTTATCTCCCTCTGTTCTCGCGAGCATGGAAATATAGCGGATATTTTTCAAGATCGGGACGATGTATGCAAGCATGATCACGAAGCCGAGCGTAAGGAAAACGATAAAAATGCTTGTGATGAAAAAAAAGATGTCTGCGTGGATAAGGGTATTCATATATCATAGTATAGCATATACTATGAGTAGGAGATAGTTATTTTTTAAAATAAAAGAAAAATATGGATATGCAACAAAATAATGTTCCCGTTGAAGCAGGTGCCCAGCAGAAAAAAGAAGGCAAGAACGTGCTTATGGCTATTCTTGCGTACATCGGGCCGTTGGTCATTGTTTCGTATGTGGTTGCGAAAGAGGATCCGTTCGTGAAATTTCATATCAAGCAGGGGCTTGTTCTGCTCGTCATCGAAGCGGGTGTGTGGATCCTCGGTATGATGCTGTGGCAATTTTGGTCGGTCTTGAGCATTATTAATTTTGCGACCTTTGTCTTGTCTGTCGTCGGCATCATCAATGCGATGAAAGGAAAGGAAGAGGAACTTCCGATCGTGGGAAAATTTTCCAAGTATTTTCCTTTGTAGGGTGTCTGGCGGAAAGCTGGTACAATAACCTTACTTTCCCCATATGACGCAGGAGCAAGCACTCGCTATATTAAAAACCGGGGCGAATGTCTTTCTGACCGGCGCGCCCGGGTCCGGCAAAACACATACAGTGAATGAGTATGTGGCATTTGTGCGCGCGCGTGGCATTGAGCCGGCGATCACTGCTTCCACCGGCATCGCGGCGACGCATATCGGCGGGATGACGATCCACTCATGGAGCGGTATCGGCATCAGAACGAAATTAAGTACAGAAGATCTTAAATCGATCACGACGAGCGATTACATCGCCAAACGCGTCCGGCGCGCCAAGATCCTTATCATAGACGAAGTATCTATGCTTCCTCCCGGAGTTTTGACGATGGTTGATATGATATGCCGGGAGATCAAACAGAGCGCGGATCCGTTCGGGGGTATTCAAATTGTTATGGTGGGCGACTTTTTTCAATTACCACCGATCGTGAAGGCGGAAACGGAAGAACGAAGGCAGGGGGCGTTGATCGAAGAAACGCCGGCTCGCTTTGCGTTTGATTCTCCCGCATGGGAACGGGCGCATCCGATCGTGTGTTATCTCACGGAACAGCATCGGCAGGATGATGCTGTTTTTCTTGATCTGCTTTTTGCGATCCGTCGTAACGCTCTCGGCAGTGATCATTTTAGCCATCTTGAAACAAGACGAGTAGGGCATCACGATGCGCCACAAGGCACCCCGAAACTTTTTTCTCATAATATGGATGTGGATCGCGTGAATAATGAAATGCTCGGAACGCTTGCAGGAAAATCGCACTCGTTTGCCATGTCTTCACAAGGGCCATACGCGCTTGCCGCCGCGCTCCAGAGAGGATGTCTTTCTCCTGAAACGCTTCACTTAAAGATCGGCGCGGTAGTGATGTTCACTAAAAACAATCCGAAAGAGGGGTTTGCAAATGGCACACTCGGCACCGTCGAGGCATTTGATGCGGTGAGCGGGTATCCAATCGTCGCTGTGCGTGATGGAATACGGATCACGGTTGAGCCGATGGATTGGACCGTAGAGGAAAATGGCAAGGTTCGCGCACGCATCGGGCAATTGCCGCTTCGTCTTGCGTGGGCCATCACGGTGCATAAAAGCCAAGGCATGAGCTTGGACACGGCGGTCATGGATTTGAGCGCGGTGTTCGAATTCGGGCAGGGATATGTCGCGCTGTCTCGCGTGCGGCGGCTTTCAGGATTGTATCTTTTAGGATGGAATGAGCGCGCATTTTTAGTACATCCGGAAGTGTTGGCAAAGGACGAATCATTTCGAGCTGCTTCTGCAGATACTGAAGCGGAGTTTTCTGCAATTGCCCCGGCAAAATTGCAGAAGATGCAGGATGACTTTATTACCGCATGCGGAGGGAAGAAGCGCGCGAAACAACGGGCTGTCAGTGGCGCACACGATAAAAAAAGCACTGCCGGCAATGGGCGATTTGAGAAATTAAGAGAAAAGTACCCAAACGCGTATCGTCCGTGGGACAAAGTGCAGGACGAGAAATTGCAGGAGCTCTTTGCCGAAGGCGTTTCCACAGCTGATCTCGTAAAAACATTTGGCAGAAAAGGCGGAGCTATCCGGTCGCGCCTTGTTAAGCTCGGTCTCGTGGAAGAATGAACACCCGTATGCCATATTCACCGCGAAATGGTATAATAAAGCGATTGATAATTAACATAAAACCATGAAAAAGGGATACAAGGATAATATCGAAAAGCTCACGCGTGAGAATGAGAATTTTCGCAGAGTGCTGTACACCGCCGCACATTGCCAGCTTGTAGCTATGGCATTGAAACCCGGCGAGGAGATTGGATCAGAGGTGCATGAAGATGGCGATCAATTTTTTCGATTTGAAAAAGGGGAGGGGAAGGTGATTACCAATGAAACGGAATATACCGTGGGCGATGGTGATGCTGTTATCGTTCCTGCGGGTGCCACGCACAATGTCATTAACACGTCAGCAACCGCTGTTTTGAAATTGTACACGATTTATGCTCCGCCACATCATCGCGATGGGATTGTGCGGGCAACGAAGCAGGAAGCGGAAGCTGATGGCCCTGAATTTGACGGCACTACAACGGAGTAGAGAAAGGATGTGATCCGCGGACGTTATGTTATTTTTTCTTTTTGCATTTTTTACGGAAGTTGCAGGCACCATGGCGGGATTCGGTTCGTCTACCCTTGTTCTCCCGCTTGCACTGCTTTTTTTTGATTTCAAGTCGGCGCTCGTTATTGTCGCGCTTCTTCATATTTTTGGCAACGTGGGAAGGGTTGCTTTTTTCCGCCATGGATTGGATAAAAGACTTATCATATTATTTGGGATCCCGAGTGTTATATGCGCCGTTATCGGCGCCTCTCTCGTAAATTATATTTCACAGGACGTGCTCAGATTTATTTTAGGAATATTTTTATTGCTTTTTGCCGGTGTGTCGCTTATAAAGCCGGCGTTGCAATTTCCCCCGACAAAAACGAGCGCGCTTGTCGGGGGAGGAGCTTCGGGATTTATCGCCGGTCTTATCGGCACCGGCGGGGCGTTACGCGGCAGTTTTCTTACCGCGTTCAATCTTGATAAGAATGTATATATCGCTACGTCCGCGATCATTGCGATCGCGGTGGACATAACCCGTCTACCCATATATCTTGCAGGAGGATTTCTCGATGCCCAATATTATTGGTATATCCCGATCCTGTTTGCGGTGGCTATTGTCGGTTCATTTATAGGTAAATTGATCATGAATATAATATCCCAGCACACTTTTCGAGTGGTGGTTTTGTCCGCCATCGGGATCATCGGTATGAAATTCATTTTAGATTGGATTAGTATATAATACTATCAACGAGTTTTTTTATCGTTACTTCGCAGTTTTTTAATATACACATGACAACGCAAAGGATTTTTAGATTCATCATTTCAATCGCAAAAACGGAAGGTGCCGGCGTTATCGGGGCGTTTTTTACGACACCGGCGATCACAACGTGGTATGTGACGCTGACAAAACCGGCGCCCAACCCCCCGAATTGGATATTCGGTCCCGTGTGGACGATACTCTATTTTCTTATGGGTGTTGCGGTGTTTATGGTGTGGTCGTTGTATGCGGATGCACCGGAAGGGGATGTAAAAAAGGGGAGGAGAAACGCACTGATCATTTTTGACATCCAGCTCGCGCTCAATGTGGTGTGGTCCATTTTATTTTTCGGGCTCCATAGCCCGTTTCTCGCACTTATTGGGATCATTGTTTTGTGGTGTGCGGTCGTCTGGACGATCATTTTATTTTACCCGATATCGCGCGTTGCGGCATATCTTCTTGTGCCATATATCCTATGGGTAAGCTTTGCGGTGTATTTGAATTACGCGATTTTTGCGTTGAATTAAAATAAGCACCAATCCGCTCTCGTTCACGCCAAATAGCTTTTTTATTCTTGCGCGGAGAATTTTCGACCCCACAATTCTATGATGTTTTTCTTGTTTTTATGCGGTTTATGCGCGGTTTTTGGTTGACTTACTTCCAATTTTCCAGTATAAATAAAGGAATATTTTTATATTCTCAGATAAGGGTTTATTCATTAATACTACGAAACGAGAAGGATGATCATACTTTCAAATGATTATATAGCAAATGTACCGGGATCGCCGAAGAAAGCGCAGGGAGGCCCTAAAATATTTGCAAAAATTTTTTCTCGACATGTGGCGGCGTATGGGCACCAGTGGATCGGGGTTATAATGAAGGGAGGTGAAAAGAAGGGATGGCATTTTAAGAAAATAGCATCCTTGAAAAAACGCGTGTATATTGAGGCGTATTACGAGAGAAAACGGATTACGCGTATTTTAAGAGCAAAGAAATATTGTAATGCCGATGCTTTTCTTTTACCGATCATTAAAGATATGTCCGTTTTTATCAAGGAAAGTAATGCGGATATTGTTTTTTTGAACGGGTTTGATGTGATGAACTGGGTATTGATGAAGGCGGCGCATGATGCAGGTATCCCGATCATTATGCAGCACGCGGGAATTTGGAAAAAGGAAATTCAAATTCATGCCCATGTGTATACTCCGGCGGTAAGAAAGATTTTATATAAAATGGAGCGTGATATTTCCCGATATGCCGATCACGAAATATTTTTAAGCAGGCAAAGCTTGCGGGCATATGATGAGGAGGTGACGAAAGTGAATAGAAAGAATGCATCCATTATCCCGCTTCCATGTAATGTATCGGTACATCGCGAAAAA
>MEYI01000020.1:7163-7349 GCA_001773975.1 Candidatus Azambacteria bacterium RBG_16_47_10
TATGCCATCGGTATTGTTGCGCGGTGGGATAGAATTAAAAATCATGAGGCGGTACTGCGCCTCGCAAAGAAGGCGAAAGAAAAAGGACTCCCGTGGACTTTTTATGCGGTGACAGCGATCCCACAAACGCCGAAACGAAAAAAATTCAAAAAAGAATATCACGAATTCGTTTGCGTAGAAAAACAG
>MEYI01000021.1:0-1221 GCA_001773975.1 Candidatus Azambacteria bacterium RBG_16_47_10
TTAAACAAAATTTATGGAACCACAAGAACAACCACAACAGAATAAAAAAAGGGTCATGAAGATAATAAAGATTGGAGTTATCATTTTTGTTTTGTTTTTTATTGTTGGGTATGTCAGCGGCACGCTGGTATCATATGAGGAAAAATGGTTCGGCGCAGGCCCAACCTTTTGGGATGCATTAAAACCGTTTTAATTTAAAAATATGCTTAAAAAAATAGTAAAGATAATTATTATAGCTGTTGTTTTTCTGCTTATTGCCGTCGGGGGTTATATTGCCGGTAATCTGACGAAATACGGACTTGATGTGAGAAAAGCCGATAAAGCGGTTGAACGTTTTCAGGGATCATTAGAAGAACCATACAAAAAGGATATCTATGGCGGTAAAACCCCGGAAGAAACATGGGCGATGTATATCGATGCACTAAAGAAAGGAGATATTGATTTGGCAAGTAAGTATTATGCGGTAAGAGATCAAGAAAAAAAAGGAGAATTTTTAATAGAGGAAAGGGAAATTGATGATCTAAAATTATATCTAGAACAACTTTCCGCGCCGCTTCAAAAAGACGGGTCATTGCCCGATTTCATCTTAGCCAATAAAGAGCGCGCATATTATTACTACATGGTTAAAGACCTTGACACGGGGGAGATGATAAAAAATAGTGTCAATCTTTACTTAAATCCGTATACAAAAGTATGGAAAATTTTGTATTAAGGCAATGAAGATAAAATTCCCCATACTTATTGCACTATTGTTGTCTGTCGCTTTTTCCGTTTTCGCTTACTCGCCATACTATACTCATCCTGATCTCACCGGGGAGATCGCTAAACTTTTTAATTTTGAAAATACTGATTCTGACCGAGAAATATCAGTAAATGAAATCAGATGGATGAGGGAGGGCGCGATAGACGAGGACACCCCTCCGCGGTGGATAAATCATTTCTACGATCCGGAAAATAAAGTCGGATGGCAAGGAAAGCATTTTGGCGATCGGACACAAGAGCAAGGTCTTTATCAAGGCGAAGCAATGGCTCCGTTACCAGCCATCGCTTCTATTGATTGGGTGACCAATCAAGAGTATCAATCAACGTATGGGCGCCAATATGGCAACCAAACGTGGCAGAAAGCAATTCAAGCATATATTGATGGTGATAAAAAATCAGCTTTCATCGCCTTGGGGCATATTTTACATTTGATTGAAGATGCTTCGGTTCCTGATCATA
>MEYI01000021.1:1236-4523 GCA_001773975.1 Candidatus Azambacteria bacterium RBG_16_47_10
TCGCCATACGAAGATTATGCAAAAGAAAAAACAAACTTTAACAAACTGACCATTGCCGAAAATTTAAAAAACAAAGACCTTCCGTATTTTTCGGCTATTCAGGATGCATTTGAACATCTGGCAGGTTATTCAAATAACAACTTTTTTTCAGAGGACACGATCAGTAATGAGGAATATGCACTGCCGGATTTGAAGAAGCTGCAAAAGAAGAGTGGCTACTTATATAACGAGGAAAAGAAATTATATCTAGCAAAATATACACAGGATGGACATAAAATACTTTATACCTTAAATGATAAATCCCTTGTCCTTCCTTTTTATTTTTATAAACTCTCCAATGAAGCTGTTCTCACCGGCGCCAGTGTTTTAGATCTGTTTTTTCGAGAGGTAGAAAAATATAAAAACAACCCTGAATTATTGCCAGAAATTATCGAGGATTCCAATGAAGGAACGCTAAGTTATCTTAAAAAATCACCTCGATTAGCAGTGGTAAATGCGGGAGATCTTCTCGATAAAGCAGGTACGAATATAAAAATATATGCCAATGCATTTTCTTCCTTCTCGCTGAGCTTATTACCCGCTCAACTTGCCGGTTTAATTCCTGCGGGCGCACAATCGCAGCCCCAGGCATTGTCGGTGGTTGCTTCCCAAGAATCACCTCCACCCGCTCCCGCACTGGTTCCCGTTACCACTGTGGCTGTAGTGGCTGATCCGATCATCCCTACCCCTACGCCGGTTATTCGGGATAATGTGCCGGCAGAGCCCATTGCTGAGCCAACTGCGAGTCCTGTTGTGCCAGCTATTATTACAGATAGTATTATTCCCACATCAACGGATGCAGTTGTTATGGGTACGTCTGTTGCAACAACCACGGATAGTTTACCTCCGCCAGCCCCGATTTTCCGCGGCAGTGGATCGGTGACGGGTGTTTCTCCGGATACGCTCGTGGCGCAAAATAATTCTTCGTCGCCGGCGACAGAAGAGACGCAAACAACGGATACGGACGCATTTGCAACTTCGACCGATGACATATTTACAGAAACAACAGCGACATCAACTGACTCTGTGACAGATGATACAGCAACAACAACCGAAGATATCATACCTACGGCGACATCAACGGATCCGATTGTGACTGATCCGGTCATTCCTCTTACCGATTTTACCGACTCCATCGTCATTAATGAAGTGGCGTGGATGGGCACGCAAGCGCAGGCAAATGACGAATGGGTGGAGTTATACAACAAAACAAATTACGATATTGATCTTTCCGGATGGACGCTTGAAAGCAGGAATAAGCGGTTTTTGGTTCCGCTGGAAAATGTAATTCCCGCGCACGGCTATTTTCTCCTTGAGCGCACCGCAAGTACGACGACCGATCAGGAAGAAGGTATCGTGTATTCATCGAATAAAGGCGTGCTTATTGATTCCGGACATGATGCGAATCTGTATCTGAAAAACGGAAGCACAACGATAGATTATATTGATTTTGGATATTGGCCATTTGCATCTCAAAAAGAAGAGCGGCGTTCGCTGGAGCGGGTGAGTGCGTATGCGACGAGCACGCTGGCAGCGAATTGGAAAACATATGGAGACCCCGATGCCGTGCCGTTTGCAAAAGATGAGAAGGGAGGTGATATTTTTGGAACGCCAGGAAAGAAAAATAGTGTAAGCGGTTTTTACACGCCGACAGGATATGTCACGCAAGACACTGTTTGGAAAAAAGAGCATAGCCCGTATCTTGTATCGACAAAAATTATTATCAATGATGATGCTGATCTTATCATCGAACCGGGGGTGACGGTGAAATTTGTGAATGGCGGAGTGTATGGCGGCAGTATTGATGTGAAAGGGGTTTTACGCGCCGAGGGAACGATAGAAGAACCGATCATATTTACGTCTATCCGCGATGATGATGCGGATAGCATTGATTCCAACAGAGACGGATCGGCGTCTGCTCCCGCTGCAGGGGATTGGCTGAATGTCATATTTACCGGCAAATCACAGGTGTCTGTGATAAAAAACGCACAGGTACGATACGGCGGACAAGGGATAAATTATAATCCGAACGGATGGTATCCGACGTACACGGGAGTTTTAAGCGCTCAAGGAGGAAGTGTGGAAATATACGATTCCATTGTTGAAAATAACAGCGCGACCGCGCTCTATGCAAGTAAAGGATCGCGACCAAAAATATATCAAAACACCATACAGGAGACCGTAAAAAACACCTCCACTGGTGCGGCGCCATTGGGAGCAGGAATTTTCATCGCCGCGGATGCGTCCGCGGAAATCACCGGCAATACGATCAAAAATAATTTCGTGGGAATCGTATCGGAATCCGTTACCGATGAACCGCTTATCGTAAAAGATAATATTTTTGATGGTAATGCAAAGAATGGAGAATTTCTTAAAGGATATACGAATTGGAATTTTGAAAATTCCGGCAATGAAGATGTGAACAAAAAAGGAGGATTTGAAATCAGATTTATGGTGTCTGACGGGCAAGAAAAAACATTGTATGCTGATGCAATGCCGTATATTGTCGGCGATACGGCAAGGATCCTCACAGGAGGAAAACTTACTATCGAGCCGGGTGTGGTAATTAAATTTTCATCATTTTCATATGGCGCGATCGTCCGATTTATAGCGGATGGCGTTCTTTCTGCTGTCGGCACAGAAGAGAAGCCGATCGTGTTCACCGCGCTTGCCGATGACAGCGACGGGTATGATAGTAATAATGCGCCGGCATCGCCTATTGCGGGCGCATGGAAAAATATCGTATTTACCGGATCAACATCATCTGATTCAGTATTAGAATATGTGCATGTCCGCTACGGTGGGCAAGGGGAGAATGTGTGTCCGTATGCGTATTTTGGCGGCCCGTGCATGGAGTATTATGGTGCGATTAGCATTGATAGCGCGGATGTGATAATTCGTCATGTGACGCTAGAAAATAATCTTGGTATTGCGATATTTACCGAGGGAGTTGCAAATCCTATCATTGAAAATTCAATCATTCGCGACACACAAGAGGCGAGATCAACATCGACAACTACGATTGGCGGATATGCAATAAGCATCGGGCCTGATTCGGAACCGATACTAACAGATAATACCTATGCCAATAACAAAGAAGATGTGGTATATAGAGAATAGTGAAATGAGTTTTATATGAACGAACAAACACTTATCAATTGGATAAAATGGATTGCGATGGCGGTGCTGTGCGTGCCGCTCGTGTTTTCCGTGTATATGTATCCGTCGCATGCGGCTCCACAGACGTT
>MEYI01000021.1:4529-5569 GCA_001773975.1 Candidatus Azambacteria bacterium RBG_16_47_10
CCGTGCGCTGGTGGAGGCGATGCTTGCGCTGTATCTCATACTGGTGCTTAAAAACAGCGCATATCTGCCAAGGTTTTCCGTGCTGACATGGGCACTGACGGCATTTATGGGTGCGTTTGCGATCGCGGGCATATTCGGGGAGAACCCTGTGCGGAGTTTTTTTTCCGATTTCGAGCGGCACTGGGGGTTTATCACCGTCATTCATTTTTATATTCTTTTTCTTATTCTCAGCAGTGTGTTTCGGGAGAGGCGCTCATGGCAGACGATGTTTGGCGTATCTGTGGGCGTGAGCGTGGTGGTGGCGCTGTATGGCGTGTACCAACTTTTGTTTGAGGACATAGGAAGAATTTATTCGACAATCGGCAATCCCGCATTTCTTTCCACGTATCTTTTGTTGAACGCGGTCATCGCGTGGTGGTGCGCGGGTGATAAAGAATTGCCGCCTTTTGTACAGAAAGCGTTTCTTGCGGCTGCAGCAGGTACCGCGACCGTTGCATTGTTCACCGGTACGCGCGCCGCATTATTGGCATTTGTCGCGGGAAGTGTTGTTGCATTTGCGGGATATTTTTTCTGGAGAAAGCGCGGGGAGATCAAATCGCTGCAGCGATTTTTCCTGCTTGTCACGCTTACAATTGCGATCGGTGCAAGCGTGTCATTTGCGTTCGGGCGGAGTGATCTTGTTCAGAAGACGGGACTTGATCGGCTTATCCATATTTCCGCGTCTGACGTGACCGCGCAGACGCGTTTGCATGCGTGGAAGTCTGCGATCGAGAGCGTGCGTTTTGAGCCGCTACTGGGAGTGGGGCCGGAGAATTTCAATGTCGTATTCAACAAATATTTTGATGCCGATTTTTATGCAGTAGAGCGAAGCGAGACACATTTTGACCGCGCGCACAATATTTTCCTTGAGGTGTTTGCGACCATGGGCATCGTCGGGTTTCTCGCGTATCTTTCGATGTTCGGGGCTTTTTTGTATGTGGTTCATAAACAAAGGGAAGATGAGCGGATCACGGCCCGAACCGCGGCCCTTTTTGCGGCAT
>MEYI01000021.1:5581-7096 GCA_001773975.1 Candidatus Azambacteria bacterium RBG_16_47_10
ATTTTGTACAGGGGTTTTTCAGCATGGATGCGCTGACAACGTTTTTGCCCATTTTTCTGGTATTTGCGTATTTTGCAGGGGGAATAGGAAAAGACAAGAGATCCCAAAATACCCCATCAGCAATGGGCTTTTCCGATGTCGGAGCCGGTGTCGCCATTATATGCGCGGTTGTGGTAGTTTGCTGGTTTGTGAACGTGCGACCAATGTTTGCCAATATCGCGTTTTCCAATGCCGATGCGGCGGACAAGGCGATCGGCATGATACTCCCCGAAGAAACGCTGAACGACGCATATAGCAACTATCAAAAGTCGTTAAGCTATGGGGCATACGGGCAAGAAACAGTGCGTGCGGGATTTGCGCGGTTTGCGACAAGTTTTTATCAGGCGTTCGGAAGCGGTGGGCCCGCTGAATTTAAAGAAAAGGTACTGCCGGCCGCAGTTGCCGAAGCAAAAGAAAATGTACGTCGGAATCCGAACAATTATTTATATTACGCCGATCTTGCGAGGGTATATAACACCGCATATCTTGTGACGAAACGCACTGATGCGGATGCGGAAGCAATGATCGCACGTGCCGAGATGCTTGCGCCGGAGCGACTGGAAGTGCCGTTTGCGCTCGCGCAACGCGATCTTCTGAAAGGGGATTTTGCGAGCGCGATCGCGCTAGCAAATGACGGTATTGCAAGGAGCGAGTATTTCATCGATTTTTATCACATTGCGTTCCTTGGGTATGCCGTGACGGGCGATGATGAAAACGCGTTTCGCGTGCTGGATGCCGGGGTGAATAAGGGG
The DNA here is from genome assembly GCA_001773975.1 of Candidatus Azambacteria bacterium RBG_16_47_10. GTDB lineage: Bacteria > Patescibacteriota > Minisyncoccia > GWC2-36-17 > WO2-46-25 > MEYI01. Next base: position 6,373 of record MEYI01000021.1, read on the forward strand.
CTTATGCTTCGGAATACAAAAGAGATGCTGTGGCTCGCACAACAGTATGGTCAGCACGGCATGGAGCAAGAAGCGCGCGAGTGGTTTATGAAAGCGGAACAGCAATAAAATACACGACCATGGATATCACTAGAGAAGAGCTGAAACAATTTTATTTGTATGCGACGAAAGCATTCGTATTTCTTTCGTTGTTTTCGCCACTGGTCATATCGGCGTATTTCTTTTTTCCATTCATCGTGCCGAAAACGATATTTTTTCAGATCGCGGTTGCCGGCGCGCTGTTTTTCTACGCATTGCTTGTTTTCTGCGATCGTTCGTATGTGCCTAAATTCGATCTGCTTACAAAATCAATTCTCGGTTTGCTTGGCGTGTGGGTGCTCGCGGCGGCATTCGGGGAAAATCCCGCACGAAGTTTTCTCGGGTCATATGAACGCATGTTGTCAGTGGTGAATTTCGCTCACTTTGTCGCGCTCTTTATCATCATGCGCGCGGTGTTTTCATCGCTGAAAGAATGGTTGGTGTTGTTGCGGGTGTTTTTGGGTGTGAGCATCGCGGTTGCGTTGTATGGCATCGCGCAGAAGCTCGGATTTTCTTTCGTGTATCACGCCAGCATCGACCGTATCGACAGCACGATCGGCAATGCGGCGTTTCTTGGCGGATACGCGATCTTTGCTATTTTTTTCGCGCTGTTCGCACTTGCGCGCGATACAAACCCATGGTTTCG
>MEYI01000021.1:7313-8046 GCA_001773975.1 Candidatus Azambacteria bacterium RBG_16_47_10
TGCTTGCGGTGTTTCTTCTTGAAAAGGGGAGCGGCGGTCTTTTTAAATCTTTTCAGCGATTTTCTTCCGTGTCGTTGTCCGACGCGACGGTGCAAACGCGTATTCTTGCCGCACGCACAAGTATGGACGGGTTTTTGGCGCGGCCGATCCTCGGCTGGGGGCCGGAGAACTACAATCTTGTCTTTGATAAATATTACAATCCAAAACTGTATCCCACGGAAAATTGGTTTGATCACGCGCATAATATTGTATTCGATACCGCAACGGCAACGGGCGCTGTGGGGCTTTTTGCCTACCTCTTTTTATTCAGCGTCGTGTTTGTGCGCATCATCGCATATATGCGCGCTTCCCCACGGCACTATTTTACCGGTGCGATCATCGGCGCGCTTATGGTCGCATATATCGTGCAAAATATGTTCGTGTTCGACAGCTTGGTAACATATTTGCCGTTTTTCATGGTGTGTGCATTGGTTGGTGTTGTTTTTGGATCGCCGTCGATCGCAGATTCTGCAAGTACACGAGAAACGAAGCAATCGCTTACTCCGCCCTCCCCCCTGCCGCTACTTGTGCTGGTTCCGTTGTTCGCATTCGGCGTGTATTGGGCTGATGTGCGGCCGGCAATGGGAGCATACAACGCGGTGCTTGGGTTTAAGGCTCCCGCAGAGTATGCGCTCGCCGCGACCGGATATTTTGATCGGGCGATACGGTATAGCACGTTCGGCCGGCAAGAGAT
>MEYI01000021.1:8067-9893 GCA_001773975.1 Candidatus Azambacteria bacterium RBG_16_47_10
TATGAGTGATGTGTTGCAAAACGAAGCGGTCTCTGCGGATAAAGACATCGGGAAAGATCTTGCGGAATATGCCATCACGGAAATGGAAAAGGGCATTGCACAAGAGCCGATGAATTTCAGAAATTATTTGTACTTTGCAAATTTTCTCGGGAATAATCACGAGTTGCTTTCAGGATATGACATTCCCGCTGCGGAGAAAGCGGATGATGCGCTTATACAGGCAGAGACATTAGCGCCGCAAAAACCTATATTATATATCCAGTGGGGGAGAATACGCGCGTTAAAGGGAGATGTGCATGGCGCGGTGGCGATGTTTGAAAAGGCGGTGGCGTTAAATCCCGATGTTATTGAATCGCATATACGGCTCGCCACGGCATATCGCCGCGCGGAAGCAAAAGATAAGGCGCTTATAGAGTATCGAACGATCGCAGGCATGGTCGAAAGTTCGGGTGCGCAGACATACGTTGATCTTGCCGTAGGATTTGCCTCTGTTGATGCATGGGATGAGGCGATCATGGCAACGGGGAAGGCGATTATGCTTGATGCGAAGCTTACAGAGGAGGGGGAGCGATTTATCCGGTCATTACAAGCAAAGAAAAATACCTTCGGGAAATAAAAGGCAGCAGGACAGTATTTGTGGAAAACAAAGGTGTTTTCCTTTGTGCTCTATACTGCTTTTGATGTATAATAAAAGTAAATGTTTTCCTCAGAAGAACAACATCCTCCCGAGTATCATGAGCTGAAGAAGCGGCAGGGCTTCATCTGGGTTTTTTTAGCGTTGGTCATATTGATGATCGGCGGTATTTTGGCATTTGTCGCATACGGATTTATAAGTGGTGGGGGCTCGGTCACGGGACCGGCATCGGTTGTGGTGACACCCGCCCCGATAAAAAACGGCACAACGTCCATTGTGCAAAAGAAAAGCAGCGGCACCTACTTTCTTACCGGAGAATTATTCCCGGGCGAGAAAAAATTCAGGATCTATAAGGTCTATTACCCGTCATTCTCTAAAGAAGAATTTTTTGCGGTGCCATGGCGCAATACGACGATAACACCGGCGGTAGCACAGTACGGGGACTATATCGCTGTTTTCTCCGATCCGGGAACCGGTATTTTTATCGGGAAAGACGGGAAGGTTGCTTCCGTGAACGATGCGTCATTCTTTCCCCCGTACACATATTTCTCTGTTTCTCCGAACGGAAAAAAAATGGCATATTTCCGGTATCTCTCATCCGTGGGGACGACAAGTTTGACAGTGCGTGATTTGGAAAAGAATGAAGACGCATACGGATGGGCGGTAGGGTCGTCCGCATCCGAGCCGTGTGAATTTCGCGGATGGTCATCTGACGGCGTAAAAGCATATTGCATAAGTGTGCGCAGGGGAACCGCAACGCTTAAAACGATCGATGTAAATCGCTATGTTGTTGCTACTCTCGCATCAGTATCCGGCGCGCGCAGCGCGGAGTATTATGCCGATCTTGATATGTTTGTGGTCGCGGGAAGCGGCGGTATTTCATTACACGAGGTTTCCGCCGGAACAAAACGGATCATTGCTGATTCTCCGGAAGCGAAAGCGGCGACAAATGCCATGCTTACGGGAAACGGGAAAACGGTTGTATTTACCGCAAATAACATGGTGTATACCGCAGATGTTGAAACCGGGGATCAGCGCCCGGTGCATGAAGGTGTTCTTGTCGGCATCACACCTGATTCCCGGAAAATATTATTTAAGGAAAAGACGGTTGATATGATGGCGGGGGATCTCTACAGCATGGTGTTGTTTGATGGCGGCGATTATCGAAATCTCCATATAGTCATGAGCAATG
>MEYI01000021.1:9901-10370 GCA_001773975.1 Candidatus Azambacteria bacterium RBG_16_47_10
CATTGTCGCAATTTCTCGGGTGGTTTTCAGAATGATCCCTTCGCGTTCGGTCGTTTGCGTAAAACAGGTATTCATTTTATGATACCGCAATGGCCGGCTTTCCCTCTGAAGAAATAAAATCTCGGCTCGATGTCGCTGATGTCATATCGGCGTATATTCGCTTGCAAAAAAAGGGCGCGAATTGGAGCGCTCTATGTCCGTTTCATAATGAAAAAACCCCGTCATTTCATGTGTCTGGCCCCCGCCAAATGTGGCATTGTTTCGGCTGTGGGGAGGGAGGAGATATGTTCAAATTCGTGATGAAGATGGAGGGGGTCGAATTTGTCGATGCGCTCCGTGTTTTGGCGAAAAAAGCAGGGGTGGTCTTGCAAGCGCAGGATCCGAAACTTGCAAGCGAAAAGGCGCAGCTTTTGGAGATCTGCACGGCGGCAGTTCAGTATTTCCGCAATAACTTTACCAGCGACGCAGG
>MEYI01000021.1:10405-12284 GCA_001773975.1 Candidatus Azambacteria bacterium RBG_16_47_10
AACAATCGAGATGTTCCGCATCGGCTATGCGCTCGATTCATGGGATGGGCTGTATCAGTTTCTTTCGATCAAAGGATACAAAGCTCCGATGATCGAACGGGCGGGGCTTGTGGCGGTAAGCGAAAAATCAGGAACGAAAAAATATTATGATCGGTTCCGAGGAAGGATCATGTTTCCCATTGCCGATCACAACGGTGATGTGATCGCATTTACCGGACGCTACATCACCGAGCGGGAAGGGGAGGGAAAATACGTGAATAGCCCGCAAGGAGTGCTCTATAACAAAAGTGCGGTGCTCTACGGTCTTGATAAGACAAAGATGGAGATCAGAAAAACGGGCGTTGCAGTGCTTGTGGAAGGGCAGATGGATATGATCATGGCATATCAAGACGGCGTGAAGAATGTGGTGGCGGTATCGGGTACCGCATTCACGCCACAGCATTTGCTCGTGTTAAAACGGTATGCGCCAACGCTATGCATTTTGTTTGATGCCGACCCGGCGGGAGATATGGCGACGCGCAAAAGTATCGCGCTCGCGCTTGCGCAAGGATTTACCGTGACCGTTGGCAAGGTCCCGGGGGAAAAGGATCCCGCAGATTTTGTTTTTGATCATCCGGGAAAACTGGAAAAAGAGATACAGAAAGCGGTATCGGTTATGGAATATTATTTCGATTCCGTGTTTGCGAAATACAACGCGAAAAAATTGGATGATAAAAAGATCATCGCCGGCATTTTGCTCGCGCAGATCAAGAAATTGCCGAACAAGGTTGAGGCACATCACTGGCTGGAGCAGCTTTCCGGGCGTCTGGGCACGAGAATGGAATATCTTGAAGATGAGATGCGCTCACTAAAAACAGAGGACGAATTTACCGTCGATATGTATGCTCGCGGAGAAGAAAAAACGGAAAAGCCGGTCATGCGCCGCACCAATATTGATAAGCTTGTCGAGCATATATTGTCGCTGGCCTATGCGGCGAAAGATAAAGCAGCATTTACAAAAGCGTATAACGTCATTGTTGCATGCGAGTTCGCGGAATTTCTTCGTGATGTGGAAAAAGGATCTCGGGATCTGGTGAATGAAGATACCCGGGCGGTGTTTGACTTATTTATAAAATATGGTAAAATTGACGGCACGGTGAGCGATGATGCGAAGCAAGAGCTCAGTGAGACGGCACAGAACCTTTTGAGCGAGATCTTGCTTACCGCAGACATTGCAGAGTACGAAAATATCGAGGCAGAGCTTGTGTCTTCCGCGCGACGCATGGAAAATGAAGTGAATGATAGCGAGTTGCGCCGGCTTGAGTCCGAGGTGCGACAGGAAAAAGATGATGTGCGGCGCGATCAATTATTTAGAGAGGTGCGCGAGCGCGGTGCAAAAAAAATGCAGCTTGCATCACAAAAGGCGAGTGCATAATACAATGCTATTTTTGCGGCACAGGATGCCGCACATATATTTTTTATCATTAAATTTTCGTATGCAAAAAAAACAAAAAAAGCAGGCGAAAAAAGTAGTCAAAAAAAAGAAAAAAGCGAAAGCGCTTCCGGTAAAGAAAAAGGAAGTTAAAAAACTTACCAAGACCTTTGAAAAGAAAGGCGGGTTTATTTCGCAGCCAAAGAAAAAGAAGAAGGCGTCGGAGGAGGATGCACAGCAGAAAGCAATGGAGGAACTCGTGTCAAAGGGCCGTCTCCGCGGCTTTGTCACCTATACTGAAATTTTACATATGCTGCCGCATATTGAGCAGGATGTCTCTGCGCTTGAAACGTTGTACGAGCGCTTAAGCGACGCAAATATCAAGCTCATGGATGCGCGAGAGCTTCTGGAAGTGCCAGAGGAAGAGGAGGAGGGGAAGAAGCCCAAAGAAAAAGGAAAAAAGGAAAG
>MEYI01000022.1:0-13136 GCA_001773975.1 Candidatus Azambacteria bacterium RBG_16_47_10
TCTGATGGCACTGCACGCGCATGGGGATACAATGGGTTGTACGGACTTGGTGATGGCACCGCCACCAATCGTAGTACCCCGGTCACTCCTTCCGGGGTTACCCATGCGATATCCATAGCGGCAGGAAAGGCTTTCTCATTGTTTGTTTCAGGAGGAGCCCGCGCGGAGATCGCCGCAAACAACGACAACGTCACATGGACGTACAAAGGGGTGCCGATCCAGGCGGGGCGGGCAGATAGCGTGGGACTGTCAACGCTTTTAGGATCAAGCAACCAATACGTGCGGTATCGCCTGACCATGGGAACGAGAAGCGCGACACTGGCGCCGGGGGTGGAGGAGGTGGCGATCTATTATCCCACAACGACCAACTTTGATTTCTCGCTTGGCGTTGCTCCTCCATCGGCATCCCTCGGGCTTGCGACGCTTTCTGCGGATGCGACGGTGACGGCGACGGTGCAGGGCGCGTATGATTCGCTGACACCTGTGACATTTTCATATGCAGTGTCGCCGAGCGTTGCAAACGGCCCCACTGTTTCTTTCGCGCCCTTGTCGTGTACGCCGTCCGGCGGAACGCCAGCATGCGTGACAACGATGACGGTAAGCAGGGTTGGGACGACGCCGGAAGGAAATTATACGGTGACGGTATACGGGGATAACGGTACGTTGATGAAGCAAACAACATACCAAGTGACGGTACTTCCCCCACTCGATTTTTCTTTATCGCTTAGTTTAAGTTCAGGAGAGGTCATTCGTGGATATGAAGCCACTTCATTTATAGATACGGTGCTTACAATTCAATATCTCGGAGGGGAAAGCGAAATAGTCGGCATTTCAAGCGATGCGCCAGTCGGTATCACGTTCAGTCCCTCACCGACCGCATGTTCGCCCGCACCCGGATCGTGTCAGAGCGCGATACGCATGAGCGCGCAGGGAAGCGTATCGGTAGGTGATTACGCCATTACTATTACAGGAACCGCGGCGACATCCGGTGAAATGCGCACCGCGATATTTACACTTCGCGTGCGAGATCCGCTTGATTTTTCTTTAGCGGCAGATCCGGCAAGCGGCGCGATATTTCAGGGAAATAGCACGACAAGCACGATCACCGGCTCATATATCAGCGGTGTCGCTGAGAACGTGGCATTTTCATCATCACTTGATCATGCGCCCGCCGCGGGCTCTATCTCTGTTTCTTTTTCGCCTGCGGGAACATGCGCGCTTGGACCCTTACAGACATCATGCGCAAAAACGATGACCATTTCGACGTCAAGCAATGCGACACCTGACGCGTATATCATTACGATAACGGGAACATCTTCTGTAACAAATACGGTAAGAACAACGACATATATGCTGAACGTTTCAGGACCGTTTGATTTCACCATGACCTATCCTGTGCCGCCGTGCGCATCAGGCACCTCATGCGCGGGAACGGTAGAGCAGGGAACAAGCATGGCGATCTCTTTTACTATCACTTCTGTTTCCGCAGCGGGTGAGAACGTCGTCGTTTCTGTGAACGGGCTTCCTGCGGACACCACGGCAAGTGTTGTGTATGCGCCAAATCCTTGCGTTCCATCCCTTGGAAATCCATGCTCCGTAACCGTGACCGTTTCTCCCGCAACCACCGCACCGCTTGGAACTTTTGGGGTGAGTATAGAAGCGCGAAGCTCGCAACAGGTGCATGCGTTGTCGTATTCGCTCACGGTCATTCAAGGATTTGCGTTCGATGTCGCATTAAATCCCTCCTCCGGCTTCGCGATGAAAGGCGGTTCAGCTTTGAGTGTTCTTGCCAATGTGACATTGTTGGCGGGGGTTGGAAAACAAGTTGATCTTACGGTCGACATCGCTCCACCGGGAAGCGGGGTGGTTGTCAGCTTCCCTTCAGGAGCGTCATGCACGCCTAATTGTCAGCGACAGATCTCATTTACCGCTCCGGTTTCCGCCATCACCGGAGCATATACCGTAACCGTTACCGGAACATACGGTACGCAGGCGCAACAGGAGGTTTTTGCGCTGACTGTCGTTGATCCCTTCGATTTTTCATTGGGTCTTTCAAGTGCGCAGGGGAGCGTGTTGCAGGGGAGTACGATACAGACCGGTGCGACCGTTACCTGGCTTTCCGGAGGGACAGGAACGGATGCAGTGACGTTTTCCGCAGCGGTCATTCCTGCACCGACCGCAGGGTCTTTGAGCGTCGATTTCAGTCCTTTGGCACTGACAAATGTGAATCAAGTAAATTCTCCCCAAATAAGCGTAGTTACGTTCAGCCCATCCGGGGATCTCACATCCAATTCATATCGCATCATCATCATGGCGATGTCGGGAACAACCATAAAGACGCAGACGTATAATGTGACCGTCGGGACAACGCTTGATTTTACGCTTTCGATCGCGCCGACCAATGAACGGGTGATCCAAGGCGATTCGAGTGGAACAATCACGATCGCCGCGGCCAATACGTCGCCGACAGATCAGCCTGGATCGAACGATATTGCATTTACCATCGGTGATACGTCAAAATACAAGTTGCCGCGTGGCGTGACGGTGGTTCCCGCAGGGATCCCCTCATGTTCGCTCCCCCCCGAGATCGGTACGACATGCCCGACATCGTTCGCGTTTGCCGTTGATACCACCGGCATCGACGGGACGTATAATATTCCCATCATGGGAACGAGCGGGTTTGTGCGGCGGCTGGTGTACTTTACGCTCAAGATCGGGCCGTTGAACCTTCTTTCATATACATCTCCTGATTTTTACACCGATCCGCATCAGCGACCGCAGGTGGAATTTTCTTGGAGTCCATCAGTTGTTTTTGCAGGCGATGAGGTGCAGCTTTCCGGCGCAGCATCAACGGTGTATGCGGTTGGACAATCGGGAGTGCTCGCGCAAACGCCGGCAGATACGATAAATGCGGGATTTTTATGGACAGGACTTGGAACGGTGCCTGCGTTGCCCACGATCACATATTCGGTTTCCCGATCAGGCATGTTGGATGCCACACTGCGGATTACCGATGCGACGGGGGTTACGTGTTATACTCCGGACAGCTCCGCACAAGAGCCGTGCGCATGCGCGGTAACATCGGATGCGATAGGCGGAGGGGTGCTTGATAAGGTGTCTGCGCCAAGGCCGTTCTTCAGAGAGGTAAAACCGTGATCATGAAATTACCGAATATATTTAAAATTTTTAAACAGGAACGATATGTAGGCGTCGACATTGGCACGTCGTCGATTAAGATCGTTGAGCTGAGCAAGATACGCGATACATTCCGTCTGGAAAATTACGGTGAAATTAAATTTTCGGAAAAAGAAGCGCCGATGGAGGTGTACGAGCAAAGCCCGTTAAAGATGCTTGACGAGGATGTGGCGGATCTTTTAAAAAAGATCATTGCCGACACGGGGGTTTCCGCAAAACAGGCGGCATTCTCGTTGCCGGTATTTTCAAGTTTTTCCACGATCATCGAATTGCCGCCGATGCCGAAAGAAGACATGGAAAAAGCGATACAATTTGAGGCGAGGCAGTATGTGCCGATCCCTATCAGCGAGGTATCGATCGATTCGCTGGTGATCGGGGAAGAAAAAAAGAAACACGATGAGCAAAAAAATTCTTCATCGAAGGAAGAGATACAGCAGGCACAGCAGCAAAAACTGAAAAAGAAGCATCTTGAGGTGCTTTTGGTTGCGGTGCCCAATGAGATAAAAAAGAAATATCAGCACATCGCGGAGCTTGCGGAGCTTGTGCTTGTCGCGCTTGAAATGGAAACGTTCCCCATGGCGCGCGCATTGTTGAAAGGAAGCCGGGGGATCTCCATCGTCGTGGATATCGGTGCCCGATCGACGGATATTTGTATCGTTGACGAAGGGGTTGTCCGCATTTCACATAATCTTGAATTTTCCGGCGTTGATATCACAAAGGCATACAGTGCATTTACCGGGGCGAACTTTGTCGAAGCGGAAGTGAAGAAAAAAGTGATCGGGCTGAATTTGACGCCCGGGCAGTTGAGCGAAGCGAAGGAGCTCACCGGGGTTGTCGATGGTATTATCGGTGAGACGGAGCGCATCATTCATTCGTATTTCAACAAAACAGGGCGGCAGGTGCAGCAGGTGGTGCTTGCGGGAGGGGTTTCTCGCATGCCCGGATTTCTCGAACGATTTCATGAACATCTTTCTCTTCCCATTGTTATCGGGAATCCGTTTGAAGGACTCATATATCCTCAAGAGCTTACAAAAACCCTCAATGATATCGGACCGACATTTGCGGTGGCGGTCGGGCTTGCGATGCGGCGGTAAGCGCATGAGCTTTTAGCTTTTAGCTTTGTTAGCTTTTAGAAAAAATGCAAATGAGATATAATGTAAAAGCTAATACCCATAAGCTATAAGCTAGACACATGCCTGACGTTTCACTGCTTCAACAGGAATATTACGGTGGAGGTGCGGAGGAGAGCAAAGCCCCCGGCATTGCTTCCACCGTTGCGCTCATCATTTTTTTCATTACTGCCGTGACTTTCGGGGGTCTGTATTTTTACAACCGCTCTCTTATTTCCCGCGCGCAGGAGATCACGGAAAATATTAAAGGGTTGCACGTCGGGGACATCGCGGAAACCATTACACAATTGAAGGAAGTGGGAAGTAGGGCAAGAGGATTGCAGCAATTACGGGAAGCGCATACCAAAACCGGCGGGCTTTTAGTGATGCTTGAAAAAACAACGCACCCCGAGACAATCTTTTCCAATGCCGATTTTGATGCGCGGAGCAATGAGGTGAAGGTAAAAGGAACGGTGAAAACGACAAAGGCGATGGCGCGTCAGGTTGAGATATACCAGCAGGAAGGATCTCTTTCTACTTTTTCCGTCGAAAATATCGCATATAAAGGAGAAGATAAGTCGGTCGGATTCCAGGCATATATAACGTTCAACATACAATAATGGATAGGCGCTATATTATTACAGGCTTGTTTTTTATCGCCGCCGTGATCGTATTGGTGGTGTTGGTATATCCGAAATATCAGGTGGTGCAAATATCTTCGCGATTGGTCGCGGAAAGGCAAAACGAGTTTGACGCGCAGATGGTGCTGGTGCAGGAGATCAGTCGGTTGCGATCTCAGCAAAAACAGATGGCTGAAGAGATCGCGCAGGTGGCGGATCTTTTACCGGTACTCACGAAAAAAAGCGTTTCCGACCTTTTTGTGGAGTTGGAGGGCATTGCCGCGGAAAGCGGTTTGTTGTTGGATACAGTGAGCTTTACTGAAGCAAGCAGTCAGCCGCAGAAGGGAAAAGATGTCATAGCTTCGACAACGGCATACAAAACGATCGCCGCACAGTTAAAAATGAAAGGAGACTACCGCAATTTCAAGAATTTCGTGCGCACGATCGAGACAAATAAACATCTTATGGATATCACGCTTTCATCGATTTCTTCAACGGCGGTAGCCGGTGAGATGAAAAAAGACGATGGCGTTTCCGATGACGAGGAAACTCCGCCCGTGTATGCGGTGACGATCCACGCGTATTATCAATAAGATCGACCTGATATCCTTATGAACTTTCTTCCTCAAAATCCAAAGACTCGGCAGATGGTGCTTATAGGCATCATCGTGGGAGTGCTTTTACTCGGGTTCGGGTTCTTTTTTGCTACCTATTTCACTCCCACAACACCGGAAGAGATCCAGCGGATACAAGCGGAGCAAGGGGGTCAGGGGCGGAGTGTTTCCGAGGGCGAAGTAAAAAGGTTAGAGGGAGGCATTATCGGACTCAAAAAAGAATTGGAAAATGATTTTTATAAAACATTGAGAAAACGCGCGATATCCCCGGATACAACAGCGCCGGGAAAGCAAAATCCTTTCGAATAGCACAGAATCTAGCTTCTACCCAACTATGCCGCTTACGCTTATAGACATTTTATTGAATGACAAGAAGATATCAATCGCTGATGCGGATGCGTTTCGTAATGAATTAAGGACAAAACGAATCACGGAAGAAGATTCATTGCTTGCGAAATTACCCGAAGATCTGGTGTTTGAGGCAAAGAGTAAGTTTTATGGGGTGCCGTTAAAAGACCTGGAAGAGGATTTTATAGTTCCCGCCGAGGTGCTTTCACAGATCCCCGAGGATGCGGCAAAGATGTATAAATTCATCCCGCTTGCTCGCGTGGATGACGATACGATCGAGGTTGGGGTCGTGAATCCGCAGGATGTGAAGGTGCTTGATGCACTGCGTTTTACACTGACCAGCAAGAATCTTAACGCAAAAATATTTCTTATCACGCGCCGGCAGTTCGATATGCTGTTTCAGCAGTACTCGAGTTTGCACGGAGAGGTGAAAGAAGCGCTTCAGCATCTTGAAGAGGATATTGCCGATATTGACGCCATGGCGGGGTCGAAGACCGATATTGACGAGCTGACGGCGAACGCGCCGATCGCGCGGGTGGTCGCGGTCATTTTCAAACACGCATTTGAAGGGCGCGCATCCGATATTCATATCGAGCCGCTGGATAAAAATACGCGTGTGCGTTTTCGCGTGGACGGCATTTTACATTCAAGCCTGATGTTGCCAAAAAGCATTCACAGCGCTATCGTTTCCCGCATTAAAATTCTTACCAATTTAAAAATCGATGAATCGCGTATTCCGCAGGATGGCCGTTTTCGGTCGCGTATTTCCGGAAGCATTATCGATTTTCGCGTGTCGACATTTCCTACAATCAACGGGGAAAAGGTAGTGATGCGACTTTTGGATCCGTTCGCGGGTATTAAATCGCTCGAAGATCTTGGATTTATGGGCGAGCGTCTGGAAACCATTAAGCATTCACTGGAGATGCCATACGGCATGATCTTGGTGACCGGCCCAACGGGAAGCGGTAAGTCGACGACATTGCAGTCATTACTTGGCACCGTGAATAAAGAAGGGGTGAACTTAGTGAGCCTGGAAGATCCTGTTGAGTATAATATTGAAGGCGTGAATCAATCGCCGGTGCGGCCGGAGCTCGGGTATACGTATGCAAGCGGGTTGCGGAGTATTTTGCGCCAAGACCCTGATATTGTGATGGTCGGTGAAATTCGAGATCAAGAGACTGCTCAACTTACGGTGCATGCCGCATTGACCGGTCATGTGGTACTTACGACATTGCATACGAACAACGCCATCGGCGTTCTTCCTCGTCTTGTGGACATGGGAGTTGAGCCGTATCTTATTCCCTCATCGGTTATTTTGTCTGTTGCGCAACGGTTGGTGCGAAAATTGTGCAATGATTGCAAGGATAAAAAGCCGGCGGAAGGGCGGGCGATCGAGATCATCAATGATACGATCGCAACGATGCCCAAGGCAATGCAGGATCGTTTCAAGAGCGACAGTTATTTTATTTGGAATGCCCCGGGATGCGGGAAATGCATGCATAAAGGAACAAAGGGGCGCATGGCGATTTTTGAAACACTAGAGATGACTCCGGAATTAAAGCGTATCGTTATCGAGGGGATCTCGGAAGAAAAGATACTGAAAGAAGCGGAGCGCCAAGAGATGATCACGATGAAGCAAGACGGCATTATGAAAGTGCTCCAAGGATTCATTTCGCTCGAGGAAGTTTTACAGACGACGATTTAAGGCTATAATGGGAAGGTAATAAAAAATCTATGGAACAAAAAAAGATAATTTTGCTGGTGGAGGATGATCCGTTTTTGTCGGATATGTATGTGACGAAATTTACCGAGTCGGGATATGATATAAAAGCGGCCATGGACGGTCAGCAAGGACTCGATCTGCTCAATGGCGGTTTACGTCCTGATATGGCATTGCTGGATATCGTTATGCCGAAGATGGACGGGATCGAGCTGTTGACCGCGATAAAAAAAGAAGAAAAGTTAAAAGACACCCCTGTGGTGTTATTGACCAATCTCGGGCAGGAGACCGATATCCAAAGAGGCATGGAGCTTGGTGCGCTTGATTATCTCGTGAAAGCGCATTTTACGCCGTCGGAAGTAGTAAAGCGAGTCGAATCGCTGTTTGCGAAAATTAATGAACCGCACGCATAAAATGACCAATATCAAACAAGAACTCGAAGAGCTGTTGCGTCTGGTGATCGAACGAGGCGCATCCGATCTCCATATTTCCGTCGGGAGGAAACCGACGCTGCGCATTGACGGCACACTGGTGCTGATCGAGGAAAAGGATGTGATCGATGACGGATATGCGGAGCGATTTGTCATGGAAATTTTAAAAGAAGATCAACGCGCGCGATTTCTTGAAAATAAGGAACTCGATTTTTCATATAATTTTGAAGACATTGCCCGATTTCGCGTGAACGTGTTCATGCAGAAGGGAAAGTTTGCTGCGGCAATGCGTTTGATTCCCACGGCGATTCGCACGCTTGATGAGCTTGGCCATCCGCCGATTTTGCATAACGTTGCGAAAACGTCGCAAGGATTTTTTTTGGTGGTGGGGCCGTCGGGGCAGGGGAAGTCGACAACGCTCGCCGCAATGGTTGATGAGGTGAATCATCAGCGCGCGTGCCATATTGTTACCATTGAGGATCCGATCGAATATCTGTTCAAAAATGACAGGTCGATCGTTGATCAGCGGGAAGTGGGGCAGGATACGAAAAGTTTCAATTCTGCGCTTCGCTCCGTATTACGCCAGGATCCGGATGTGATCATGGTGGGTGAAATGCGCGATCCGGAAACCATATCAGCGGCTATCACGGCGGCGGAAACCGGCCACTTGGTGTTTTCCACCCTGCATACGAACAATGCGGCGCAAACGATCGACCGTATCATCGATTCATTTCCTCCCGCCCAGCAAAATCAGATCCGCGCACAGCTTTCAGGGACATTACTCGGTGTGCTTTCGCGCCGCCTTATCCCTCGCATCGGCGGCGGGCGAGCGGCTGCATTTGAATTGCTACTTGCCAATGCCGCAGTGAAAAATCTTATCCGCGAAAACAAGGCGCATCAGATCGATCTGGTCATTGAAACATCCGCGGAAGAAGGAATGATCTCATTAAACCGCTCTCTTGCATCATTGGTGAAGAAGGGAGAGATATCGTATGAAGATGCTTCGTCTCATTCTACGAATCCATCGGAATTAAGAATATTGGTGTCACGGTAAATCAGGAATCAGGAATTAGAAGCTAAAAGCTAACCCCTATAAGCTAGTAACCCATGCAATTTGACTATCAGGTAAGAACTCAACAAGGGTCCGTTGAAAGCGGCACTGTTGAAGCGCAGACAAAGGAAGACGCCATCGATACATTACAGCGGAGCGGGTACATCGTTATTGATGTTTTGGACCAGTCGCAAAAATCGATATTTTCGTACAAGCTTAAATTGTTTCGGGGAGTACCGAAAAAAGAGATCGTGATCTTTTCCCGGCAGATCTCCACATTGTTTCAGGCGAAAGTACCTCTTTTAGAGGCACTGAAAACGATGATGGAACAAACGACGAATCCTACGTTCAAGGATGCGTTGCTCGATATCGCAAAGACCGTGGATGCCGGCGCGCCGCTTTCAAAGGCACTGGCGGCACATAAAAAGATATTTTCCGATTTTTACGTGAACATGGTGAAATCGGGTGAGGCGTCCGGAAAATTGGAGGACGTATTCGGGTATCTCGCCGACGGGCTTGAGCGGGAGTTTTATTTATTGCAAAAAGTGCGGGGAGCGATGACATATCCCGCATTCATTATTACCGCGTTCATCGGCATTATGTTCGTTATGATGATCTGGGTAGTGCCGAATCTTACTTCAGTGCTGGAAGAAACAGGCCAGGAACTGCCGTTTCTTACGAAAATAATCATCGCCATTTCCGATGCGTTTGCCGGATATTGGTGGCTCATTTTGATCGGTGTGTTTTCATTCATCGGGGGTCTGTGGTATCTCGTGCACACGCCGCGGGGGAGTGATCTTTGGGATACGGTACAGCTGAAGCTCCCCATATTAGGCACTATGTTCCGGAAATTTTATCTTGCGCGATTTGCAGACAGCTTAAGCGTGCTTATTCAGGGCGGGCTGCCGATCGTGCAGGCGCTTGAGATCACCGCACAAGTAGTGCGCAATCGTGTGTATAAAAACATTTTACTGGAGACCATAGAAGAGGTGAAAAAAGGAAATACGATCAGTTCGGTGCTGAAAACAAAAAAAGATATTCCGATCATGATCTCGCAGATGGTGTTTGTCGGAGAAGAAACGGGAAAGCTCGAGAGCACGCTTAAATCAGCCGCCGATTTTTATCACAAAGAAGTAACGGTCGTTATGGATAATCTGGTTACGCTTATCGAGCCGATGCTTATTATCGCGCTGGGTATCGGTGTTGCGATATTGTTGGTCGGGGTTCTCATGCCGATGTATAACATGGCGCAAAATTTTTAGAAAAGTTTATTAAGTCATAAAGTTTATAAAGGAGAAGGTCCATCAAGTCCAAAAAGTAAATTTCAACCATTATACTTTCGACTTTAAGGACTTTACGACTTTTAACCTAATCAAAGTGCATATGAATACAAAATTTCTCAATGTTATATTGGTTGGTGCGATCGTGGCTGTCGTCGGTGTGATGGGGTTTTTCGCGTGGCGGTTGTTTCCAGGAGGCACTGAGCAGCAAAAAACCATAATAAGCGAAAAAAAATTCCCCGAGCCGACGCCGATCACCAATAAAGGAAAGGAATCGGAAGATCGCGATGCCATGCTTGAGCGCGATGTGCGCGCGCTGAGTGATGCCGCTATTGCATATGCGGCAGACCATGCAGGGAAATATCCGGAATCTGATTTTAAAAATCCGTGTTCCGGTGTGCAATATTGCTTGAAAGGAGTTAACATCAATAACCGTGAAAAAATATACCTCCCTGTTATTCCACAGGTGCAGCCGTATCGCCTGGATTACCATTATCGCGCTGATAACGCCAAAAAAACATATTGCATCGTGACGCCGTCAGTAACGGAGACGCATACAGGGAAGGTGTTTCAGTGCACAGAGAAGGCGTGTGAATATGTTTCACCAAAGGATGCGTGTCAGTAGAGTTTCTGTGGATATCTTTATCATTGTTGATGTATGCGCCGCATAGTATAATAAATGTAATACGTAAAGGTCGAAGATATTGCGTTTTCATAAGCCTTACAAGCTTGGGGCTTATGGGATGAACAATAAAATTAAAGTTTTCTATTGAAATCAACATGATAAGCAATTCAACAAAAAAAGGTTTTACCCTGATCGAGCTGTTGGTGGTCATCGCGATCATCGGCATCTTGTCGTCAGTGGTCATCGTGTCATTGAACAATGCGCGATCAAAGGCGCGCGATTCCGCGAGGAAATCAAATGCGCAGGCAATGACAACGGCATTTGCATTGTTCGCTTCCGAACAATCTCCCGAGCACGCACCTACAGCGGTTGATACCATAACAACCGGCTGGACGATCGATGCAACAGCTGCAACAGTCAGCATTCCTGACGTTACAGCGGGAAGCCCTGCACTGTTAACATTCTTGAAATCGATTCCGACCGATGCGACACCGAATACATATACCTACAGCAACACAGCTACTGATAGTAGCTTCTGCTTAGGTGTACAGCTTGAAAATGCAAACAGTCTCGGTACTGGTAATCAGCTTTTCATCTGCGATTCAGGCGGTTGTGGCGATCGGACAGGTACGGTTGCTGCGGGTGCCGGTGGTGTATGGGTTGCAGCAGACTGCACCGAAAACTAATTTCTCAAAAACAGTTTTCTCACTATCAGACCTCCGCATGGAGGTCTGATGTGTTTTTTGGTATGCTATAAGGCATGGAAGTATTTTTTATTTTTATATTCGGGCTTGCGATCGGCAGTTTTTGCAATGTCGTCATTTATCGTCTTGCCAATGGCGGATCCATAGCGGTTGATCGGTCGCGATGCCCGCACTGCGGACATGTTCTTTCCTGGTATGAGCTTATCCCGCTGATAAGCTTTGCGCTCCAAGGAGGAAAATGCAGGCAGTGTCATGCGGCGATCAGCTGGCAGTACCCGCTTGTTGAAGCGGCCGCGGGATTTCTTTTTGTATACATCTATTCCTTTCTTCCCGCGTATTATCACGGGTGGGAGATGGGATATCTTTTTTTCGTTTTTTCCGCCCTGCTCATCATCTTTGTTTTTGACCTTAAATACTATATAATTCCCAATGTAGTGGTATACCTGCTCATCGGGGTCGCTCTTTTGCATATGGTTTTTGGGGGTAGTTTTTTTACCCCACTCTATCCGGTTGTTTCGGCGCTTGCGGTATCGGGGTTTTTTCTTGCGCTGTATCTGGTCTCTCGAGGAACGTGGATAGGGTTTGGCGATGTAAAATACGGGATATTCATGGGGCTTTTTCTCGGGTTTCCTTTGATCGCCGTTGGCTGGTTTTTTAGTTATGTACTCGGTGCGGTCATCGGCGGCATATTGATTATTTTAAAACGAAAAGGGTTAAAAAATGAGATTCCATTCGGCCCATTTTTAATCGCCGGCACGAGTGTCGCATATTTTTTTGGTTCTGACATAATCCAGTGGTACCTAAATATCTTCTAGCTTATAAGGGTTAGGAATCAGGGGGTTAGCTTATAGCTTATAGAAAAAATGCAAAAAACCATAAATTTTTTTATTTTCTTCCTAAAAACTAAAAGCCATAAGCTAAAAGCTAGTGCAGGGTTTACGCTCATTGAGCTTTTGGTCGCGGTGGCAGTATTAGGTCTTGTTTCTTCGTTTGTGTTCGCGTCTGTCGGCAAGAAACAGCAAGACGCGACGCGCGCCACGCAAAAACTCGCGCTTGATATCCGCACCGCGCAAAATAATTCTCTCGCACCAACCAACCTCCCTGTATGCATCTATGGTGTAAAGATAAAATCACCAATATCGTATGTAATTTATAAGGAAGATGATTGCGCGGCGGGGAAAGCGTATGAAGATCCCGATTCTTTCCCTCCTACGCCATCTGAAGATATTGAAACAGTTACTCTTGAAAGCGGCGTGACCATTTCAAATTTTTCCGGACAAGATATCGCGTTTGAGGCACCGGAACCAATCACGTATTTAAATGGAGTAACGGGCACGGGTGTGCAGCCGCTTACCATTTCACTGCAGGGGCAGAGTGGGACAAAAAACATAGTCATTAATCGGTTCGGGCGTATCGATATACAATGAGTAATAAGTCAA
>MEYI01000022.1:13200-14652 GCA_001773975.1 Candidatus Azambacteria bacterium RBG_16_47_10
ATTTACCGTCGGAGTGTCTACCGCGGTATTTGTTATCACGCAAGCGATCAGTGTCGGATCGCGCACGCGAGACAGGATCGTTGCGACACATCTCGCTTCCGAGGGTGTTGAGGTTGTGCGAAATATCCGAGACCGCAACTGGCGTGCGGGGAGATCGTGGATCCAAGGGATCGATGATCTGACCGATGCATGCGTACAGTGGGATAGTGAGTATGATACGATCTCATGCGCAGCGGGGACCAATGTCGCATATGACAGCGGGCTTATGTATTATGTGCAAACAACGGCGGCAGGTCCGTTTTCCCGCACGATCACCACAACACTTATTCCCGCAGACACCCCAAATCCGGGAGATCCGGAACGATTGAAGATCATCGCATCTGTCACCTGCGGAACGAACTGCTCCATTTCTTTGGAAGAATATTTATATAATTGGAAATAGGCACAGCGCATAGGTGTTAGCTTCGTTAGCTTATAGAAATGCAAAATCTAAAATCCAAAATCTTTAATTTCCTAAAAGCTAAAAGCTATACGCTACAAGCTGGTGAGGGGTTTTCCCTTATTGAAATGATGGTTGCAATTGGCATATTCGCCGTGGTGGTAATGATCACTTCAAGTACATTTATTACATCGTTGAAGGGGCAGCAAAAATCGATCGCGGTGCAAAATGTTGCCGATAATGCGCGCTACGCAATGGAGATAATGGCAAAAGAGATACGTATGGGAGATGCATTTGTCGGTGGCGGCGATACCATCCAATTTATATCGAATATGCCAAATCGCGCGGGGAAAACGGTGCGATTTCGTCTCGATTCGAGCGCCCCACAGATTTTATTTGACGATGATCTCGATACGGCCGGTGATGATGAGCCCATTACCGGCTCAAACAGCGCTATTACCACATTGCGATTTACGATATCAGGTACGGATCCGGGGAGTCAGCCGAGGGTCACGATCTTGCTCGGGGTGACCTCAAGCGGCACCGCTCCCGATGTGGCATCATCCATGACGCTGCAAACAACCGTATCTCCCCGATCATTATGATGATGAAGTCAAAAGTCAAAAGTCAAAAGTCAAAAGTTCGCGAGCGCGGAGTGACCATTTATCTCGCGATGCTTATTATGAGCTCAGCTCTTGCGACGGCGCTGTTCGTTTCATCGGTGTCTTTGCGGGAGTTTCGCATCGTGCGGGAGGTTGCCGATTCCGCGCGCGCCGTATATGTTGCCGATTCCGCCATGGAGTACACGTTATATAAAAAGCGTGTAGAGAAAGACCTCAGCTCATTTACCGTGATAACGGCCAGTGATTTTTCACTTTCAACCGCCGCATGCGCATCCACTATCGTTCCCACCATAGGGAATGCCGTGTGCAGTGTTGCGGTGAGCACTGCCGTTTCTCTGGGTACCATTCCCGGATGTCCGACAATACCATCATGCGATGCGGCTGACTGTA
>MEYI01000022.1:14695-19801 GCA_001773975.1 Candidatus Azambacteria bacterium RBG_16_47_10
GTTTGAGATCGTATTCCCTAATTGTTAAAAACCTCACATTACGAAATGGGCTCTACTGCGGTCTTCGAGCAAACGCGATTTCATCCCTCACCCTCAATTTTGGTAGCCCTGCTACGAAAAATCTCGGTTTCGGGCGAACTCGCGCTTGCGCGAAACCCTCGTTACGAACCCATTTCGTAATGCGAGGTAAAAAATTTTTTCACGGAAATCATATGACCGCACGAGAAGCGCGCGAGCGCATAGAAAAACTTAAAAAAGAGATCGGACACCACCGGTATCTCTATCATGTCCTCGACCGGCAGGAAATATCCGATGCCGCACTTGATTCGCTGAAAAATGAATTAGTGAAGCTTGAGCGGCAATTCCCGGAATTGATCACCCATGATTCCCCGTCGCAGCGTGTGGGTGGCGCACCGCTTGCCATGTTTACCAAGGTGCCGCATGCGGTTCCGATGCTTTCGTTGGAAGATGCATTTTCTGAAGAGGAAATGGCAGAATGGGAGGCGCGTATGCGCAAGGTGCATCCGCGCGGGGATTTCGAATATTTCACAGAGCTGAAAATCGACGGTTTTGCCATTTCGCTGGAATATGAAAACGGCGTTTTACGGCGCGCTTCCACTCGGGGCGACGGCATGGTGGGTGAGGATGTGACGGAAAACATCAAAACCATAGAAGCGATCCCTTTATCGTTATCCGATTTCATATTTACTGCAAAAAATGGTA
This sequence comes from Candidatus Azambacteria bacterium RBG_16_47_10, assembly GCA_001773975.1. Taxonomy (GTDB): domain Bacteria; phylum Patescibacteriota; class Minisyncoccia; order GWC2-36-17; family WO2-46-25; genus MEYI01. Next base: position 15,419 of record MEYI01000022.1, read on the forward strand.
AAAATCGCTTAACCATCGAGAAGAATGGGAAAATCATGAAGATCTTAAAAGAGCGCATTATTACGGGAAATATCGAGATTCGGGGAGAGGTATATATGACAAAGAAGGTATTTGAAGGGATCAATCGGGAGCGTGAAATGAAGGGGGAGCCACTGTATGCCAATCCGCGAAATACCGCGGCGGGATCTATCCGCCAGCTCGATCCGAAAGTTGCGGCATCCCGCAAACTCGATTTTTTGGCGTATACGTTGGTAACCGATTGCGGCCAAACGACCCATCATGAGGAGCATGAGATCGTGCGCGCATTAGGATTTAAAACGGACGTATTCGCGAGGGAGTGCGGGGAATTGAAAGACGTGTTCGCGTTTTATGAAGATATTGCCAAGCGTCGGGAGAGTTTACCATATCAAATAGACGGCGTCGTGGTAAGCGTGAATAATAATGAAACATTCAGAAGATTAGGAGTTGTCGGGAAAGCGCCGCGCGGTGCGGTGGCGTTTAAATTTCCCGCCGAAGAAGCGACGACGGTCGTAAAAGATATTGTGGTGCAGGTGGGAAGAACGGGTGCGCTGACGCCGGTGGCTCATGTACGGCCGGTGCCGATCGGCGGAACGATCGTGTCGCACGCGTCACTACACAACGAAGATGAGATCAAACGGCTTGATGTGCGTATTGGCGATACAGTTATCGTGAAGCGTGCGGGCGATGTGATCCCGAAAGTCGTCGGAGTGATAAAAAATCTTCGCACAGGGAAGGAAAAGATTTTTTCTTTGCCGAAAAAATGTCCGGTATGTGGCGAAGCGATCGTGCGGCCGGAGGGAGAAGTGATCGCGCGATGCGTAAACAAACAATGTCCGGCAAAAAACAAAGAAGCATTGTATCATTTTGTCGCAAAACCGGCGTTCAATATCGTAGGGCTTGGGCCGAAGATCCTGGATGCGCTGTCCGATGTCGGACTGGTGTCCGATCCCGCTGATATTTTTTCACTTGAACAGGGAGATCTATTGCCACTGGAGCGGTTCGCGGAGCGGTCTGCTGAAAAATTGACCGTCGCGATCGAAAAAGCAAAGACGATCACGCTTGCGAAATTTTTGTATGCGCTTGGCATCATCCATGTTTGCGAAGAAACAGCACGCGATCTTGCCGAATATTTCACAACAAAAGGAAGTGTCACATCGCCTGCTGATCTGCTGCGTATTGCAAGCGAAGAAACGCCGGAATCGCTTCAGGAAATCCCACAGATCGGCGAAAAAGTGGCGCAAAGCATTCATGCATATTTTTCCGACGGATATGCAAAACGGCTTTTGCAAAAATTGACCGAAGCTGATATCATCCTACACAGTCCGAAACCGAAAAAAAGAGCGGTGCCGCTTGTCGGAATGAGTTTTGTGCTTACCGGCGAGCTCACGCATTTGACGCGCGATGAAGCGAAAGTGCTTATCCGTGAAGGAGGCGGAACGGTGCAAGGGTCCGTATCAAAAAAGACAGGATTTGTGGTGGCAGGCGCGCATCCCGGATCGAAATATGATACTGCAAAGAAGCTCGGCGTCGCCATACTGAATGAGCAAGAATTTTTAAAACTGGCAGGAAAACAAAAACATGGATAAAGAGACCATCGCTCGCATCGCAAAACTTTCCCATCTCCGCTTTACCGATGCGGAATGCGCTGCGTTTGCCGGCGACCTTTCTTCCATTCTCAACTATGTTTCCGAATTGAATGCGGCAGATACCGCAGGCGTAGCAGTAACGGTACGCGCCGGGGAGCTTGTAAATGTGTTTCGTGAAGATGTTCCAACACACGGAAAAGACCTCGCTCGCGCCGCGGAGCTGGTGAATGCCGCTCCCGATGCGGAAGCCGGGTATGTAAAAGTAAAAGCGATTCTATGAATAAGGAGTTATGAATCATGAAGAGGGAATATATTCCTGATTCGTGATTCTCTATTCACAATTTAAATGGACAATAAACTTATCACGCTATCAATTAAACAAGCTCATGAGAAGCTCATCACTAAGGAGTTTTCCGCGCGCGAACTTACCAAGGAACATATCGCGCATATTGAAAAAACAGACGGGAATATACGGGCGTATGTGAGTAATACGTTCGACGACGCGCTTGCGGAAGCGGATCGCGTGGATGAACGTATTCGGCTCGGAGATGTGCTGTCACCGCTTGCGGGAATACCTGCCGCGATCAAAGATAATATTCTTATCCGCGGGCATCGCGCGACGGCGGGATCAAAGATGCTGGAAACGTATATCGCATCATATGATGCGACGGTCATTGAGCGCTTGCGTAAACAGCAGACGGTGTTTCTGGGAAAAACAAATATGGATGAATTTGCGATGGGATCTTCCACGGAAAACTCCGCATTCTTTCCGACAAAAAACCCCGTTGATGTTTCCCGTGTTCCGGGCGGCTCTTCCGGCGGCTCTGCGGCGGCAGTTGCATCGCATCAGGCAGTATTTGCACTCGGGTCAGATACCGGCGGTTCAATTCGCCAACCGGCGTCGTTTTGCGGGGTGGTGGGCATGAAGCCTACATACGGTGCCGTTTCGCGGCACGGACTCATGGCGATGGCATCATCGCTTGATCAGATCGGTCCGATCACTCGGTCCGTCGAGGATGCGGAGCTGGTGTTTCAGGCGCTCGCCGGTAAGGATCCCTTCGATGCGACAAGCGTTACGGCACGCTCCGTTCCCGTAATAAAAGGTTTGCGTGGAGCGCGTATCGGCGTACCAAAGGAATATTTTGATGTCGAAGGCATGGATACGGGGGTGCGCGCATCGGTTGAACGGGCGCTTGTCGAGATGGAAAAAGCGGGCGCAAAACTTGTCGCAATAAGTTTACCCAATACGAAGCATGCGATATCGGTGTATTACATTATCATGCCGGCGGAAGTGTCTTCTAATCTTGCGCGGTATGACGGTATCAGATACGGGTATTCAACATATAAAGCGGGTGGCGATGACGTACTCGCGGACGTGTATGAACGATCTCGGTCCGAGGGCTTTGGCAAGGAAGTGCAGCGGCGCATCATGCTTGGCACCTATGTATTATCTGCGGGGTATTACGATGCGTATTATAAAAAAGCACAGCAGGTGCGGACAAAAATAAAAGAAGATTTTGAAAAAGCGTTCGAGAATGTTGACATCATCGCAACCCCGACAACTCCAACTTCCGCGTTTCGCTTCGGGGAGAAAACGAAGGATCCGCTCTCCATGTATCTTGAAGATATCTTTACCATTCCGGCAAATCTCGCCGGTCTTCCGGCGCTGTCTTTGCCATGCGGGATGACAAACGGACTTCCGGTCGGACTCCAGCTTGTCGCGCCGTGGTTTGCCGAAGAGTCGATCTTTGCTGTCGGAAAAGAATATGAACATGTAACACGCGGCGTATGAACGATAACGCGATCACCACATTCGTGCAAACACAGATAAGCGGCGGCGTTCCGGCGTTCCCCATATCGGTCGAAACGCTGTTTATCGTGTTCCTGATCATGAAATTTATTTTTCTCTCCGCCACTATTTTTTTTATCGCGCATATTGTGTATATGCTGTATAAGGTGGGAGAGGTAAAGGGGAGTCTTTCGCTGTATGCCGAAGCGATACATCGCAAAAAGGATCTCGTACATAAGGATATATTTATTGAAGGATGGAGCGCGATCATGCAGCGCATGAGCACTATGAAAGAAGCGGAATACAAGATGGCGATCATTGAGGCGGATAAATTATTCGACGAGCTGTTAAAAACTATGGGATACAAAGGAAAGGATATGGGTGAGCGGCTGCAGCAGATCACCCCGGAGCACCTTTCCAGTATCAGTGCGGTTTGGAAATCGCATAAAGTGCGCAATTTCATTTCTCATGACACCCGGTATCATCTTACGTTTTCCGAAGCACAGCAGGTGGTCAAAAATTATGAAGATGCATTTGTGGAGATGCAGGTGCTTTCTCCCCCTCAGCGCTAATGGGCTTGATTACAATCGAATAATGAATAATGAATTAGGAGGAGTTTTGCATGATCGTTTTCCTCTGGTATGCATGATTCCTTATTCCATATTCATCATTCCTAATTCCAACTCGAAGTCCTCTATCGGGGCTTGCGCAATTTCTCGTTTCATAGTAAAATTATTCTGTTTTACACAGCGGGGTAGAGCAGCCTGGTAGCTCATCGGTCTCATAAGCCGAAGGTCGCCGGTTCAAATCCGGCCCCCGCAACATACAGGATTTTGCCAGCATAGCTCAGTGGTTAGAGCGAGCGTTTCATAAGCGCTAGGTCGCAGGTTCGATCCCTGCTGCTGGTACCAATCTTTTGTATTAAAAGATATGGGCCGGTAGCGAAGCCCGGTTATCGCGTCCCCCTGTCACGGGGAAGATCACGGG
>MEYI01000022.1:19811-20184 GCA_001773975.1 Candidatus Azambacteria bacterium RBG_16_47_10
AACAAAAGAGTCCCTTTACGGGACTCTTTTGTTTTTTTGCGATTTGAATGAGTGGATTCGAACCGCGGACCGCAGGCGATTTTTAGGCGTAAAAAGCTCGTCGAAATGAGCTCATTTCGACGAGCATTGTTTCGCCGTAGGGCTCGAGTATCAGTAGATGTTCGAGGCGAATCCTCCCTGTTTGTCCAAGAGCGAAGCGATTGGCAACAAACAGCAGTCCAGCGAAGCGAAGATACAAATCGCAATCCCGCCATAGCGGGGCCGTCCGGCTCGCCAAGAGAATTTTTTTATGGGCATGACCAAAATGCCTAAAAAATTGTAATAAAAAGAACGACCGAAAAGTTGCGTTGTCGAATACTTCCCGCGCCATTTT
>MEYI01000022.1:20203-22176 GCA_001773975.1 Candidatus Azambacteria bacterium RBG_16_47_10
CATGGACTTTTTCTCGTTCGTCGGACTACATACCGCATATCTTTTTATATTTTCGGTCGCCCTGGGTTTGGGCATTGGAGTGTCCGTGCTGAGCCATGTTCTTTTTCTCTTTGCGGCGGGGGACGGAAAGATATCCCGCGATGAGTTCACGTTGCTCAGTCTCTCGCGCAAGGTGAGCTGGGTGGCGATCCTCATGTATGGCTTTAGCGGCCTCGGTCTTTTTACGCTCGCGTACGAGTCGATGATCGGGCTTGGAATTTTTTATGCAAGCATGACTGTTGCGACGATTCTGATAGGAAATGAAATAGTATTTTCATTCCGCCATCTGCCGCGCGTGCGTGATACGCGGGATGGAAGCATTGCGCTGGACGCATTTGTTCTGGAGAGCGGTGCGGTCTCTGTGGTTTCGTGGATATTTTTGATGTTCCACCATGTTATATACCGGACGGATATCGGATATTTTGCGTTTATGGCTCTGTATACGGGCGCGGTGGCTCTTGTCGTTCTCGCAACTTGGTTTGTACGGAGAAATTCCATGCGGCCACAGGACGCCGCAATACTCAGGCGCTCCGTGCTTGCCGCGTTTCTACTCGCAATCATCTTTGTTGGCACATGGTATGCGAAAGCCGATCGCGCCATCAAGCCCGAGGAAATCGGGACAAAGATCCTCACCGAAGTTGTCGGCACGACATACACGACGGATGATGTCGTTTTGCATAATAATTCCGAAGACTGCTGGCTCATTATCGACAAGAAAGTATTCAATGCCACCGAGGCGTCGCGTTTGCATCCGGCAATGTTTAATTGTGGGCAAGACGTCAGTGAAAACTACCACAAGAATCATGGCGAAAACATACGCGATAAAATGATGAAGTATTTCATCGGCGACCTCGGGAGCGGAAAAGGTGTGCAGAAAGTGGATGTTCCATTCGAAAAGAATGTAACACTCAAACCATACCGTGAACTCTATGTGAAGGAAGGATCGTGGAATCCGCGCGAGCTCATGCTCGTAGTTGAGAAGGACGCGGAGAATCTTCTTGCTATTGATGGGACAACGCACAAACCGGTTGGCCGCGTTCATGATGTCGGTTTTCAGCCGCACACATCCGTTTTTTCATCAGACGCAAAATACATGTACATCATCTCGCGTGATGGGTGGCTCACAAAAATCAATCTTGAGACGCTGGAACCGGTTACGTCTGTAGAAGTCGGTGAAAATTCGCGTGGTACTGCAATTACGGATAACGATAAATATGTAGCGGTTGGCAATTATGCGCCGGGGAATCTCGTGATCCTCGATGCGGGATCAATGGAGATGCTCAAGATAATACCGCTTACCGCCACAGTGAACGGAAAAGATGTCGAATCGCGCGCAGGGGCAGTCGTTGAAGACGGCAACCGTATCATCGTCGCACTCAAAGACGCGAATAGCGTGTGGGCTATCGATACGGACAAAACGGATTTTCCCGTCACGCACAAATTTGAGGATATCGGCAAAAATGTGCCCGCCCTGCACGATGCTTTCCTTACACCAAACGGTAAATATTATATCGTCGCGTCACAAGGCTCCAAGACCGCGTGGGTGCTTGACCTTACAACAATGAAGCCGATTGCAGAAGTGGAGACCGGTGAGACGCCACATACCGGTCCCGGCGCGGCATGGGGCGATTACATCTACGTCCCCGCACTCGGAGAAGGCCTGATTACGGTCATCGACACGAAAACATGGAAGCCGGCGAAGTATATAAAAACGGGGGGACCGGGACTTTTCGTGCGGAGTTACGGTAAAGATCCGTCGTATCCGTACGTCTGGGCCGACACCGCGTTTGGTGACCACAAAGACGAGATATATGTAATAGATGCGCGAGTTAACGAAATTGTTAAGACGATCATTCCTGTCAAAGGAGAGAGCTCATGGCACCCGGAGTTCACGTACAACGGCAGTTTTGTGTATGTCGTCTCCCAGTCCGCGA
>MEYI01000022.1:22219-24403 GCA_001773975.1 Candidatus Azambacteria bacterium RBG_16_47_10
AAATCGGACCCCCCGTCAGCGATATCAAATGTAGGTCTTCGTATTGAGGAACCCGGTTTATAAAAATATGCTCTATTCCCCGGTCATCGCTATCTTGATGTGTTTCCATATGATGCCGGTATCTAGTATAATGAAAACAGGCATTGTGTCATTTATTACATAGTCATCATTAAAAAATGTATACATATCTTATTGCGGAAATACTTGCCGCGATCGCCTCGTTTATCGCTTTCTTATTTTTGATCCGTTTTTTTCTCAGACGCGAAGGAGTAAAGACGGCGTTACAAGAGAAGGGATTTATTGTCCCCGCTTTTTTATTGATCGTGTTTTTGATTATTGCGTTCTTTGCAAACAAGACATATCCGCCTGATTTCGCTATGCCTCCGTTCATGCATTCGCATGCGCCCGGCGGAGCTACTCCCGCCATTCCGTTATTTTCCGCGATGAAGTTTTTCAAAAATAATGCCGCATTCGAAAGAGTGAATGATATTTCCGCTTCCACTGCTGTTCCCGCAAGTTCGCAGAAGCCAGATGCAGATAATATTGTGCGCATCTCGCTTGAGGCGCAAGAAGTGATCGCGGAGACAGCCCAGGGATTTACTTTAATTATTGGACCTACAACAAACAGGTGCCGGGGCCTTTTTTGCGTGTGCGCGAAGGAGATGTGATAGAGCTCACACTTTCCAATCACCCATCGAGTCTTCATCCTCATAACATCGATCTTCATGCGGTCACCGGGCCGGGCGGCGGCGCCGTGCTTACCAATGTCGCGCCGGGAGAAACGAAGACATTTCGGTGGAAGGCGCTTAATCCCGGATTGTTCATTTACCATTGCGCATTCCCGAATGTTTCCATGCATAATTCTCACGGACAATATGGCTTGATCCTTGTCGAGCCAAAGGAAGGGCTGTCTCCAGTGGATCGCGAGTTCTATGTGGTGCAGGGGGAATTGTATACACTCGGGGATCTTGGGAAGAAGGGATTGATGGCATTTGATTCCAAAGGAATGCTCGGCGGCGACCCAACGTATGTGACGTTTAACGGGAAAGTCGAGAGCGTTCCGCGCATGAAGGCAAAGACCGGTGAGAAGATCAGAATGTATGTCGGAAACGGCGGAGTAAATCTCATATCGGCGTTTCATGTGATCGGAGAGATATTTGATACGGTATATCCCAACGGCAGTATCGGCGGGGCGCTCGAAAAGAATACGCAGACCGCGCTTGTACTTCCGGGTGGATCGAGTATCGTGGAAATGACGCTGGATGTGCCGGGAAAATTTTTGCTTGTTGATCATGCGCTTGCGCGCATGAACAAAGGAGCGTGGGCTGTTTTGGAAGTATCGGGCGATGAAAGGCCAGATATTTTCGCCCCGGTGACAGCCGAGCATGTCAGTTATTGATCTCGAAAATAATAGGACGTACGCACATGGCGAACTTCTTCGTTACACTTCAGAAAATAACGCTCACCGTATAGCATATACGTCTCCCATTATTTTCCTCGTGCGCCTCGAATTTCATTCATGTGCGTACGTCCTAAATAAAAAAACAACTCCTTTTTAAGGAGCTGTTTTTTGAATACGATCTTTGGCAATGTTACTATCCTTGGCATACGGGGGCGTTTGCGATACTATAGTATATATGGTGTCGCGCATTATGTTTTGGATCGTATGCATTGTGTGTGCGGCGTCGCTGGGCTCTTTGGTATTTTTTCTGTTATTTGTGAATCCCGATTATATCGGTATTTTCGGATTTGCGGTGTTTTATGCATCGTTATTCGCGGCGCTATGGAGTATTTTTCTTCTTATAGGGTCCGGTTTCATTCATCGGCGGAGAGTGCGCGCATCATTGCGTCATTCACTGGTACGGCGGACCGGGTTATGCGCGGCGGGCGTCATAGGCATTTTTGTGTTTTCTCATCTTGATGTACTTACATGGTATGCCGCTCTTCTGCTTGCGTGCGGATTGATCATTGCTGATCACCGATTTGCGGGAAGGTAAGATAAAAGACGATATGAATATCGATTTTGAACAACTGAAAAAAGACGCCGAAACTGAACTTGCGCGCAGTACAACGCCGGAAGCGCTTGAGCGTTTCCGTATACAGTATTTTGGAAGAAAAGAAGGAGTGATCACCTCCTTGTTGCGGTCTATTAAAGATCTAAGCAACGAGGAGAAAAAAACAGTT
>MEYI01000022.1:24507-24688 GCA_001773975.1 Candidatus Azambacteria bacterium RBG_16_47_10
ATTGGATGTAACAGCGCCGGGAACGGCGATGCCGCTGGGACATCTCCATCCTTTAACACAGCTTATCCGCAAGGCAAGCGATATTTTTACATCTATGGGTTTTACGGTCGCGGAAGGGCCGGAAGTGGAAACGGAGTTTTATAATTTTGACGCATTGAACGTGCCGAAGGATCATCCGGCG
>MEYI01000022.1:24900-25107 GCA_001773975.1 Candidatus Azambacteria bacterium RBG_16_47_10
CGAATTTGAAAGCGGTACTCGAAGCGTTCTTCCGCCGTTTATTTAGCAACGCGAAACTTGTCATACGTCTTCGCCCGAGTTTTTTTCCGTTTACCGAGCCGTCCGTTGAGATTGATGTGACCTGTTTTAAATGTTTCGGGAAAAAATGCCCGGTGTGCAAGCGCACCGGGTGGCTTGAGATCGGGGGAGCCGGCATGGTGCATCCGA
>MEYI01000022.1:25322-25541 GCA_001773975.1 Candidatus Azambacteria bacterium RBG_16_47_10
GTTGCGGAGCTTTTAACGATGCACGCGTTCGAGGTGGATGGGATAGAGAAGAAGGGAGTTGATACGATCCTTGATGTTTCTGTTCTCCCTAATCGTGCGCATGATTGTCTGTCGCATCGGGGTATTGCGCGCGAGATCGCCGCGATTTTGAAGTTAAAAGTTAAAAGTGCAAAGGTAAAAGTTCAGGAAAACAAAAAAGAAAAAATAGGAAGCTTTGTA
>MEYI01000022.1:25655-26483 GCA_001773975.1 Candidatus Azambacteria bacterium RBG_16_47_10
GCGGAGTATCAATAATATCGTAGATGCGACCAATTATGTTATGCTTGCGTTTGGCCAGCCACTGCACGCATTCGATTTGGAAAAGATCGCGCAGAGAACGATTATCGTGCGCGCGGCGCATAATAAGGAGGAAATCGAAACGCTTGATGGTGTGCGTGTGGCATTGTCATCTTCCGATCTGGTCATAGCGGATAATGAAGGAGCGCTCGCGATCGCAGGGGTAAAAGGAGGAAAAAAGGCGGAGGTCACCGCGGAAACGACAGCTGTCGTGCTTGAAGCGGCGGCGTTCGATCAGGCCGCTGTGCGTAAAACGGCAAAACGGCTGAATCTGCGGACCGAGGCATCGATCCGGTTCGAAGCTGGTCTTTCCCCTGCGTTGCCCGGTGAGGCGATCGACGCGATCGCCGCCTTGGTTGTTGCACTCGCGGGAGGAGATATCGCCGCCGGCGCTGTCGATGTATATCCGAAAAAAACATTGCCGCAGACGGTATTGTTTACTATAGGCGACATTGCGCGGATCGCAGGGATGGATGTCAGTGAAAAAGACGTTCTGTCATGTTTGAAACGTCTCGAATTTTCCATACAAAAAACAAAAAAAGGATATCTGGTCACCGCTCCTTTTGAGCGGATGGATATCAAGTATCCCGCGGACATTGCGGAAGAAGTGGTGCGGCTTATCGGGCTTACGCATCTTGCTTCGACATTGCCCACAAGCACCCTTATTCCCGCAGAGTATAACAACGCTCTTGTTGTTGCGGAAAATGCACGGGATATTTTTGCATCACTTGGTTTTTCGGAGCCATACAGCCGTTCATTTATCGGCGCGCG
>MEYI01000022.1:26542-29415 GCA_001773975.1 Candidatus Azambacteria bacterium RBG_16_47_10
GAAATATTTGAGGCCGTCGTCGTTGTTTGCGTTATTGGACGCTGTTGCGGAAAATATGAAGCATCAAAAAAACATTCGCTTATTTGAAATAGGGAATGTATTCGCATCGGGAGAAAAAGGGAAGCCGAACGAGTGGCGAATGATCACGGCAATATGCGCGGAAAAAACAAGCACCGGAAAAGAAGGGAAATTATTTTATGAAGCAAAAGGGATTGCGGATACGCTGTGTGAAAAAATGGGGATCAATGATGTATGGTACAGCGATTTTCAGAAGGCTTCGGTATATACCGACGGAAGATTTTGGCATCAGGGAAGGGCTGCGGAAATAAAGATCGGCGATAGAACGCTTGGTGTCGTGGGAGAGATCGATCCCGTATTGCTTCATGCATATGATATTTCTGAGCGCGTTGCGGCGATCGAGATCGATCATGAAACGCTTGTCGCGTGCGCGCAAGAGAAAAAAGAATATCGCCCGATACCGAAGTTTCCGGCTGTTGAGCGCGACATCGCGGTAGTGGTTCCGGCAGAAACGAAGATCGATAGCGTGCAATATACGATAGAAGCTGCGGGCGGCGAGCTGCTTGTTTCAAGCGATGTGTTCGATATCTATGAAGGCGAGCATATCGATGCGGCGCAAAAAAGCTTGGCGTTTCATCTCATATTTCAATCCCCGGCACGTACATTGACCGATGAAGATGTGGATGAGGCATTTGTCGCGATCGTTTCCGCGCTCCGCCGGGAAGGGTGGGATGTGCGGTCATGATTACGGCAAGAAAATAATAAAATGAAAATAAAAACCCCGAATTCCCGGGGTTTTTATAGTAGACACGGTTTGGGAAATTTGCTATCATTGACCCATGGCGAAAAGAGAAAAACAGGTGAAAAACGAAGGAGATCCCCGCTACTCAGCGGCGGATATTTATGTATTGGAGGGTTTGGAGCCGGTCCGGAAACGGCCGGGCATGTATATCGGCTCAACGGGCGTCGACGGCATGCATCATCTTATTTGGGAAATTTTTGATAACTCGCGTGATGAAGCGATGGGTGGGTTTGCAAATGAGATCGAGGTCGCGTTATTGCCGGGAAATGTTGTGCGCGTTGCCGATAATGGCCGCGGTATTCCGGTGGACGTGCATCAGAAAACAAAGGTGTCCGCGCTTGAGACCGCGATGACGACATTGCATGCGGGCGGGAAGTTCGGTGGCGAATCGTATAAGATCTCCGGCGGATTGCATGGTGTGGGCGCTTCGGTGGTAAATGCGTTATCTACGTGGCTGAAAGCAGAGGTGCATCGAGACGGAGGGAAGTATGTGCAAGATTACAAACAGGGAAAGCCGGGTGCGAAGGTGAAAAAAGTCGCCACTTCAAAACACCGCGGCACGATCATTACATTTACCCCCGATCCGGAGATCTTCAGCGATATCGTATTTGATTTCCAAAAAATAAAAGATCATCATCGCCAGCAGGCATATTTAGTAAAGGGGTTGCGCGTTCGTATCATCGATGCGCGGGAATATGAGGGAAAGATCGACGAAGGCGCATATTATCTCGACGAGCTGAAGCTCCCCGTGCCGTCATATTCATTCTATTTTGAGGGGGGGATTTTGTCGCTCGTGCGGCACATGAATAAAGGGCAGGAGTCGTTGCACGATGCTATTTTTTATGTCGATAAACAACAAGACGGCGTGTACGTAGAGGTGGCATTTCAATACCTCACCGATATCACGATGCGTGAGATCAGTTTTGCGAACAACATCCATACGCCGGAAGGGGGGATGCATCTGACCGGTTTTCGCACCGCGTTGACCCGCGTACTGAATGATTACGCGCGCAAGAACAATCTTTTAAAAGAATCAGACGATAATCTTACCGGGGAGGATGTGCGCGAGGGGATAACTGCGGTGATATCGGTAAAGATCCCGAATCCGCAGTTCGAAGGTCAGACAAAAGCGAAGCTCGGCTCTCCGGAAGGGCGCACAGGAACGGAAACGGTAGTAAATGAGGCACTTTCTTATTTTCTTGAAGAACATCCGCAGGACGCTCGCAAGATCATTGAACGATGTATTCTTTCGCAGAAGGCGCGTAAAGCGGCAAAGGCCGCGCGCGAAACGGTGTTGCGCAAAGGCATTTTGGAAGGGCTTACGTTGCCCGGGAAACTCGCCGATTGTTCAAGTCGTAATCCGGAAGAATCAGAATTATATATTGTGGAGGGTGATAGTGCAGGCGGATCCGCAAAACAAGGAAGGGACAGGCGGTTTCAGGCGATCTTGCCGCTGAAAGGAAAGATCTTAAATATCGAAAAAGCGCGTCTTGACCGCATGCTTGCATCGGTGGAGATCCGTGCGCTCATTATCGCGATGGGTACCGCGATCGCCGATGAATTCGATGCGTCGCGATTGCGATATCATCGGGTCATTATCATGACCGATGCCGACGTGGACGGCGCGCATATCCGCACGCTTCTTTTAACCCTGCTCTACCGATATTTCTCTCCGCTGATCGATGCCGGGAATATCTATATCGCGCAACCGCCACTGTACCGCATTCAGGCGGGAAAAGCGGTGCATTATGCGTATTCGGAAAAAGAGAAGGAAGATGTGATCGCAAAGATACAAACGGCAAAGCAAGAAAAGAAAGCAGAAGTAAAAAAAGCGAAAAAAGAGAGTGAGGAAGAAAAAGAGACAGAGGAAGAGGAAGAAGATGTGGCGGAAGGAAAGATACGAGGGGTATCCATTCAGCGGTATAAAGGGTTGGGAGAGATGAATCCCGATCAGTTGTGGACGACAACGATGGATCCTGCGCATCGGGTATTGCGGCGCGTGATGGTTGCGGATGCGCAAGAGGCGGATAAGATATTCGATGTACTTATGGGG
>MEYI01000022.1:29437-36147 GCA_001773975.1 Candidatus Azambacteria bacterium RBG_16_47_10
GATTCATTCAAACACATGCAAAGAACGTAAGGAATCTCGATGTTTAATTGTATATCATGACATTCGCAAAAAAGATCGTTGTCGTACTTTTACTATCTATTGCCGTAGTGTCTTTTGCCGGTCCGTTTGCCGCGCATGCGGTGGTCGCGGTGTGTGATACAGAGCCCTGTGCTTTTGGGAATCCGCTTGGGGGGGATGTGAATGACCTCCCCGGTTTGGTTTGTCTTTTAGTGAAAGTGCTTTCGACAAAGCTTATGCCTCCGGTAGTGGTGCTGATGGTATTATGGGCAAGCTTTCTTTTTTTGACGGCGGCGGGACAGCCGGGGAAAGTTATTGCGGCGCGCACGACATTACTATGGGCGGTGATCGGTGCGGCGATCCTTCTTATGGCACTGCCATTTGTTGCTTTAGTGGTGAGTACGGTCGGTGGAGCAGCACCGGCAGCATGTAGCGGAACCGTCTCAACATCGGGCGCATTTGATGTTTTGTATGCGCTTATCAATTGGTTCTCATGGCTACTCGCGATCCTTTCGGTGGCGATGGGCTTGTATGCCGGGTTTTTATATATGACATCACGGGGGGAGCCGCAGAAGATTTCCACCGCGAACAGGGTTATTTTTTATGCGGTGGTGGGAATTTTTGTTGCGATCATCGCATTCAGCATCGTGAGCATCGTGAATAACTTTATTATCCCGTAGTTCTCTGGCATTGACCCCGTATGAAGTTCGGCAGGAGTTTCTTTCAATCGGGTATCGTGTTTGCGAATCCGCCTCCGGCTTAAAAAAGCATATACACCGTCAGATACCTAAAACTTCATCCGGGGTTGACCCACCAAAATTTTTGCACTCATTTGTATGAGTGAGTTACCTATTTATTTTAGTTCTTGCATTGCAACAAAGCATATAGTTGTGTAAAAAGTTATTTCTGGTGCAAAAATTTAGGAGGGTTGACTCTTTCCCTGGAAGGGGGTATGATGGCGCTGTTGCCCTTTGGGGGCTTTTTAATTATGGAAACCAGTATGAAAAACTTTATTATGGAAACGGTAGGGACTGCGATCGTATTCTTGCGCGAAGTACGGGTTGAATTGCGCAAAACAAGTTTCCCGGACAGGCATCTTACGACAAAGAACACCGCGATCGTCATCGCGTTTTCGATCGCAATCGCATTGTTTTTAGGGGGGCTTGATATGGGATTTTCTTATATTTTGAATACATATATTCTCTAACATTATGAGTAAACAAGTAATGCAGCAGGGGAAGAGCTGGTACGCGATCCATACCTATGCGGGGTATGAGGATGCGGTTGCCCGAAATCTTAAACAACGTATTGAATCCATGGGTATGGAGGATAAGATCTTTTCCGTGCTCGTGCCAAAGGAGAAAAAGATCAAAATCAAAAATGGACGCCGGCAGGTTGTGGAAGAGAAGATCTATCCCGGCTATGTGCTGGTAGAGATGATCGTGACCGATGATTCATGGTACGTGGTGCGTAATACGCCGCGCGTAACGGGATTTGTGGGGTCCGGCATTACGCCAACACCGTTGTCGGAAGCAGAGATCAAAGCGCTTCAGAAGCGGATCGGTATCGAAGAGCCGAAGTACAAGATCGATGTCGCAGAAGGCGATGCAGTGCGCATTACCGACGGGCCGTTCAAAGAGTATGACGGCAAGGTGTCTGAAGTCGATGAAGAGCGCGGAAAGGTGAAGGTATTGGTTTCGTTGTTCGGACGCGAGACGCCGGTGGAGCTAGACTTTTTGCAAATTACAAGAATTTAATTTTATTACACGAGTATGGCAAAGCCAATTAAGATAGTACTTAAGTTGAATCTGAAAGCAGGGGAAGCAAATCCTGCACCGCCAGTCGGTACCGCATTGGGTCCTCATGGTGTGAACATCCAGCAGTTCTGTCTCCAGTACAACGAGCAGACAAAAGAACGCAAAGGTGAAGTGATCCCTGCGGAGATCACCATTTACGAAGATCGAACGTTCGAATTCAAATTAAAGACCCCTCCGGCATCGGAATTGATAAAAAAGGCGGCAGGTGTGGAAAAAGGATCAGGCGTGCCTCATAAAAACAAAGTAGGAAAGATCACATTCGCACAGGCGAAAGAGATCGCGGAAAAGAAAATGGTTGATCTTAACGCATACGACACAGATCAGGGAGCAAAGATCATCGCAGGCACCGCTCGCTCAATGGGCGTAACCGTAGAGGAGAAATAATGTTCATCGCGCTTGAAGGGATAGACGGAAGCGGGAAGTCCTCTCAAGCGAGGTTTGTAGTTCAGTGGCTCGCTGAACACGGGTTTGAAAAAAATACAGTACTTACGTATGAACCCACGAGAGAGGGATATGGCGCACAGCTTCGGGAGGTGCTTGAAGGAAGAGCGCCATTCCCCGAAAATCCTCTTTCATTTCAGGAGTTGTATGTCCGTGACAGAAAAGACCACCTGGAAGGGTGTATTTTGCCACACCTTGAAAAATGCGATATTGTTATAAGTGACCGGTATTTTTTGTCTACGCTTGCATATGGTATGGCGGGTGGCGTGTCATATGATGCGCTTATGGATCTGCACAAAACCATTATCGGTGAAAAATTCATCATGCCCGATATAACCTTTCTTATCGACATAGATCCCCGCGTCGCTCAGGAAAGGATCCAAAAACGGAGCGGCGGAACGCTGGAGCATTTTGAAAAGAAAGCAGATTTTTTACATGCCGCGGCAAAGCATTACCGGGAGCTTGCGATGAAATTTCCCAATATGCATATCATTTCCGGAGATCGTTCCCAGGAAGAAGTTTCAGAGGAGATCGGTAAAATTCTTTCGTTTCACCCTTATTTATGTACGAAGCAGTCATAGGCCTTGAAATTCACGCGCAGGTCAAAACACGCACAAAGCTTTTTTGTGCGAATTTAAACGACCCCGAAGAGCGGCACCCGAACGTGCACGTGTGTCCTATTTGCATGGGGCATCCGGGAACGCTGCCGGTACTCAATAAAAAAGCGGTTGAGTCGGTTATCATGGCGGGAATCGCGCTTGGATGTACGATCGCAAAACATTCGAAATTCGACCGGAAAAATTATTTTTACCCCGACCTTCCGAAGGGATATCAGATATCTCAATACGATATGCCGTTGTGCGAAAAGGGGCATATCCGAGTCGGAGAAAAAAATATAGGCATCACCCGCATTCATCTTGAAGAAGATGCTGGGCGCCTAGCGCACGACGCACAAGGCGCGAGTTTGGTTGATTTTAACCGCGCGGGTATGCCGCTTATGGAGCTCGTGACCGAGCCGGATATCCGCACTGCGGATGAAGCGGTGGAATTTGCACGAAAATTGCAGATGATCCTACAGTATTGCGGGGTATCGGATGCGAATATGGAAAAGGGGCAGATGCGGTGCGAGGTGAATATCAGTATTCGAAAGCCTGGGGAAGAATACGGCACGAAAGTCGAAATTAAAAATCTTAATTCATTTGCCGTTGTCCGCTCGGCGATCGAATACGAGATCAAGCGGCAAGCCGTGGTGCTCGGGGAAGGGAAGAAGGTAGTGCAGGAAACGCGCGGGTGGGATGAGAAAAAACAGGCGACCATATCTCAGCGGTTGAAGGAACAAGCGCATGATTACCGATATTTTCCGGAGCCTGATCTGCCGACACTGACCATTGGAAAGGATGATGGATCGACAGGAGACGGCGGTATCGATCTTGAAAAGATCCGAGCCTCGCTTCCTGAATTGCCGGAGCAGAAAGCACAGCGATTCCAAACGGAATTCGGGATCTCAGAAAAAGATGTGGGAGTGATCATCGCGCAAAAAGAAGCTGCGGCGTTTTTTGAGCATACGGTGTCTGAGATCATGGAATGGCTCAAAGAATCTTCCCATGACTCCGAAGAAGATCAGAAGAAATGCATTAAGATCGCCGTGAATTATTTCAATACCGATGTGCGGAAATTACTGAATGAAACAGGTACGCCGATCACCGAGATGCTGCTTACGGCGGAGAATTTCGCCGAACTCATTGTATCTATGCACCAAGGAACGGTGACATCTACGATCGCAAAAGTGGTGCTCGAGGAAATGTTTCGCACCGGTAAAGACCCAAGCAATATTATTGAAGAGAAAGGATTAGGGGGCGTACAGGACGCCGGAGAGCTTGAAGCGATGGCGAAAGAGATCATCGCTGCAAATGAAAAAGCGGTTGCCGATTACAAGAACGGTAATCAGAATGCATTACAATTTTTGTTCGGAAAATTGATGGCACAATCAAAAGGAAAGGCCGATCCGAAAGCGGGCAGAGAATTATTTATAAAATTATTAAAATAATCGGCAAAATTATGAGCGAAAAAAATTTCGGAGAAAGCGAAGAAATGGAAAAGGAGCGTGAACAAATGACAGAAAAAGAACTCGAGGATCTTCTTGAAGAAGGTATTCCCGAGGTGACCGATGAAGAACTTGAAGAAACGAGGAAAAAGATAGAGGAGCGCGACGCTCAACACCCGGAAAATTAATTCGAATAGATATAAAGAAACCCCCGTGTGCGATATTCGCATACGGGGGTTTATGTTACGGCTTTCTTTTTAAAACAAAAACCAGTGTTACAGAAACGAAGGTGAGAAGCGTGAAGAAGATCAGCGCTTCCATAGGACGCAGCACCGTAAACACTATCGGAGCAAGCGCAACTTGTGTTGCTTCTCTTGCCCATTCATGTCGCGCGATGAAATCGGCGATAGGCGGGGATGTTGCATAGTATCCTGCCACCAGGAGTCTGCCCGGCGCATTAGTTAGTAGATGCTCGTCCCTGAACTTCCGCAGTGTTACCACATGCGGATCAAGATAGCTCCCGTATGCTGCAGTAGCAATGAAGCATCCTCCTTTTCCGCCGGATGGCGCGGTGACGGGTTGGATCCCTCCTACCGCCGCTTCGGCGTATGCGGTGTGTGTCGTGTTGCCGCTCGTGTCTCGTGTGTGGATCGCATAGACATATGATCCGGGCGCAAGATCAAGGTGGTCATACGTCTGCGGCATACCCGGTATCGCGGTAACTGTTGCAAGATTCGCAAATCCGGTATTGGAAAGGCGATATTCAATTACCACCTGCGCAAGGTCCGGATCCATTGGATTTGTCCACGAAAGACGCGCGCCTGATAAATAAGGTGTAGCAGTGAAGTTTAGGACGTCTCCTGGCAATGTGCCGTCCGAAGCAAACGCCTTACTCACCTCATTTGAGGGGGCGCTTTCGTTGCCAGACGTGTCGTATGCTGTTACTACGACGTAGTATGTGTCTGGGGCAAGTCCGGATACGGTGAATTCTCTACGAAAACATCCCGGTGTAGGATTTGTTGTGCATGGGATAGTAGTTTCTAGTCCCATACCAATATCGAATGTTTTGAGATATGTGCCGCTTGATGTGCCCATAGGGAGTCTAAATCCTGCAAGATCAGTGCATGGAGTGCCATCGGTATTTAACCATGGCGGTTCCCATGTTACTGTTGCTTGATTTGCGAAACACTCCCCGAACCAAGCGAAAAACAAGATGAGAGACAGCGCAATCGTTTTCATATATCTCCTCCACTTTAAGTGTGTTATTCGATTTTTAAAGGTCCATTTTCTCTATATAAAAACCATTGACAAAAATACAATTTTCATGTATATATGTATGGTGCATTAAAGATACTGAAATCACATAAATATGTCAAGTTTTCCGGGTAAAAAAGCAAGGAGCATAAGCGTTTTTTCCATCATTTCACTCATAATTTTGATGAGCGGAGCCGGGTTGGTTCCGCGTTTTGCGCGTGCGGACGGCGCGGCGATCCCGCCAGCGAATATTGTTGATCTTACGGTGGTGAACGTGGGAAGTTCATCGGTTCAGCTTACATGGAGTGCTGTCGGAGCTGATGGCTATGTAGAACCAGCGACCGCATATGATATGCGTATAGCGCAATATAATTTTACTATGGGAGCATGGAGTTCATTGACGCGCGTGACCGGCACACCGACGCCGGGACAACCGGGCATACAAGAAAGTTTTGCCGTTACTGGTCTTAATCCGGGAACGATGTATTACATCGCGGTGCGCGGTGTTGATAGTTTTGGCACCATATCTGTAGCATACAATATGGTTTCTTTTACCACCGCATCGGCAGGTCCGACACCTGTCAGTAATGTCATTTTTTCTCCTCAACTTGAAGGAATGCAGATCCCGGCGGGGAAAAGCATCAGTGTTGTTTTGTATAACGCCGGAACGGCAACAGCCGCGGCGTCATTTACCGGAACTACAGACACATCAGGGCGTGTTGCATTGCCACAGACAGCATCGCTCAATGCTGGGCTGTATGATATCTTGGTGTCTACGCAGGGATATCTTAAAAAAAAATTATTTGAATATAATGTCAGCTCCAATGCGATTATTGAGCTCCCGACGCTTCCCGTCGGCGATATAAATAATGACAACATCATCAATTCGCTTGACTGGTCAGTCATGAGCGGGAAATGGTTTTCAAACGATGCGACCACGGACATAAATAAAGACGGCATCGTGAATTCGATCGATTGGAGTTTTTTAAGCAAGAATTGGTTTATGACGGGGGATAATTAATATGATCGACATGAAAAAATATTTTTTGGTTGCATTAGTGGTCATGGGCGGTGTATTACCTGCGGCAGCGTTTGGCGCAACACTTTCCATGTCTCCCGCAAGCGGCACGCATCAG
>MEYI01000023.1:0-304 GCA_001773975.1 Candidatus Azambacteria bacterium RBG_16_47_10
CGCACTTTGTGATCCCGGGCGCGATAGCCATGCAATGCCGCCGATAACGAGAGCGGTGCCAAGGATCGCAATAACGATATTTCTGATTTGTTCGTTCATAACGAAGTGGTTAAAAATACAAAAAACCGGCGAGTACCGGCAACAATACAGGAACGACATATGTCAGCGTTCCTGCGATTATGCGAACGAAGGGCTATTTTCGCGTAATGCGATCCAGCGCATAAATGGCGCTACAGAAAAAGAAAGTTTCTCCAGAAAAAGGGGAGTAGATTGCTGATACGCATAGAAAGGCGCCGCTCTCTCA
>MEYI01000023.1:379-1426 GCA_001773975.1 Candidatus Azambacteria bacterium RBG_16_47_10
GCAAGCAGCAAGCTCTTGAGTATTCCCGCATGAAAGAGAAACATTGCAACACTATCGCTAACAGGACATGCCGGCATCGGCGCCGCCGCGGAAAGACACCCGACATGACCGCTCTCGCTCGCGTGATCCATAGCAAAACCGCCAAGTATGGCTATCGTTGCAATACTCACAATAAGAGCGATGGAAAATACGCGTTTCATAGATGAGACCATAATATCATTATTCCTTTTTTTCTTCAATTTCATTTTCAAGATTTTCTACAAATTGGATAATAGAATCATTTCCCGGAAGATCAAAATATTCAGGTTCTTTTAATGGTGTGCTGCCTGCAAGCGCGCAGTATGCTTCGTAATCATGAAGTTCGTCGATAGAATGCCGTGTCTGGAGTTCTCGCGTGAATGCCCAAATCTTATTTCTCTTCTCCGCCTGATACATCATGCTTTTGAGTCTTTCTCTCAACTCATGTGCTTGCTCCTTAAAATCGATTTTCTCAAATGATGGAGATTCCATGGACATAACAGGGGTATTTTACTCTTATTTTCCGCTCCATGTAAGTACTTGACAAACTCGTAAAAAGGTGTATAATACAAATGCTTTTAAAATTGAATAAAAGGAGGCCAACAATGGCCAATTGGAAAAGACTGGCTTCCCAGTCACATGGGAGGCAGAAGAGGCACGGCTGGCGTGTCCAGCGTCAGGAATCCAGGGAGCGGATTGTTGCTCCCATAAAATTTGTCGGGGGAACGCTATTGCTTACCGCAGTAGCGTACCTCTTCTTTACATCCGGGTTTTTGCTCCCGGGCTAAATAAAAGCAAACAACAGGACGGTTCAACAGAGCCGTCCTTTCTTTTTATGTTGATGACTAGGTCCTCGTAATACTTTTACGTATTATGTCCGCCGAATGGTTGTCCGCATAGTAATCGCGTGAGCAAGAAAAAAGCCCCCATCAATTACTGATGGGGGCGATTTTTTTAATAAGTTACGCGTTAGAACGTGTAACTTATGGATGCAGTACCGCTTTTCTCATTCACGAAGCGGCCCTCGAT
>MEYI01000023.1:1459-2528 GCA_001773975.1 Candidatus Azambacteria bacterium RBG_16_47_10
GCGGAGAACGGCTCCTCGCCGCCGACGTTTACTATCGTGTTGTTTTCTGCCGTCACCTTAACGTAGGTGACACCCACGTAGGGGCTTAAGCGGCCCACGTTCGTGTTTGCCGTCAGTGCTCCCTGCCACTCGCTGAAGTCGGTATTGGTGGCGTATGACGCGTTTGTCCCGAACAGGTCAGAGAGGTCTGTGCCATTGGATGTAAAGCGTCCGTCCATGGAGTAGGTCATGTACTGAACCATGCCGCCGAGCCTGATGCCGGCGATTTCCGTGATATGCGCCCTCACGCCTGCTTTCCATGCGAGATTCGAGTTGTCGTTTATCTCATCGTGCTCGGTGCCCCCACCGTTAGTCCAATCAAACCCCAGTTTGCTCTTGATAACACCGATACCGGCGAAGGCATCGATGTTCTTGCTGATGCCCACTGAGCCAATAAGGAACCCCGAGCGTGTCTTGTGCTCCATGTTGTCGATGCCCGTAAGGGCAGTAACGGTATTGCCCTCGACAACATGGCCGCTTTTGAGGCGCATGTCGATAGTGCTGTAGTCGTACTCGATGCCAACGGATGTTTCACCGAGGCTTCCCTGGGTTGCAGGGTTGCCAACGGACGCGGCGTTTGCGTTCATGGGAATGAGGAATGATATCACAAGCAGAGCAGGGAATATGAACAGCTTTTTCATGGATCCTTCTCCTTTTACCGGTATGCGCATCATTGCGCCGTTCGTGGATAAGTAGAAAATGTGAGAAAATGATTTTACCTCCTTTTCCTATTTTGTTTTCGAAGAACGAATAAGTACAAAGCTAGCACGAAACACTTGAATTGTCAAGTATTTATGGTACTCTTATCCACATGGCAGTAAAAAATAATAAGAAAAAAAAGAAAGTGTTTGTCGGCATGAGCGGTGGAGTGGATAGCTCTGTTGCTGCGGCGTTGCTAAAAAAGCAGGGATATGATGTGGTGGGTGTATTCATTAAAGGATGGTCTGATAATCGCTTTTTTAAAGACAAAACAATGTGTCCGTGGGTGACGGATCAGGAAGATGCTCGGCGTGTTGCGGCGCATCTGGGT
>MEYI01000023.1:2539-3329 GCA_001773975.1 Candidatus Azambacteria bacterium RBG_16_47_10
AAAGGAATATAGAAAGAAGGTGGTGGAATACATGGTAAAAAGCTATCGCGCGGGCATTACGCCAAATCCCGACGTGATGTGTAATAAAGAAATAAAGTTCGGCGTGTTCTTTGAAAAGACGCGCGCTCTTGGTGCCGATTTTGTGGCGACGGGGCATCATGCGCGTGTGAGGCAAGTCAAAAGTCAAAAGTCAAAAGTCAAAAGTTATAAACTCCTTTCAGGAGCGGATTTGAGTAAGGATCAAAGCTATTTTTTATGGACGCTCACGCAAAAACAGCTTATACGGACGCTGATGCCGGTGGGTGAATACACGAAAGATGCGGTCCGCGATATAGCGCGCGAATTCAACTTGCCGACAGCGGAGAAAAAAGACAGTCAAGGATTGTGCTTTGTGGGAGAAGTGAACGTGCATGATTTTTTAAAAAGCATGATCAAGCCGAAAAAAGGGAAGATCATGACAACAAGTGGAAAGGTGGTGGGCGAACATGAGGGCGCGATGTTTTATACGATAGGCCAGCGGCATGGCATCGGGTCGCCCGGCGGCGGCACGCCATATTACGTGGTAGGAAAAGATGTAAAGAAAAATATTTTGTATGTCGGCGAAGGAGCCGTCGATGCGGAGTTATATAAGAAAGAGATGGATGTTGGCGGCTGCAGCTGGGTATCGGGTACGGCGCCAAAATTCCCTGTTGCGTGCAAAGCGCGGATACGGTATCGCCAGCCGCTGGAGACATGCAGGATCGTGAAAAAAGGAAGAAAGATGCATGTTGTATTTCGCAAGCCCCAGCGC
>MEYI01000024.1:0-878 GCA_001773975.1 Candidatus Azambacteria bacterium RBG_16_47_10
GTGCTTGGTGGCGGCATCATTGCCTAGGTTTTTTTATGTGTTGACTTTAGGGGTAATTATCCCTAGTATTGCGGCATAAAAAGTAATGCCGTATTTTGCGGCATTTGCGTACATTCACAACTACATACAAACCTACAAGGAGGAAGCATGAGTATCAAAGGAACGGAGAAGAAAAAAAAGGAGGGACGGAGTATGCATGGCAATATTTCACCCGCGGATTATCGGTATCGGGTGAAAGAGGTGGCAGAGTATTTATCGCCACAGGCATACACGCAGTACTTATGCGGTGTAGAGATTGCGCTCGTAGAAACGCTTCACAAGCATGATCTGTGCAAGAGGCACGTGGTCGATGAGATCACGCGCGCATGCACGGAAGTGACCGCCAGTGAAGTCGCAACAGAAGAAGCGCGCATCGGGCATGATATCCGTGCGCTTGTGAATTGCATCAAAAAACGGGTAAGCGACCAGGCAAAGCCGTTCGTGCATATGACGGCAACGTCGTACGACATTATTGATACGGCGCGCGCGCTTCAGTATCGGGATGTTTTTCACAAGGTGGTGATACCAGAGCTCATCGCGCTTGAAACGACGCTTATCGATATCGCACTCCGTGAAGCGGAGACGGTGCAGATAGGCAGGACACACGGCCAGCATGCTGTGCCGATCACGTTCGGATTTGCTATCGCAAACTATGTAAACCGCCTCGGGGAGAGCATTGTGCATCTGCAGTATCTTGTAAAGGACTTGCGCGGAAAGTTTTCCGGCGCGGTCGGCGCATATAATGCGTCGTCACTGTTTTTTGCTTCGCCGGAGGAATTCGAGAAAGAAGTGCTTGAAGGGCTTTGCATTGCTCCCGCGCTGTGTTCCACGCAGATAGC
>MEYI01000024.1:891-1297 GCA_001773975.1 Candidatus Azambacteria bacterium RBG_16_47_10
TTCAGAGATGATCACTGCGGCGGGTGTCGTCGCAAACATTGCGCGCGACATGCGACACCTTCAACGGTCTGAGATCGACGAGGTCGCCGAAGAGTTCGGCGATGCACAGGTCGGGTCTTCTACGATGGCGCACAAGAAAAACCCCATAAGTTTCGAGAATATCGAGAGCTTGTGGAAAGTACTTGTCGGCAGGATGGTGACCATGCATATGGACCAGATCAGCGAACATCAGCGCGATCTCACCAATTCCGCATCGATGCGGACATATCCGGAGATCGTAAATTATGCCGTGTATATGGCGCGTCGCCTGAATCGTACGATGAAAAAGCTTAAACTTGATCATGAAAGTATTGCGCGGAATCTTGAAGCGCAGTGCCACTTAACCGCCGCGGAGCCTTTATATATT
>MEYI01000024.1:1335-11313 GCA_001773975.1 Candidatus Azambacteria bacterium RBG_16_47_10
ATGAAGGCACGGGAGGAAAAAAAGAATATTGAGGATCTCGCCAAGCATGATCCTGATATCAAGAAGTATCTTGCCTTGATGTCAGCGCCGCAGAAAAAGGTGTTTCATTACCCGCATCGCACGTATACGGGCGATGCGGCAAAAAAGGCGCGCAGGGTAGCAGGACTTTGGGCAGAGGTATTCAATATACCACTACAAACCAGGAGGTAATGCACAATGACACAGATCGTAGGAAGGGTGCCGCGAGGACACGTAGTTCGCGCCGAAGGAAAGACAAAGATTATATGGGTGCGTATACGCAAAAGAAAGAAAAGGGGTCTTGCTCAGAACAAGCCGTTCGTGACCGCAGGAGACGGGAAGCATCGGGAATTTGTTCCCGGGAAAGAGATCGCAGTCACTGAAACGACGTGCAACATCTTTAGATTGCTCAATAGGAGCGGTATTCCAACGCATTATCATAAGAAGATAAATGCAGATACATATCTGATCAGTTTACTCGACATGATCCCGATAGAGATCGTGGTCCGGAGAAAAGCATTCGGTTCGTACCTCAAGAGAAATTCTCATGAGGCAGAGGGCACGACGTTCGCGCAACCGCTCGTGGAGTTCTTCTATAAGAACGACACCATGAGTGATCCGATGATGATCTGGCAGCCTGAGCATCAGTGCTTCCGCTTGTATCATCCGCATGAGCCGCCGGAAGAGCGCGGAGCAATAGGGGATCTGAAAGCAGGCCTTGATCCGCTTATTCCGCGTAATGAGGCAGAGATAGAGCGGCTTGAGGTTATCGCCATCGAAGCGTTCCTTGTGCTTGAAGAAGCATTCAAGCACGTCGGCATAACGCTTGTCGACTTCAAGATCGAGTGCGGATATGACCAGGATAGAAGACTGTACATCGGTGATCAGATCGACGGCGACTCATGCCGCTTGTGGATGGGCGGAGACAAGAGCAAGGCAGTGGATAAAGACCGCTACCGCAACATCGTAAAGCAGGGAAGGGTTCCCACTCCCGAGGAGCGTGCGTTGATCATCGGTGATTATCAGCGCATCGCCACGATGGCATCATCGTTCGGTCTTATGGGTTTGTAACGCACATTTGCAAAGATAAAAAAGCGCCGAATATGAAAATATTCGGCGCTTTTCTGTTTGACAAATAGGTAAAATCATTATACTTTCGAGATAGTCCTTTTCATATAAAAACTCACTGCTGTTAAACCCGTATATAAGGAGGAGGGGATGAAGATTGAGATGAAGGGAAGGTTTCGGAAGTCGTCGCTCGCGATTCTGCTCGTATTTGCAAGCGTGATGGCAATCTTGTTTTTTACTGCAATAAGTGCGAGGGGAATTCCGCTGGGATTTGACAGGATGGTCACTATACAACCCGCGACCACGACGTATTCGATGGTGTCATGCGCGAATTTTCAGGTCCAGGGAGCGCTGAAAAAAGTATGTGCCGGCCCGGGATCTCTGCTTCCGGAGATCGGGGAAGATAAGGAGTCATTCGAAGACAACTTCATGCTTATGATGGTCCTTGGTGGAAAGGAGATTCCTTTCACGTCATGGCTTTACGTAGTGAAGCCGGATCCAGAGTCCCATGATCTGCTCGTTAATCTCTTTAACGGTGAGCGCATCTATGCGGTCGGAATAGGCGATACGTTCGCTACGGCCATGGATGATCTCAGAGCAAACTTTGAGGAAGAGGGGGTTTCCACTTCAGCGAGCACACCGAGAAAAGACATCAGTATATGATCGGATGTCAAAAAAGCCCCGCGTATAACGCGGGGCTTTTTCTTTTCATATTCCATTTCTAATATTTTTTTGATAGAATGCGCCAGTATGACACTCAATGAAACAAGACAAAAATTCTTAGATTTTTTCCGCGCGAAACAGCATGCGATCATCGCATCGGCGTCACTCGTACCTGAAGACAAAACGGTGTTGTTTGTCACCGCGGGGATGCAGCCGCTCGTGCCGTATCTGATGGGCGAGAAAAAACCCCCCGACGGCGCGCGTCTTGCCGACGCGCAGAAATGCTTGCGCACCGACGATATTTTGGAAGTGGGGGATAATCGGCATCACACGTTTTTTGAAATGCTCGGAAATTGGTCGCTTGGCGACTATTTTAAAAAAGAATCCATTGCATGGAGCTTCGAGCTTTTAACGTCGAAGGATTGGTTTGGCATCGACCCGGCAAAGATATATGTGACCGTATTTGAGGGTGATGCATCGCTTGGCGTCCCGCAGGATGACGAATCGATCGAATATTGGAAAGAGGCATTTGCGAGTATCGGCATGGATGCAAGCGTGGAAAACGGGCGTATCCGTATGTATCCGAAGAAAAAGAATTGGTGGGAATTGCCCGGTACCGGTCCGTGCGGTCCGGATACGGAGATCTTTTATGATACCGGCAAAGAACATGATCCCTCGTTTGGCGAAACATGCCATCAAAACTGTGATTGCGGCCGGTTTGTGGAGATCTGGAACAACGTATTCATGGAATATGAGAAGAAGGAAGATGGGAGTGGTGGGTATGTGTATACGCCGCTTGCGCACAAAAGTGTGGACACCGGCATGGGTTTAGAGCGCATTGCCATGGTGCTTCAAGGAAAAGAAACGGTGTTTGAGACTGATATTTTTTCTGCGATCATCGCGTCGGTTGAAAATAAAGACATCCCATACGCGCATGAGGAGCGCCGATATCGTATTATCGCCGACCATGTGCGCGCGGCGGTGTTTTTGATATCCGATGGCGTGCTGCCTTCCAATGTCGACCGCGGGTATATTTTACGCAACCTTGTGCGTCGCGCCATTACACATGCAAAGATCCTGAAATTGGCGGATGATTTTTACCGTGCGCCGATCGAGCGTATTCATACATACTATCAGGCACAGTATCATTTGCTGCCTACGGAAGAAATTCTTTCAGTGATCCAAAAAGAATATAGTGCGTTCATGCATGCTTTTGAAAAAGGTATGAAAGAATTTCACATGCTTTCAGAAAAAGTACGTGCAACGGAAGCTCACATGATAGCGGGAAAGGATGCGTTCGATCTTCAGCAGACATTCGGATTCAGGCTTGAGCTGATGCTTGATCTTGCAAAGGATGCGGGCGTCAGTATCGATGAAAAGGGATTCTGGGAGGAATACAAAAAGCACCAGGAAGTATCGCGCGCGGGCGCGGAGAAGAAATTCGGCGGACACGGCATGAAATTGCAGACCGGGGAGTTGAAGGCGGCAGATGATGCCGAGCTTGTAAAAGTAACACGCTTGCATACCGCAACGCATTTGTTACAGGCGGCGCTCCGCGAAGTGCTCGGGGATCATGTGCGTCAGCGCGGGTCAGACATCACAGCGGAGCGGTTGCGGTTTGACTTTATCCACACCCAGAAAATGACAGACGAAGAAAAAAAGAAGGTGGAGGATATCGTGAATGCGCATATCGGTGAAGCATTGCCGGTTGTTCATAAGGAAATGGCCATCGATGATGCGGAAAAAACGGGAGCGCTGATGTTTGATAAGGAAAAATACGGAAATACGGTGAGTGTTTACACCATCGGTAATGAGGAAAACGCTATTTCAAAAGAATTGTGTGGGGGTCCGCATGTGGATAACACGAAAGAGATCGGGCATTTTACTATCGTAAAAGAGGAGGCGTCATCTGCCGGCGTACGGAGGATCCGTGCGACCATAGCTTAAATTTATGCCATTTATATCACCCAACGAAGCGTTTCACGGATATACGAGCGCTATCATTGTCGGCATATATTCCGACATGATTACCGCATCAGCAGTAAAGAAAGAAGGTGTAACACCAGTTGTCGTGGCAATAGCTTCGGAATCGATGAGTGGTATTGATGCCGTGGAGGGTTTGTTTTCCACAGAGAAGATCATGTTTAACATGGAGAAGGCGATCATGGGTCTGCCGCATGAAGCGAGGATGCCCGGGAGTATGGTTATTGTCGCGCTTGGTCCGGGATCGGGGACATGTGCGTATACGGTTGCGGAGCGAAAAAGGGAATTGAAGGATCGGAAGATGACTGCGGAAGAAGTGAATGCGATCATTGCCGCGACGAATACGGAAAAGGAAAGCGGTGTGATATCTGCGCAATACCCGGAACATTTTTCCATAGATGGATTTTCCGTTTCCGGTCTTGAGGGGTTAAACGGGGAAGATGTGGTTGTGGGAATGGTACGGGTTGCATGCGACGAGGTATTGGAGAAGGAATTCGCCGCCCGCATGACAACGTTTGATTTACGGTATGGCGGAATGATCGATATGCGCTACGCAGCAATGCGTTTCGATCATTTTTTTGAGAAGGCGGCGAGTGCGCTTTTGATATGTATATTTGAACACGAAACACATATTGCGCTGATGCATGAAAAAGCAGTGTACTCTATTGGCGCGGCGCGCACGGGATATGGTATACTGTGTGCAGATATTGCGCGGTCATTTTCCGTTGGGATCGAAGAGGCGAAAGAGATCGTTCGCGCGTATCGTACACAAGAACTTAACGACGGCACGCACGCGAGCGTCGCGGATGCATGTGCCGCCGGAGCGCAAAAGATCGTACAGGCGGTGAAGGATGTGATCACGGGGATGGATTCGGCGCATATTATCCCGGGGAACATGCATGTCGTATGTTCCGATGTCATGCCCGAGATTACGGCGCAGTTTGTTGCAGGCGCATGGTTTACTGATCTTCCCGTCGAAAGAAATGCGTCAGTTTCTCTGTTCTCTGAGGAGAAAAGCAAGAGATTTTGTACGCCGTATGATTATGTATCAGCTGATTTTTTAACACGGCACCATTAACAGTGCGAAATGTATGAGAAAATTGTTGTATGTACATCCCGAAGAAAGCATCGCATATCT
Organism: Candidatus Azambacteria bacterium RBG_16_47_10; assembly: GCA_001773975.1. GTDB lineage: Bacteria > Patescibacteriota > Minisyncoccia > GWC2-36-17 > WO2-46-25 > MEYI01. The sequence continues at coordinate 6,206 of MEYI01000024.1, forward strand.
TATTGATCGAATAGAGAACACGGAAGACGCGACCATTTATCTTGCGGCGGATGATCATCCTGGTTTGTTTACGGATCCGGTAAATATGAAATTACTTGTGCGCGAGGCGCAGGCGCTAGGAAAGGATATTGTTATCGTTTCAGAAAATCCTACGGTCCTGGTAACGGCAAAAAGCGCAAATGTTGATACTATTACGGCAAGCGTGCGCGATCTGGAACGGGAAAACACCGAGGCGGGAATTTCGGCGGCGGATCAACAGAATGTTCAGCAGGTGGAAGAAGATGTTCCCGTGAAGATCGTTCGCGATGAAGATGGTGTCACCGCAACGCCAGCATCTGAACCATACGAAGAAGATCTCTCCGAGGAGGATCTTTCATCTGCGACGTTGTTTTCTCCCCCGGAGTCCGATTACGAACATCCATATGATGAATCAATGCGAAAGGAAGAAACTCGTGAGCGGGCGATGAAGAGATCGAGCAGTCCGTTGACCATACGCTTTATCGCGGCGTCGTTTGCGGTGCTTGCGCTTGTCATCGGCGGCGCTTTTTATATTCTTTCACCGAAGCTTACCGTGCAGATCGTGCCAAAAAAGGAGGTTGTCCGTTTTGATTTTTCCGCAATTGCCGATACGACGATATCAACGGTAAATGTGGATGACGGGCACATTCCCGGGCAGATGATCACGGTGGAAAAAGAGGTGAGCGATATATTTACCGCGACAGGAAAGAGCGATCAGGCGGCAAAGGCGGAGGGGACGGTCGCATTGTACAATGAATACAGCTCGAGCCCGCAATCGTTGGTGCGCAATACGCGATTACGATCCCCGGATGGGAAAATATTTCGTTTGACAGCACAGGCAACCGTGCCGGGCGCGACCGTGCAAGGAGGGAAGGTGATAACGCCGGGAACAGTGTCCGTGTCTGTTGTTGCCGATCAGGCGGGCGTAGCGTATAATATCGGTCCATCTGAATTTTCTATTCCCGGATTTGAGGGAACCGATAAGTTCACGAAGTTCCGGGGCGTGTCGACCACAGCAATGGCGGGGGGCAGCGCGCGCGAAGGATATGTTGCGACCGCCGGTGATCTGGATGTGGCAAAGAAAGCAATGACTGATGGGTTGATCTCTGCGGCAAAGCAGGAGGTGGAAAAGAATATTCCAAAAGGATCGGTGATATTGCCGTCAGCTACGCAGCAAAGCGCAATGGAGCTTTTCTCGGATGCTCCCGACTCAGACGGAAAATATACCGCACGGTTAAAGGCGACATTCAGCGTGTTCGTGTTTTCAGAAAATGATATTGCTGCGCTTGCAGAGCATGAGCTGGCAAAGCGTCTGTTGCCGTCGCAAAAGTCATTACCGCATACTCGCGTATTATCGTATGAAGGAGAGGAGTTTAAGCAGGGAAAGACAGCGCTGAGCTTCACGGTAAAAGCGAATGAGCTGGTCTCTGGAGTCGTGAATGTTGACGCATTAAGGGAATCGCTTGCCGGAAAGGGTGAAGTCGAGATTCGGTCTCTTTTGAAAGAATATGATACAATGGAAAGTGCCGAGGTGATATTTTCTCCACGTTGGATATCACTTGCCCCGGAAAACACGAAGCGGATAATCGTCACCATTGAGGATCAATAGCTGGGGTAGTGTGGTATATTTTTCCCACAGTGTCGCGTGGGGGGTTGACTTGTGCTTGGTAATTTGTTAAAAATAATCCTATCTATGTCAAATGAGAAAATTCGTCGGGAGGGGATAGTTCATGAGAATCTGTCCAATGGTTTGTTTCGCGTAGTGATGGACGATGATGGGTCGACGGTACATGCTCATTTGTCAGGGAAAATGCGACTGCATTACATTAAGGTTTTATTGGGTGATAAGGTGATTATCGAATTTAGCCCTTATGACACAAAAAAGGGTAGAATTGTTCAGCGCTTAAAGATTTAAAAATAGTATGAAAGTACGGGCATCGGTAAAGAAAATTTGTGCGAAGTGCAAGTCCGTCCGACGACAAGGACGGGTGTATGTCATTTGCAAGAATCCAAAACATAAACAACGACAGAAATAATCATATGCCACGAATTTCCGGTATTGCGATACCAGACAATAAAAAAATGGGTGTAGCGTTGACGTATATCTACGGCATCGGTCCGGCGCGCGCAAAAGAAGTGTTGAAGCAAGCGCGAGTGGATGAGGACAAGCGAGCGCACTTGTTGACGGCGGAGGAGACGAACCGCTTGAAAGAGATCATCGAAAAAAGTTTTAAGATCGAAGGAGATCTTAAACGTGAGATCATGTTGCATGTGAAGCGGATGAAAGATATCAAATGTTATCGAGGCGTTCGTCATATGCGTGGGTTGCCGGTGCATGGTCAGCGAACAAAGACGAATTCACGGACACGGCGAGGTAACGTGAGAAAAACAGCAGGGTCCGGTCGGCGAGCAGTTGAAAAGAAATAATTTATCCGTATGGGAAAAAAGAAAGTATTAACACAAAATGAGGAGGCGCTTATCAAAGAAACCACAGAGCAAGAATCTGCGGCAAAAAAGATCGCGGGTGGTGCGGCATCAAAACGATTTGTAAAAGCGGGACAGGCTCATGTGCAAGCAACATACAACAATACGATCGTTTCCATTGCAGATGACAAAGGGAATGTGCTTGCGTGGGCATCAGCGGGGGCGCTTGGATTTAAAGGAGCAAAGAAAGCAACTCCATATGCGGCATCCCAGGTTGTTGCAACGGTAATGGAAAAAGTAAAGAAGTCGGGACTGCAGGACGTCATTATATATGTAAAAGGAATTGGATCCGGCAGAGAATCAGCGGTGCGGTCGCTTGCCGGGGGTTTTAATGTTATTTCTATCGCGGATGTAACGCCGATCCCGCACAACGGGTGCAGACCGCCGAAGGTAAGACGCGTATAAAACTATGATTGATGCAAAATGCAGTAAATGTCGTCGGGCGGGAGAGAAACTCTTTTTGAAGGGTGAGCGGTGCTTTGGCCCGAAATGTTCGATCGCGAAAGATGCGGGTGCTCCCGGTATGCACGGCGCGAAAAAGAGACGAGGTCGCGGTGGTTCTGAATATGGAACGCAGCTTCGTGAGAAGCAAAAAGTGAAACAGAGCTACGGTATTCGTGAACGTCAGTTCAGGAAATACTTTGATGCGGCATCAAAGAGTCGCGGACGCACATCGGGTATCTTGACGCAATTGCTTGAAACTCGTCTTGACAATGTGGTATTTCGTCTCGGATTCGCGGGATCTCGAAGTCAGGCACGCCAAATGGTTGGTCATGGACATTTTGCAGTGAACGGCAGACGTGTTGATATTCCTTCGTATCAAGTGAAAACAGGGGATATTATCACGATTCGCGAGGGATCTGCCGGGAAGAAGATATTTAACGATCTTCGCACGGTCATTAAGAAATATGATGCACCGGAGTGGCTTGCTATTGATAAAGAGGCATTAAAGGGAGAGGTGAAACGTACGCCGACCGAAGAGGAATCGGAAATGCCATTCAATTTACAGTTAATCATTGAGTTTTATTCACGTTAATATTAATCGGATCTCGGTGGGAAGTGTGCCTTTTCATTGAGATTCATTACACATGCCAATCACTGCACCACACACACCGCGCGTTATTTCCAAGGAAGACGCAAAAGCGGTCATTGAAGTTGAAGGGTTATATCCCGGGTACGGTATGACGCTTGGAAATGCGTTGCGCCGCGTATTGCTTTCATCTCTTGAAGGCGCCGCGGTCACTGTTGTGAAGATCAAGGGCGTGTCCCATGAGTTCTCAACCATTCCTTCTGTTATGGAGGATGTGGTGCAGATATTGCTTAATATCAAGCGATTGCGTTTTTCCATGCATTCCGATGAACCGCAGAAAGTGACCATTAAGGCGCAGGGTGAACGCGCCGTGACTGCAGCGGATATCGAAGCACCGAGCCAAGTGACGGTTGTGAGTTCCTCTGCCGCACACATTGCGACATTGACCGACAAAAAAGCGGCGTTTGAGGTTGAAATGACCATTGAAAAAGGATTTGGATACGTTCCGGTTGAAGTGCGCCGCACGGAAAAGATGGAGGTGGGAACGATCGCAGTCGATGCCATTTTTACTCCGATCCGAAAGATCAATTATGAAGTTGAGAATATGCGCGTAGGCGAGCGAACCGATTACAATCGCTTGCGCTTTATAATCGAAACAGACGGAACCATCAGTCCCGAGGATGCATTCACCAAAGGATCTGAAATTTTAGTGGATCAGTTCAAGGAATTATCATCGCTTACCGGAGGCACAGAAAAGGAATCGGGTGGCGCAGAGGATGTAGTGAAAGAAGGCGAAGAATCACATGGCGTACGTGTTGACGATCTTGGTTTGTCAGCGCGTGTTGCGCACGCATTGGAAAACGCAGGCATCGCTACCATCGGCGATCTTATCGCAAAGAATGAATCAGATGTTGATGCATTGGAAGGCATGGGAGAAAAAGGAATGACCGATCTTAAGAAGGCAATGAAGAAGCTCGGTGTACATTTTACCGAGGAAACAAAATAAGCAATGAAACATTTAAAGAAAGGAAGAAAATTTCATAGGGAAACAGGCCAGCGTCAAGCATTGATGAAGGCGTTGTTGACCGCACTGATCACGAGCGGCAAGATCAAAACGACCGAGGCAAAGGCAAAAGAATTACGCCCGGCGATCGAAAAGATGGTAACTCGCGCAAAGGTAAAGAATGTTCAGAACGTGCGCTTGATCCGCAAGACCCTTGCGCCAACCGTAACGAAGAAATTATTCGATGAGATCGCTGAGAAATATAAGGAGCGAAAAGGCGGCTATACGCGTATCGTAAAGCTTGGCCAGCGACGATCTGACGGATCAAAGGTTGCACATATTGAATTTGTATAGTATTTTTGTATCGCGTATGAAACGAACATTACACACAATTGATGCTTCAGAAAAAACACTCGGACGACTCGCTTCGGAAGTCGTGATGTTGTTGCGTGGGAAGAATAAGCCGACATTCGAGCGGTACATTGACGGCGGAGACAGCGTGGCGGTATTTAATCTCGACAGTATGAAAATTATCGGAACGGCAAAGGCCGAGCAGAAGGAATATTTTCGTCA
>MEYI01000024.1:11328-14689 GCA_001773975.1 Candidatus Azambacteria bacterium RBG_16_47_10
AGGATTAAAAAGAAAAACATTGGCGACCGTTCTTAAAAAAGATCCGGGAGAAGCATTTTCATTTGCGGTATTTGGCATGCTTCCGAAAAACAAGCTTCGCCCGCTTATGATGAAACGACTAAAGACCTATCGAGGCGAAATTAAATAATCATATCCGAGTATGGCAACGACTACAAAAACGAAAAAAGAAAAAAGTGATGAAGATATCGCGGTGATCGAAGAACCGGTTGCGGTTGTTGAGGGTGCTGAAGATGGAAAGCCGGGACGCTATTACGAGGCGGTAGGACGCAGAAAGACATCGACAGCCCGCGTTCGGCTATTTACGAAAGGAGCGGGCATTATTATCAACAAGAAGGATATCGCAGTTTATTTCCCAAGCCATCTGCAGCGGATCATTGATGCGCCGCTGCGAAAAATGAAGACCGCGGAAAAATTCAAGATAGAGGTGCTCGTTGATGGAGGCGGTATTCATTCGCAAGCGGAGGCAATACGCCATGGCGTTGCCCGTGCATTGGTTCTGTTCAATGGGGATTTTCAGAAACGACTGAAACGATCAGGGTATTTGAAACGCGATCCCAGAAAAAAAGAACGAAGAACGTTCGGCTTGAAGAAGGCGCGCAAGGCCCCGAGATGGTCGAAACGTTAGTTTCTCCCTGTACTGCAAATAGTAATACACAAAAACCCCTGCGAGAGCAGGGGTTTTTGTTCATCTTTGATGGCGATGGTATTTTGCGTCCTTATAGGTTATTTTTTATAAGCGCGATCCTACTGAGAACACCGCTGTCCAGGAAGTAAAGGTGATCATCATATCCGCTGTATATCACTTTTACCGGTTGGCGCACATCGGTGATGCTATGTGTGTTACGCCGATCGCGGCCATCAAGCTCAATGAAGTACATCTTTTTTTCCGCAGTGAAAATGAGATGTTCGTTGTCGTATCCAAACCAGGTAAGGTTCGTGATAGGTTTTGAAAAACGAGTAATAAGATCGATGTCCCCGCGTTTTTTCTTTGGTTGTATGAGGATGTTGCTTAAGTAATATACATATATCTCATTTTTCGTATTGTGCCATGCAAGCTTTTTCCGATCATCAGAGAATGATGCGGAATGTACGTTTTCCGCAATGCGTTGGAATGTCAGAGTATTCCCGTCATAAAGGAATAATGAGTGTTTGGTATCGAGAAGCGCGATATGCCCCGATCCGGAGCGGAGGATGACCGATGAGATGTCTATGTTTTCAAGCGGCGTTTGCGTCAATTGTTCAGTGCTTCCCGTATTCATGTCCTTTTCATATATAATGATGGGTGCGGTTGTTGCGTACAGTAATTTTCCATCAATAAGCTCGAACGTTGAGACGTTTTTTGCGATAACGGTTTTTTCTTCTTGAGAACGAAGGTTGATAGCGTAGAGCGTGTGCGTTGTGGAAAGAGCGAGGAGTTTTGGTTCCCCCGGCGGATATTGCTTGATCTTGATGAAGCGCTCGGTATCTTCTTCTTTTATTTCGATCCGCTCCCGTGTCTTGATATTGAACAGTGACTGTTTGTTCTTATTTTGCACAAGACTGTCAATAAGCAGATAGTTTTCATCAGCGCCAAATTGCACGCGCCCAATGCGCTCTCCCTCTTCTGTCGTTAGTGGAACGATCTTTGGAGATGAGACATCCACTATAGCGATCCCATTTTCCTTTACATATGCCATCGCCGCTCCCGACGCGGAAATGACTACGTCATGGACTTTCGTGTCGATCTCCTGCACATCAAGCGTTTCCGGTACAAGAAAGATGTTTCGCGCTTCGGTGACCAGTTGGGGATCGACACGGAGTTTTTTACTCCACGATTGATACCCGTCTTTTTTTGCCATTATCGTATAATCGTTCGGCGCAAGGCGGGAAATAAGCTTTCCTTGGGAAAGAATAAGTGAACCGGTAGTTGCTTTGAGTATATCATTAATATAGATATTGGTGCCCTTCGGGACTATATTGATGAAAATTCCTCCGGTTTTCGTGAGTGTACTATGTTCGAAATCAAATGTATATCCTTGCGAATAGAGAATGACCGCGGGAGTCGCGGTAAGGAAAACGGCAAAAAAAACGTAAAAATAAATTCTTCTCCGGCGTAATGTCATAATAATGTAATTGTGCCATGCTTTCATTAATGATACAATAAAGCAATGAAGAAAATTTTTGTTACGCGTGCGATTCCCGAGCGTGGTGTCGCAATGCTAAAGGAAAAAGGGTATGCTGTCACGGTCAGCGATAAAGACGGCGTGCTTACAAAAGAAGAGCTGATCGGGCGCTTAAAGGATGCGGAGTTTGACGCGGTATTATGTTTATTGACCGATACAATAGATGAAGAGGTATTTACGGCGGCAGGGGGGCAGTGTGGAATATTTGCCAATTATGCCGTCGGATTTGATAATATCGATCTGGAAGCGGCAAAAAGGCACGGCATAACGATAACCAATACGCCCGGGGTATTGACGGAAACGGTCGCTGAACACACGTTCGCACTTATGCTTGCGATCGCGCACCGCATTCCGGAAGGGGATGCTTTTATGAAAGCGGGCAAATATAAGGGATGGGCGCCGATGCTGTTTTTGGGTACCGATCTTTCCAATAAGACGCTTGGTGTGGTCGGGCTTGGAAGAATCGGTTCGCGCGTCGCGCATCATGCCGTAAAAGGTTTCGGCATGCGAGTGCTGTATTACGATCCAAAGGCAAACGCTGAGTTTGAAAACGAATACGGCGCGAAATTCACGGACCTCGAAACGCTTCTCAGGGAATCCGATTTCGTTTCCATACATGTTCCTCTTTTGCCGACCACGCGTCACCTTATTAGCTCTTCTCAGCTTGCTATGATGAAACGATCCGCGTATCTCGTAAATACGTCTCGCGGACCGATTATTGATGAACAGGCGTTGGTTGCTGCGCTTTCCAACGGCACGATCAAAGGTGCCGCGCTTGATGTATTCGAGCATGAGCCGGAATTGTCCCCGGGTCTTTCCGAACTTTCCAATGTGATTGTGACCCCGCATATTGCGTCTGCAACTGAAGAAACGCGTGGAAAAATGGCAGAACTTGCCGCTCACAACATCATTGAAGCACTTGAAGGAAGGGTTCCGCCCAATAAACTTGTATAGCGGAGCTTTCCGTGCGAGGGGCCAACCCCGTATGAAGTTCAGCGGAAGCTTCTTTCAATCGGGCATCGTGTTTACGAACCCGCCTCCGGCTTAAAAAAGCATAGACACGAGTGGATACGTAAAACTTCATCCGGGGTGTTTTCTAATCAATAGCTTCTGACCACTTCAAGTGGTGTTTGCATGTTAAGCCCCATATGGGGTCGTTCTTCGTTGTAGTATCGGAG
>MEYI01000025.1:0-168 GCA_001773975.1 Candidatus Azambacteria bacterium RBG_16_47_10
ATCCAGTTCTTCCGCCTCATCGAGCGCTTCTGTAAGCGAATTGGCAAGCGCCGCCGCAAAGGGGGTGAATGCGCCGGGGAGGGGAGTGGATTCGTAATTCGAAATAGTGCGCGCCGCTTCACGCGCAGGCGCGAACATTTTTTTTGATATTCGTTCGTTAAAAATATT
>MEYI01000025.1:212-311 GCA_001773975.1 Candidatus Azambacteria bacterium RBG_16_47_10
CGATGATCGTTTTGAATTCCGCAGGAGAAAGACCGGCTTTTTTAATATATTCGATCGCTTTTTTTACGGCGTTGAGATGCACGAACTGACCGTCGTGTT
>MEYI01000025.1:356-871 GCA_001773975.1 Candidatus Azambacteria bacterium RBG_16_47_10
AGCATTTCGATCTGCGTGATGTCGTCTGCGGGAACAAATGTTGCTCCATTGTAAAAATATTCGGGATAGCGGTTAATGACCTCCACACCGAAGCTATGGAACGTGTGGATCGCCACGCGGTATGCTTCGCGCCCTAAAAGACCGGCGAGACGCTGACGCATATTAAATGCCGCGGCATCGGTGAAGGTGAGGCACAGGATATTTCCGGGCGCGGTATCGGTGGAACGAAGGATGTTTGCTACGCGTAAGCTCAAAAGTTCCGTTTTGCCCGAACCGGGGCCCGCGATGACCATGACCGGCCCTTCGATCGTATCGACGGCCTGTCTCTGTTGGGGATTTAATTTTTTGAGCCGCTGCTCGAAAATGTCCTGGGTCATACGGTGAGAATTCTTATTCTTTATGGTATCATGGATGACATATGAAGCAAATTCTTTTGGGTATCATAGTGTTCGCAGTATTTTTCGGCGCGACCGCCTTGTATGTCGGCGAAGAAGGCACTGCAGGGGGTATTGGAC
>MEYI01000025.1:890-2671 GCA_001773975.1 Candidatus Azambacteria bacterium RBG_16_47_10
CGTATGAGTGGCTGGAGGTGAATGTGCTAACGCGTAGCGAGGGCAAGAAGATCCAGCTCAAGCTCCAGTTCATGCAGGAGCGTCTGGACGAGCTTTCCGATCTGGAACGCCTCAAGACAATGAGCAAGGACAATACGGAGAAAATAAAGGACCGCTATACGGCATTGGCCAACGATGTGACCCAAAGCCTTACAGAGCAGGCAAAAGACGCGGTAGACGCCCATACAAAGCTTCTGGCGGAACAGGCAAAGGGCGTGGTAGCGAAACAACAGGAATCGCTGATGCAAATATTGGAAAAAGCGCCTGAATCGGTAAAAGACCCGATAACCAGTGTATTAGATGTTGCAGAAGACGCATATAAACGGGCTACAGACCTCATACAGCAGGCAAAGTAGGGGTTAGGGAGAACCTTAACAAGGGAGGGTGCGTATGAAGAGAAAGGAAAAAGCGCTTGAGAAAAAAATTACAACACTCAAGCAAGCGAAAAAAACGCTAAAGAAATACGGCTGGCTTAGTAGTAGCGAAGAAGAGATTCTTAATAACAGGATATCCCGCCTTAAAGATCTTTTGAGATTGGAGCGACTGGGAATAGCAGAGATCTTGAAGGATTTCAGCACATTACGAGAGAGCAGTATTCACTAAACAGGGCCGGCGAGGAAGATAAATCCTCGCCGGTTTCTTTCTTTCCCCACCACGTCGCACAATATATGTTTTGCGAACCACTATATCTTATTGCCTTTCCACTTAGATCTACTCACACCTCCTTTATATAAAGTCATACTAGCATGTATTGTCGATAATTTTCCCAAATCATGCCTATCCCAAGTAGTTTTTTGAAAGCTAACTTTTCCTCTGACTACATTTATGCTTTTTCTTTTATTTTTTTCCGCCTGTGAGATCGTATACCGGATCCATACCATTGAATCCATTCACATAGCCGTTTTTGCTTGAATCAAGATCTGCGTCCTCAGCGAAGGCTTTTGGCGAGGATTGATTCCTGCCACCCAACAAGGTTCCGATATGATATGCCGTCGGCTTTGATTCCGGATAGTACGCGTAGAAATAATCTTTCTGCGAGGAATACTTCGGTACTATATTCAGATACTTCGGCACAAGATCATCGAGCTTCGCAGGATACATTTTTTTATCATTGTAATACTTTTCCAATCCGCCGATGATGTATTTGATATTATTCACATGCGACGGGTCCGACGGATCGGTCGCGAGCAATTTCGCTGTTGTTTCTTGTTGCTGCTGTTCAACGGTCATCGGCACCCGTTGCTTTGCCGCTTTTCGTTTTACGATCGCGCTGCCAATCGCGACGGCTGCTACGACAATAAAAAATATGATCGCAATGGTTATGATGTGATTTCGTTTTACTGTATCCATATATAAATATTAATTACATGCATAGTATAGCATACCACATCTATCATGGATTTTCCCGTTTTCGAGTGATATAGTGACTATAATGACGGTAAAATCGAAAAAAACGGATATTCTGGACTTCCCTATCGAAAAATTAAAAGGGGTGAGTACGACCATACTCAAACCGCTTAAAAACCTCGGCATTGCCACGTTTGCCGATCTCTTACTCCATGTACCGACTCGCTACGATGATTTTTCTCACATCACGCATATTGTAGACGCATCGATCGGCGAAACGGTTACCGTACAAGGCACGATCACATCGATCGAAAACACGCGGGCATGGAAACGCAATATGGTCATCACGCACGCAACCATTTCAGACGGAAGCGGTGAATTGGACGCAGCATGGT
>MEYI01000025.1:2678-3801 GCA_001773975.1 Candidatus Azambacteria bacterium RBG_16_47_10
GCCGTTTCTCACGCAAACACTTATTGAAGGAAAAACAGTGAGTCTTTCAGGAAAGATCGGATATTCCGAGCGAGACGGACTTACCATGCAAAATCCCGCACATGAGGTGCTTGGCAAATCACTGACAACAACGCATACCGGCCGCTTGGTGCCGGTATACCGTGAAACAGCGGGCATTACGTCACGATGGCTCAGATATCTTATAAAAAACGTATTTACCGCGGTCACCACAGCGCCTGAAACGCTTCCCGAAGATATCGTGAAGCGTCAGCACTTCCCTTCTCGCTTCGCGGCGCTTTTTAGCGTTCATTTTCCTAAAACGGAACAAGAAGCGGCGCTTGCGCGAAGACGCCTCGCATTTGACGAAGTGTTTTTTATGCAATTACTCGCGCTCCGCGCACGAGAAACCATGAAACAGTCTGCCGCGCCGAAGATCCCTGTCGATGTTGAAAAAATAAAAGCATTTGTCGGTAATCTTTCATTTTCTTTGACCGATGCGCAACGAAAAGCAGCATGGGAGATCGTACAAGACATGGAACGCGGACACCCCATGAATCGCTTGCTTGAAGGCGATGTGGGGTCGGGAAAAACAGTTGTCGCAGCTATCGCGATGCACAATGCCGCAGAACACGGATGGCAAAGCGTCATTATGGCGCCCACTGAAGTGCTTGCATCACAGCACTTCGCAAGTTTTTCAAAACTGTTTGAACCATTTAATATAAACGTCGGTTTACTGACCGGCAGTGGTGCGTTTATGTATGATACGGAGTTAAAAACGGCGCACGCAATGAAAAAAGCAGATATCCTTGCGTCGGTGCGGTCGGGAAATTTAAAGATCATTATCGGCACTCACGCGCTCATCGCGAATACTTTTTCTTTCCATTCGCTCGGCCTTATCGTGCTGGATGAACAGCATCGGTTTGGCGTCGCACAACGTGCGAAACTTGCACAGCATCGGAGCACCGAAAAACAAACAAAAGGGCCTCTTATTCCGCATTTTTTAAGCATGACCGCAACACCGATCCCGCGCACGCTGACACTCACCGCATACGGCGATCTTGATATTTCCCTGCTCAATGAGATGCCGAAAAACAGAAAAGCGATCATCACCAAGCTTATATCC
>MEYI01000025.1:3832-3954 GCA_001773975.1 Candidatus Azambacteria bacterium RBG_16_47_10
TGGATAAGCAGATGGACGAAGGACGGCAGATATTTGTTATTTGTCCGCGCATCGAGCACGAACCGGGCAGTGACGCCATGCAACTGCCGCCGCGACAATTCACGTTCGCAGAAATGGCGAGG
>MEYI01000025.1:3978-4951 GCA_001773975.1 Candidatus Azambacteria bacterium RBG_16_47_10
GAATTTGAAAAACTATCGCAAGAAATATTTCCGTCGCGACGAGTCGGCATGCTGCACGGAAAAATGAAAGGGAAAGAAAAAGAGGAAGTTATGAAAAAATTTAAAGCGCATGAGCTTGATATTTTAGTTTCAACATCGGTCAAATGAAAAAAGCAGATATCCTTGCGTCGGTGCGGTCGGGAAATTTAAAGATCATTATCGGCACTCACGCGCTCATCGCGAATACTTTTTCTTTCCATTCGCTCGGCCTTATCGTGCTGGATGAACAGCATCGGTTTGGCGTCGCACAACGTGCGAAACTTGCACAGCTGCATCAATTCCGCGGACGTGTCGGCAGAAGCGACCATCAGTCATATTGTCTTTTATTCCAAGACGAAGCGTCGCAAAGCGTCAATGGGCGCCTGAAAGCGCTTATTGACTGCAATGACGGCTTTCTTCTTGCCGAAAAGGACCTTGCGATACGCGGTCCTGGCGACTTTCTCGGCACGCGCCAATGGGGTGCGCCGGATCTTGCCATGGCATCGCTAACCGATGTCGCGCTTATTAAAGCGGCGCGCGAAGAAGCGCTCCGCATACTTTCCGAAGATCCGACGCTCAGGAAGCATCCTTCGCTTCTTGCGCATCTCACTACGTTTACCGAAAAAGTGCACCTTGAATAAAAAAGCGGACTCATCAAGAGTCCGCTTTTGCACCCCCAAAGAAAATATTATTTTTTCTGACCCAGCATACGTTCGTACCAACTGACCAATACGGTACTGCCGATAAAGATCGAGGAATATGTCCCAATACCGATACCAACCATCAATACCAATGCAAGATATTTTATTGATTCTCCGCCAAAGAAATAGATCGCGAGCAACACCAAGATAACGGTAAGTGACGTATTCAATGATCGGACAAATGTTTGATTCACTGAGATATTCACCGTCTCCTCGAATGTCTTTCCCTGATGACGTAATAAGTTTTCGCGCAC